>JAQCFL010000313.1 GCA_027619375.1 Verrucomicrobiota bacterium | reverse complement strand
GGAGGTCAGGGGGGAGGTCAGGGGGCTTGAATTTTTTCCGCGAGGAGGGTGAAGACGGTGGCGTCCTCGATGGGGGTGTCGTCGTGGGGGTCGAAGTTGACGATGGTGTCGGTGGTGGTGAAGCCGTGCTCGAGGAGGAGGTCGGTCAGTTCATGGGCTTCGAGCCAGTGGATGCGTTCCTGGGACTCGTGGGAATCGAGGAGAGCGTCGTCGGGGGAGTGGAGGGCGTAGCGGTGGTGGCGGATGAGGAGGCGGGACTCGGGATCGAGGGAGTGCCTGGTTTCCACCGAGGCGCGGGTTTGGTCCGGGAGGACGAGGTCTCGGTCTGGATACCACTGATTTTCGGGGACGTCACCTTCGAGTTCGGAGTGGGGAATGAAGGCGGTGAGGTAGAGCCAGCCGCCGGGGTGGAGGGTGCGGTGGAGGGATTGGAGGAGGCGGGAGGGGTCGTTGACGAGTTGGAAGGTGAAGGCGGGGAGGGTGAGGGTGGCATAGGTGTCGGGGAGTTCGAGGAATTCGATATTGCCATGGTGGAGAACGGGGTGGAGCGAGGTGGCTGCTGCTTGTTCGCGGCAGAGGTCGAGCATGTCGGTGGAGAGGTCGATGCCTTCGATGTCGAAGGCGGCGGAGAGGAGGGGGAGGAGGAGACGACCGGAGCCGCAGCCGAGTTCCAGGCCGCGCCCGGGATGGAGGCGGTGGAATTCCTGGAGCAGTTCGAGTTCGCCGGGGCCTTCCTCGGCGTTCCAGAAGAGGTCGTGAAATCTCGCTTCGAGGGATTGGTACATGATCAGGATCCGCGGAGGAGATTCTCTTCGGGAGGAGGATTCTCGGCGTCCTCGGGAATGATGAGGGCGTAGATGGTGGTGTTGGCGGGGAGTTTTTCGAGCTCGGCGGGGGCGGGACGGAGATTGCGGTTTTCATCCTGAAGGAAGAGGATGATGGCGTCCTGGCCGTAGGTGAGGTCGAAGTCCTGCAGGGTGAAGACGTCGGTGAGGTGGGTTTTCTTGATGATGGCTCCGTCCCTGGCGAGGTTGTGGAGTTTCGGATAGGAGGGGGAGTTGGAGAAGCAGATCCGGCCGCGGCGGTGGGAGGCGACGGCCTTCATGTGGTGGGCGTCCTTGTCCTGCGGGGCGATTTGCCAGACGTTGGCCTTGCCGAAGATGTGGGAGAATTCGCGGGTGGCGAGGGAGTTGATTTCGTCGTTGGGGGTGGCGGCGATGAGTTGGCCGATGCCGGAGAAGTCGAGTTCCTCCCCGGCGAATTCGGAGAGGATGTTGGCGCGGACGGCGTTTATTCCGTCGAGACGGGCGGCGGCGATCTTTTCGTATTTGGTGTCGAGGAGGAGGACGCTGTGGCCATCGTCGTGGAGGGCTTTGGCGATTTTTCGGATCCAGGTATCGGCACCGGCGAAGACCACGCCGGTGGAGCTTTTGGAGGCCACGCCGAGGGCGCGGGCCATGGGTGCGGCGAGGATGCCGTAGATGAGGACGGTGGCGATGATGACAAGGAAGACGATGGGGACGAGTTCGTGGGCCTGGGCTTCGATGGCGGCGGGGAGTTTGCCGGAGTGGGCGGCGTGTTCGAGTTCGATGGCGAAGATGGAGGTGACGGCGGCGGCGACAATGCCGCGGGGGGCGAGTCCGGCGAGGAAGAGGCGCTCGCGGAAGGCGAGGTTTTTGGAGAGGACCGTGGCGAGGAAGATGGAGGCGGGACGGGCGAGGAGGATGAGGCCGGCGATGAAGGCGAGGCTGGGGAGGAGGACGGCGCCGAGAGCGGAGGGGGCGATGCGACCGGAGAGGAGGATGAAGAGGAGGGAGATGATGAGGACGCGGAGGTGTTCCTTGAAGGCGAGGATTTCGCGGACCGAGACGGTTTTCTGATTGGCGAGGGCGATGCCGAGGACGGTGACGGTGAGGAGGCCGGATTCCTGCTGGATGGCATTGGAGGCGGCGAAGGCGGCACCGACCACGGCGAGGAGGAAGACGCTTTCGAGGAAGTCCGGGATGAGGTGGTGGCGGAGGAGGAGCTCGATGCCCTTGGCCATGACCACGGCGAGGACCACGCCGACCAGGAGGGTTTTGGCGAGGGCGAAGAGGACGACGCCGGAGGCGCTGCCGAAGCCGCCGGCCACGGCGAACTGGAAGACGAGGACGGCGAGAATGGCACCGATGGGGTCGATGACGATGCCTTCCCATTTGACGATGGAGGAGATCTTGCGGACCGGTTTGATGACGCGGAGAAGGGGGCCGATGACGGTGGGTCCGGTGACCACGAGGATGGCTCCGAGGAGGGAGGACACGGTCCAGTCGAAACGAAAGATGAAGTGGGCGAGGACTGCGGTGAGGACGGCGGAGACGGCGACGCCGATGGAGCAGAGGCGCAGGACGGGGACGCCGGCCTCGCGGAGTTCCGAGAACTTGAGGGTGAGGCCGCCCTCGAAGAGAATGATGGCGACGAAGAGGCCGACGATGGCGAGGAGGACATCCTGCCCGAGGTAGTCGTCGATGGTGACGCCGGTGGTGGCGGAGAGGCCGAAGCCGAAGGCGAGGAGGAGGAGGATGGAGGGGAGCTTGAGGCGCCAGGAGATCAGCTGGGCAAGGATGCCGAGGCCGAGGACGAGGACAAGATAGGTGAGGGGAGCCACAGGGTGACTTTGTACGGAATCGGGTGATTCGAGAACCACGAAAAGCGGGTCCGTGGATTGCGTTGGCGAGGGCAAGGTTGGCAGGACCACCCTGGAGTCCGGGAGGTGGCCGGACCGGGACCGGCTGGGCGGTTGGAAACCGCCGCCACTTCAGGAGGAAGGCCTGCGACCGGGACGGTCACGCCACTTAAAGGAGGATGGGCGGAGGGGGAATCGGGAGATTCGTGCAGAATGGGGTTTTCAGGAGGGCTGCGGGAGGTCACGAATGGGCGGGTGCGAAACAGCTTTTACTCTGCCTTTGATACGGAGCGGTGGTCGGGCCGGGAGACGGCGGGTGATTTCCGGACGCCGTTCCAGATCGACCGGGACCGGGTCCTGCACACGCCGGCCTTTCGGCGCCTGCAGAACAAGACGCAGGTTTTTTGGAGCGGGGAGTATGACTTTTACCGGACGCGGCTGACCCATTCGCTGGAGGTGGCGCAGATCGGGCGTTCGATCTGTCATTGGCTGCGGGAGAGTTCGGCGGCCTTGACGCCGGAGAGCTTCATCGATCCGGAGTTGGTGGAGGCGGTTTGTTTGTCGCATGATCTGGGGCATCCGCCGTTCGGGCACGCGGGGGAGCGATCCTTGAATCATTTTTTGGAGCCCTATGGTGGATTCGAGGGGAATGCGCAGACCCTGCGGATGTTGACGGAGCGGATTTTTTCGCAGAAGCGGCAGGGGATGGATCCGAGCCGGGCGTTTCTGGACGGGATTCTGAAATACAAGTCGCTATGGAGTGAACTCAAGTCGGTGAAGGGCAAAGCTCCGGGGAATCACTTCATTTATGATGCGCAGGCGAAGTATCTGGACTGGGCGATGGGGGGGCGGGATTTTCCGGTGGAGCTGACCCCTGGCAAGGCGCGGGACGGGTTCAAGTCGATCGAGTGTCAGGTGATGGACTGGGCGGATGACACGGCCTATTCGCTGAACGATCTGGCGGACAGTGTGCGGGCGGGATTTTTGAGCACGGAGAAGATCGAGGGGTGGGCGGAGCGGGAGGGTGTTTCGAGCGGGGAGGGGACGCCGCTGGCTGCGCTGCTCCGGGCGGTGCGGGGAGGGCGGATCGATGCCTTTGCGGGGAAGCGGATCGGCGACTACATCAAGTCCGCCACGCTGGAGGAGGATGTCAACTTCCTGAGCGGGGAGAGCAATCGGTATCGGTATCGGCTGGTGGTGGATCCGGAGGTGAGGGCGGAGAGCGAGGTGTTCAAGAAGCTGGCTTTTGAGGTGGTGTTCCTGTCACCGCAGCTCAAGCAGTTGGAGCACAAAGGGAGCATGATGTTGCGGCGCTTGTGGGAAGTACTGCACACGCGCTACGTGAAGGACGAGGCGATCGACGGGCAGCGGTTCCAGCTGTTGCAGGCGACCGATGTGGGGGAGATCGAGGAAGCGAGGACGGAGGCGGGGCGGGCGCGGTTGGTGTGTGATTTCCTGGCGGGGATGACGGACGGCTTTGCGGCGCGGATGTATCAGCGGCTTTTCGAGCCTGGATACGGCTCGATCGGGGATTTGGTGGGCTGAGGACCCGGGCACAAAAGAGACGCGCCGTCCGGGGATCC
>JAQCFL010000312.1 GCA_027619375.1 Verrucomicrobiota bacterium | reverse complement strand
CCGCCCTCCTCCCCCGAGAATGCCTCCCCATGCGCCTCTGGACTCTCCTCCTCCCCCTCGCCACCACTCTTCTCGTCTCCTGCGGCGGCGGCGGCTCCTACCGCAACTTCGGCCCCTCCAACATGGGTGGCCCCACCGCCGAGGTCCGCAGCGTGGAGATCGCCAACGAAGCCAGCGGCGACTTCGACTACGCCCGTCGCTACTTCGTCCACAAGACCCGCTTCTGGGGCTACCTCCGCAAACCCCACCAGGATCCCCGCAGCGGCAAACTCGTCATCATGAACGAGACCCGCAAACACGTCCCCGACCGCCTCCCCGAAGACGGCCCACCCGGACAACGCTGGGGCTACGACCAAAACTACGAATACCGCGTCCGCGGATCCTACAGCGGCCGCACCCTCTACGACCCCAACAGCAACCAGTTCCTCCCCGAGTTCGTCCTCACCGACTACGAACTCGTCAACCGCAACCCCGGCTGGCTCTTCTCCCCCAAGGACCACTACGACCCCTACACCATCACCCTCCTCCCGTAACCGCACGGTTCTCTCCCGTGGCGTGACCGTCCCGGTCGCAGGCCGTCCCTACACGTGGCCGCGGTTTCCTCCGACAAACCGCCCCCTCCAGAGGAACCTCTCCGGGCCTGAAGGGCCCAAACAACACAGCGAAGGGCGCAGCCCTGGAACAACCGCCTCCGATGAATCGGCGGCCTGAAGGGCCGCGAGAAAACCGCAGCAGGACCTTCGCCTCCGCCCCCTCGCCAAACTTCGATAGGCCCCACTTCCACCACGACTTCTCGTCACCCTTCAGGCGACCCTCACCAAAACACAAACCCGTTACCAGGGTTTCACCCTTCGCTGTGTTGTCCCGGCCCTTCAGGCCAACGATGGGGCAGCCACCCGAAACTTCTCACCCTGATTGAACGTATTCCTCCCTGGGGAGACAAACTTTGCAACACAAAGCGTTACCCAATCAGATGGACAACCCGGCCGCCGCCACCCGCTTCCCCATCCCGGCCCTCTGCCGCGGGGACCGCGAGCTCCTCGACGGCTGGATCAACGGTGTCCGCACCGGCTCCCTCCGCATCTGCCTCACCCTCATCATCGTCGGCCTCGCCCTCTACGGTGCCACCGTCGGCCTCTGGCGCGGATGGGAAATGGCCGCCTACGTGGCCATCAAGCTCCCCGCCGCCATCCTCCTCACCCTTCTCGTCAACGGCCTCCTCAATGGCATGCTCGGCCTCGTCCTCGGCAGCGGCATCGGCTTCCGCCAAAGCCTCCAGTTCCTCCTCGCCGGCTTCGCCATCATGGCCCTCATCCTCGGCGCCCTCAGCCCCGTCACCTTCTTCCTCGCCCTCAACACCCCTCCCGCCGACCACGCCGATGCCCGTGACTGGCACGCCCTCACCCTCCTCACCCACACCCTCGCCATCGCCATTGCCGGCATCCTCTCCCACCGCAAACTCCTCGGCTTCCTCCGCGAGTTCGCCCTCTCCCGCCTCGCCGGCGTCCAAACCTTCTTCGCCTGGCTCGCCGGCAACCTCTTCGTCGGCGCCCAGATCACCTGGATCCTCCGCCCCTTCTTCGGCACCCCGGGACTCGAGGTCCAGTTCCTCCGCCCCCACCCCCTCGAAGGCAATTTCTACGACACCGTCCTCAACGCCGCCCTCCACCTCCTCGGATTCTAACAAGACAATCTAACAACAAACCAGACACAACCATGACCACCGACCCACCCAACATCCCCGGTATCCCGCCCAACCAGCCCGAAACCTCCGGATTCGAAGCCATGGAGGGGGGAACCACCCTCTCCAACGTCCTCCACAGGCTGCTCAAAAAACCGCTCTCCCTCATCCACCACTTCGAACACGGCGAACAACGCAACTCCCTCACCGGGAAACTCGTCCTCATCGCCGCCATCTGCCTCCTCGTCTTCGGACTCGTCGTCGGCAGCTTCTCCGCCGGCACCCAACTCTGGGCCGCTCCCCTCAAAATCGTCGGTGGACTCCTCTTCAGCGCCCTCATCTGCCTCCCCAGCCTCTACATCTTCACCTGCCTCGGCGGCCTCAACGCCAAATTCCGCACCGTGGCCGGCCTCCTCTGCTGCATGATCGCCCTCGCCGCCCTCCTCCTCGTCGGCTTCGCCCCCGTCGTCTGGCTCTTCAGCGCCTCCAGCAACTCCATCGGCTTCATGGGCTTCCTCCTCACCGCCCTCTGGCTCCTCTGCGTCGGCTTCGGCCTCACCCTCGTCCGCCGCGCCGGCAAGGCCCTCGGCATGAAGGGCTCCGGACACCTCGTCATCTGGTGCGCCGTCTTCCTCCTCGTCACCCTCCAAATGCCCACCACCCTCCGCCCCATCATCGGCAAATCCGACCGAATCCTCAACCTCGGGGAAAAACGCTTCTTCCTCCAATACTGGGGCGAACAACTCACCACCCCCCACCGCCCCATCCGCACCGCCGAAGAGGACCTCGACTAACCACCTCGCAACTCCGCATCCTCCAAACGGTCACCCCGGCGGAGCAACTTCCGGCAACGGGTGGGACACCTCCTTCGTCCCGGAGGGACAACATGCGGTAGCCGGTGGTAACACCACCGGATTGCCCACCCCACACCTCTGCGCTCCCCGGAGGGGCGCCGGACCGGACCTCACCCTCCAGAGCACCCACCCCCTCACAACTCCGCCCCCTCCAAAAACGCCCCGCCCGCCTCAAACGCCACACAACCCAATCCCGCAAAGACCACGCTCAACGCGGAAATCCCGTTCGGCGTCACTCCACTGGACGCCAACCCACCCGCCAGCTTCTGCGCCCAGGCCGCCGAACGTGTCGTTAGAGGTCGCCGCGATCCTTCGTCCACCTACCCACCATGACAGACCGCCTCCCCATCGGCAAGCCCCCTACTTCACCGTCCGCTTCCCGTCCGGGATCAATGCCGCCAACTCCATCGCCTCCAGCGCCCCCTCCACTTCCGGCCCGGTCAGGACGGCCTCCATCTTCTTGTTCAACCACCACAGCACATCACTCTTCGTGAAAACCCCCGCCAGAACGTTGAGCTGCTCCACCGCAAAAAATACATCCGCCATCACCGCAAAGGCCGGCGAACGCTCCGCCGCCAGCATCGCCTTCAGGGCCGCCGCCAAATGCTCCAGATCAGCCACTTCCGCCTCGTCAATGGCCTCCATCACCACCTCCCCCAACGCCTCTTCCGCCACCTTCCGCTCCCCCTTCTTCCGCCAGATCTTCGAGCGCAACGCCCACAACGGCGTCCACACCCCGTAGCTCTCCGCCGCCCCCAGATCGCCCTTCAAATAGGCCTCGAATAGTTGGTCTCCGCTGATTTGCCTTTTCATGTTCTTCCGTTCAATTCGTTCTCAAAACACCCGCCAGTCACTCAGCCTGCGGAACTTCCTCCTTCTTCGCCGTCTCCTCCTTCTTCGCCGTCTCCTTCTTCTTCGCCGCCTCCTTGGCCTCCTTCTTCTCCCAGGCCTTGACCTTCTTCTTCAACTCCGCCCGATACTCCTCCCCCACGATATACCCCACGCACTTCTTTGACCCGCAACGACAGGGATGATCCCGCCAGTAATTCAAATCAAATCCATAGTCATAGGTGATCTCCTCGCCCTTCTTGATCTTCCGCTCCGCGATCAACCAGATCCGCCCCTTCAGAATGTCCGTCGCCGCGTTCGGCGCACAGCTGTGGTTTGCATTCCTCGCCTCGTTCCACTCCACCGCCCCGTCGATGTCGTAGCGGTTGTTCAGCGTGAACACATAGACCGTCCCGTCACCCTTCGGCCGTCCCAACTCGTCCTGCTCGTTGCCCCGGCGCTCACTCTCCGCCTTGATGATCTTGTCCCCCACATACTCGATCATCTTCGTCCCCTTCGGGATGTCCTTCTTCGCAAAAAGTCCGTTCTGATGAATCCCCGACCGCCCCACTCCAACCCACTCCGAGCCTCCGCTCACCTCCAATGCTGCGGACGTCGCCCCCGCCGCAGTCTCCTGCGCGGCCTTTATTCGCTTTCCCCTCACTTTCGCCATGGCGGGCGGATCCTAGCCATCCCCCAGCCCAGATCAAGACTCTCTCGGTGACAAGTTTCCCTTCTTTCGGGAATCTTGCCCACTTCCCGTCCAACCTCCACCGACCCGGCTCGGACTCCCCCCGAAATTTCCCCCTCCTATCCCCCCACCCGCGCCACATACACCGTGCTCTCCGAATCCCTCTCCAGCAACGGATTGTGAAACGACACGA
>JAQCFL010000311.1 GCA_027619375.1 Verrucomicrobiota bacterium | reverse complement strand
CAGTTGGTCAACGAGGGAGCGGAGCGGGCCGTGCTGGGGGCGGGGGTGTGGGAGGATCAGGTGGTCCGGGGAGGCGCATGGGAGGGTGGTAATGCCAATCATCCATTCTGATTAAATTGTTCCGGGTGGAGGCATTTAAATCCTTGTCTTCCCCGCCCGGCAGCCTACTTGCGTCAGCACAATGGCAACCGAAGACCGAATCGCATTTCCGACTGGTGACTTTGAAGGTTTGATTTTTGATTTGGACGGGACGCTGGTCGATTCCATGCCGGCGCATTTCGCGGCGTGGTGCACGGCGCTGGCGACTTTCAAGGCGGGGGGCGTGTTCCAGGAGGATGTGTTTTATGCGATGGGTGGGCGGCCGACCCACGACATCGTTATCGATTTGAACGATCAGTATGGGCTGCATCTGGATCCGGTGGCGGTGTCCGCAGCAAAGCGGGAGGCCTTTTTGAGGTCGCTGGGTGAGATTGTGATTTACGAGGAAGTGGTGGAGTATGCGCAATCGCAGCGGGGGAAGGTGCCGATGGCGGTGGCGACGGGGGGGACGCGGATCGTGGCGGAGAAGACGTTGCAGGCGGTGGGATTGAGCGACCTGTTTGACGAAGTGGTGACCTCGGATGATGTGGCCAACGGCAAGCCGGCGCCGGACATCTATTTGGAGGCGGCGAAGCGGATCGATGTGGCACCGGAGCGTTGTGTGGCCTTTGAGGATGCGCAGCCGGGGGTGTTGTCGGCGCGGGCGGCGGGGATGCGGGTGGTGTTGGTGCCGGGGCCGGTGCATTTGGTGTAGGATCGGGCTTGCAATCGGAGGGCGGCTTCCGTTGACTCGCTCATGGCGGAATTGACTCTCGGATTGTCCTTTGATGACGTCTTGCTTGTGCCTGGCAAAAGTGCGATTTTGCCGACGGAAGCAGACCTCAGAACGAGTCTGACGGCGGGGATCCCCTTGAATATCCCGATCATTTCGGCGGCCATGGACACCGTCTCGGAGTCCGAGTTGGCGATCGCCCTGGCCCGGGAGGGGGGGATGGGGGTGATTCACCGGGCCTGTCCGATCGAGGAGCAGGCGGCGATGGTTTCGAAGGTGAAGCGTTCGGAGAACGCGGTGATTCACAATCCGCTGACGGTGCGCAAGGAGCAGACCGTGGCGGAGGTGAGGGCGATCATGGTGAAGCAGGGATTTTCGGGATTTCCGGTGATTGATGCGAACGGGATATTGGAGGGGATGGTGACGGGGCGGGACGTGCGGCATGATTGTCCGGACGACGTGAAGGTGGCGGATGTGATGACACCGCGGGAGCGGTTGGTGACGGCGCCGCCGGAGATCAGTTGGGAGGATGCGCGGCAGATGCTTTACAAGCACCGGATCGAGAAGCTGCCCCTGATGAATGCGGATGGGAAGTTGGCCGGCCTGATCACGGGGGCGGACATTGAGAAGCGGATCACCTTCACTAACGCGGCAAAGGATCCCAATGGTCAGCTGCGCTGTGGTGCGGCGGTGGGAGTGGGGGCGGAGTGGAAGGAGCGGGCTGCGGCGCTGGTCTTGGCGGGGGCGGATGCGCTTTTCATCGATGCGGCGACGGGGCACACCACGCGGGTGTTGGATGTGGTTTCGGAGTTGCGGTCGCTGTTTGACCTGCCGGTGGTGGCGGGCAACGTGGTGACCGAGCAGGGGGCGAAGGATCTGGTGACGGCGGGAGCGAGTGCGGTGAAGGTGGGGGTGGGTCCGGGATCGATCTGCACGACGCGGGTCATTTCGGGGGTGGGGATGCCGCAGTTCACGGCGATTCAGAATGTGGCGGAGCACTGCCGGGCGAATGGCGTGAAGGTGATTGCGGATGGCGGGATCCGCTACTCGGGGGACATCTGCAAGGCGCTTGCGGCGGGTGCGGACATGGTGATGCTGGGGTCGATTCTGGCGGGCACGCGGGAGAGTCCGGGGCAGACGGTGCATTTCCAGGGGCGGCGCTTCAAGACCTACCGCGGGATGGGGTCGCTGGGGGCGATGAAGAAGGGGGCGGGGGACCGCTACGGGCAGGGGGCGACCGGGAAGCTGGTGGCGGAAGGGGTGGAGGGGCGGGTGCCTTACAAGGGGCCGTTGGAGGACGTGGTGTTTCAATTGATGGGCGGGTTGCGGTCGGGGATGGGATATGTGGGGGCGGAGAATCTGGATGCCTTGCGGAGCCTGGCGCACTTTGTGCGGATCACGCCGGGAGGATTGCGCGAGAGCCATGCGCACGATGTGGTGATCACGGAAGAGCCGACCAACTACCAGCCGATCAGCTGAGGTCGCGAGACAAACTGAACAATTTGAAACGATGGAAGAGAGCAAACATGTGGCGGTGGTGGACTTCGGTTCGCAGTATACTCAATTGATTGTGCGGCGGGTGCGGGAGCTGGGGTATTTCGCGAAGCTGTATGCGTTGGAGGAGTTCGAGGAGATGGGATCGCCGGGTGCGATCGTGCTCTCCGGCGGGCCGAAGAGCACGAGCGAGGCGGATGCGCCGGACCTCGATTTTGCGAAGCTGCAGGCCTATGGCTGTCCGGTGCTGGGGGTGTGCTACGGGATGCAGTTGTTGAACATCAAGTTTGGCGGGACGGTGAAGGGGAGTGACCGGCGGGAGTATGGTCCGGCGGCGTTGCGGCCGGAGTCGTGCAGCGGGCTTTACGAGGGGGTTTCGCACGAGTCGCAGGTGTGGATGAGTCACTCGGACACGGTGGAGACGCTGGGCAAGGGGGCGAAGGTGCTGGCTTCGAACCAGCACGGGACGCCGGTGAGCTTGAAGTGGGAGGAGCGGTTTTACGGGATTCAGTTCCACCCGGAGGTGACGCACAGTCATGAGGGGTTGCGGATCCTGCACAATTTCTTGCTGACGGCGGAGGAATTGCAGGAGTTTCACATTGAGGATTTCAAGCGGGCGATGGTGGAGAGCATCCGCGAGACGGTGGGCGACAAGCAGGTGGTTTGCGGGGTGAGCGGCGGGGTGGACAGCACGGTGCTGGCGGTGTTGTTGCACGAGGCGGGGGTGAAGATGAGGGCGATCTTTGTGGATCACGGTCTGCTTCGGAAGGACGAGGGGGAGGAGGTGCGGAGCAATTTCCATCGGATGGGGGTGGAGATCGAGACGGTGGAGTGTGCGGATCGCTTTCTGACCGCGCTGGCGGGAGTGGAGGATCCGGAGAAGAAGCGGGAGATCATCGGGGGGCTCTTCATCGATGTCTTCTGGGACTCGGTGGGCAATGCGGATTTGCTGGCGCAGGGGACGCTGTATCCGGACGTGATTGAGAGTGCCTCGAACGCGAAGTCGAAGGCGTCGAAGATCAAGACGCACCACAACCGGGTGGAGCGGATTCTGGAATTGCAGCGGCAGGGGAAGGTGCTGGAGCCCTTGGCGGAGTTGTTCAAGGACGAGGTGCGGGAGTTGGGGCTTTCGCTGGGGATTGCGAAGGACATCGTGGGGCGGCATCCCTTTCCGGGGCCGGGCCTGGCGGTGCGCTGTCCGGGGGCGATCGAGCAGAAGAAGTTGGACATCATCCGGGAGTGCGACGCGATTTTCATCGGGAAGCTCAAGGAGCACGGCTGGTATGACAAAGTGTGGCAGGCCTATGCGGCGCTGGTGCCGGTGAAGACGGTGGGGGTGAAGGGGGACGAGCGGAGTTACGAGTGGGCGATCAGCCTGCGGGCCGTGATTAGTGAGGACGCCATGACGGCGGACTGGGTGGAGTTGCCGTATGCGATTCTGCGCGAGACGAGCCACCGGATTTTGAACGACGTAGCGGGGATCAACCGGGTGCTCTATGATGTCTCGACGAAGCCGCCGGCGAGTATTGAGTGGGAGTGAGGGGGAATGCGGAGTTCGGAATGCGGAATGCGGAAGTGGGGGGAATGGGGAATTTGAACCGCGAATGGACGCGGATTTGCGCGAATGGGGATGAGGCGTCGCTTGCTGGGGCGATTCCGGGACGTGTCCGGTGTCGCCTTCTGGGGCTGTGCCGGGACGGGGGAAGGGGATGAAGGAGGAGCGTGGTTGTTGAGAGACCAGCGCGGTTATAGGTGGTTTTTGGAGCGTTTTGTGTAGGCCCACCAGAGGAGGGAGAGGAGGAGGAGGGTGCCGGCGAGGGCGGCGATCGTGTTCCGGGCCGGGTGGGGGTCGGGAGTGGTGTTTCCGCGATTGGGTTGTTCACCGGAGTCAGAGGGTGAATGTCAACTTGATTCTGAGGGGAGCGGTTTGGGGGGGCGGGTGA
>JAQCFL010000310.1 GCA_027619375.1 Verrucomicrobiota bacterium | reverse complement strand
CCTCCCCCCCGACCTCCCTCCCCCGCCTCTGGAGCGCATCAACGACTTCCCCGACGGCATCAGCCCCATGCTCGTCAAGGAACTCCGCCAGGGCCTCCGCACCTACACCTTCGTCATCCTCTTCCTCGTCCTGCAGGGACTCCTCGCCCTCGTCCTCATGACCACCGGTGCCGCCACCAGTGCCTCCTCCTCGGATGGCGCGGGCGACCTCGTCTCCCAGATCATCTTCTGCTTCTTCTCCCTCGCCGTCCTCGTCATTCAACCCCTCCGCGGCGTCTCCGCCATCTCCTTGGAGATCAAACAGAACACCATCGACCTCATGGTGCTCACCCGCCTCAGTGCCTGGCGCATTGTCTGGGGCAAATGGTGCTCCATCGTCAGCCAATCGGCCCTCATCCTCCTCGCCATCCTTCCCTATCTCATCCTCCGTTACTTTTTTGGAGGCATGCAGTTGTTCGCGGAGCTCTTCCTGATGCTCTACATCTTCATCATCTCCGGCACCCTCACCGCCATTACCGTCGGCCTCTCCGCCGTCCCCAGCGTCCTCATCCGCGGCATGATCCCCATCGCCGGTGCCATCGCCATGGGCATCTTCGTGCTCTGGGGGCTCACCCCCTCCCTCTACGTCTTCGTCGGCTACCTCCTGCCCTCCTCCCACGAATTCCTCGGAGCCATCGGCTTCCTCGCCCTCACCCTCTACATCGGCTATTTCTTTCTCGATATGGGGGCCAGCATAATCGCCCCCGCCGCCGAAAACCGCGCCACCCGCAAACGCCTCATCGGCCTCGGCGTCTTCACCGTTTCCTACTGGATCCTCCAGGCCATGGATCCCGACATCGCCCTCGCCGGCGCCCTCGTCGTCATGGCCCTCATCTCCCTCGACATCCTCACCGAACGGGCCGACTTCCCCCGCATCGTCTGCGGACCGTTCCTGCGCTTCGGCACCCTCGGCCGCCTCGTGGGCCGCCTGCTCTACCCCGGCTACGCCTCCGGCGCACTCTTCTTCGCCTTCCTCACCGTCCTCCTCGTCGTCTTCCTCATGCTGCAAACCAAACTGCAGGGGCCCGCTCTCCGGATCTGGGCCACCACCGGCACCTCCATCGCGGTGATGATCTTCCCCGCCGCGATCATGCAGCTCTTCGCCCGGAAATCCACCCAACGCTTTTCCCTCTACATCTTGCTCCAACTCATCTGCTTCACTCTCGCCATCATTTTCAGCGCCCTCTTCGACTACCTCACCGACAAGACCCTCCTCTGGATCTTCTGTCCCATCCCCACCGTCCTCGTCCCGCTCATCGACGAGGTCTGGACGGCGGGCAATCAACTCACCATCACCTTCGTCACCTGGGTCCTCGCCGGACTCTACTACCTCCTCGTCCTCGCCGGCGCCCTGCCTCTTCTTGGCCGCATGAGCCGCCTGGAGAACGAGCAACTCCATCGGGAGGACTTCCAATCATGATGTCGCCCGACGACCTGAAGAGCGCCTTCGCCTCCGCCTCGGTCTGCGCCGAAAAGCTGCGACTCCCCCTCCGCTCCCGCGTCTGGAAAGGCCAGGCCGGCGAATTCCTCGGCGCGGGCGTCGGTTCCTCCCTCGATTTCCAGGACCAACGCACCTACGTCCCCGGCGACGACCCGCGCCACATCAACTGGCAGGCCTACGCCCGGTCCGGCAACTACACGATGAAGCTCTACCGCGAGGAAGTCCGCCCGGTCATCGATCTGGTCTTCGACACCTCCGCCTCGATGTTCTTCGAACGCCGCAAGGCCACCCGCTCCTGCGAGCTGTTTTACTTCCTCGCCGAAAGCGCCTCCCGCGCCGGTGCCGCCCTCCGCATCTACCTCATCGTCGCCGGCCAGATGCGCCCCATCCCCTACGAGGCGGTCTTCACCCACCAATGGTGGGCCGAAGCCAGGCGCCTGCAGGAGGCCGACCCCTCCGCCCCTCCCTCCCTCGAGAAGATTCCCTTCCGCCCCAACGCCTTCCGCGTCCTCCTCTCCGATCTCCTCTTCCTCGCCGATCCCAACCACATCATCCGCATGCTGGGTCAACGCCAGGGCAGTCCGATCATCTTCGCGCCGTTCACCTTGGCGGAGGCCAACCCCGACTGGCACGGCAACTACGAGTTCATCGATGCCGAACTCGGCTCCCGCCACCCGCACCGCATCGAGCCTTCCGTCCTGGCCCGCTACAAGAAGGCCTACGCGAACCATTTCTCCATCTGGAAGACCTCCACCCAGCGCTACAACGCCGCGCTCGCCCGCGTCGGTGCCGAACTCAATCTCGAATCCGCCCTCCACGCCGAAGCAATCTCCTCCGGCGCCCTCGAAGTGACCAACGGATGAACCTCATCATCAGCAACCCCTTCGGATTCTGGGCGCTCTTCGGCATCCCGGCGGTCATCCTCATCCACTTCCTCCAACGCCAGGCCCGCATCATCCCGGTCAGCACCCTCTTCCTTCTCGCCCAAACCCAGCGCGAATCGGTCAGCGGCCGCCGCTTCGACCGCATCACGAATTCCATCCCGCTCTGGCTGCAACTCCTGATGGTCCTCCTCCTCACCTGGCTGCTCATCGAACCCCGCCACGTCAAACCCGCCTCCACCCAACAGGTTGCCGTCATCCTCGACAGCTCCGCCTCCATGACGGTTTCCAAGGAAGCCCTCAAGGAACGCCTCGCCACCAAACTCCCCGACCTCCGTGGCTCCGCCTCTCGCCTCCAACTCTTTCTCTTCGAAAGCGACCCCGACAAACCCACCCTCTACTCCGGCGACAAGATCGAGGAAGCCATCGCCGCGGTGGAGGCCTGGGCTCCCGCCGCCGGGGCCATCGACCCCACCAGCGCCCTCCGGCTCGCCCGAAGCCGCGTCAACCGCGAGGGTATCCTCATCTACGTCACCGACACTCCCGTCGAAAGCCTCCCCTTCGACGCCCAGGTCCTCGCCATCGGCGACGCCCAGCCCAACTGCGGTTTCACCGGCGTCTCCTTCGACACCGAGGACGGCAAACTCACCTGGCAGGCCGTCATCCGCAACTACTCCGACGAGACGATCACCCGCAACTGGCAGGTCCAGTTCGCCGACGGCAGCCTCAGCCAACCCCGCGAGGTCGAACTCACCAAGGGCGGCATGGCCACCATCGCCTCCGCCTTCCCCGACGGCAGCGACAACCTCCGCGTCATCCTCGATCCCGACGGCTTCCCCCTCGACGACCAACTCCCCCTCGTGCGCCCCGTCCCCAAGGCCCTCAACCTCTGGTCCAACACCGCCCCGAAGTTCGCCGAGTTCAACGACCGCCTCTCTAACAGCTTCCCCAATGTCGCCTTCGTCAACGACTCCGCCGCCGCGGACATCTCCCTCGTCTCCTACGACCCCCTCTCCCCCGAACTCCCCGCCGCCGACAGCATCGTCGTGGTCGATGAAACCACGCAGAGCCGCAAATACCTCCGCGGCGGCATCGTCGCCAAAAAACACCCTCTCATGGACGGCCTCAACTGGCAGTCCCTCCTCGTCCGCGAGTCCATCGCCCTCGAACTCACCCAGGCCGACGAAGTCCTCCTCTGGCAGGGCGATCGCCCCCTCATCGCCCTCCGCGAGACCACCGTCTTCGACGAAACCACCGATGCGGACGGCAAGATCATCACCGGAAAGGCCCGTCCCATTGCCCAACTCATCCTCAACTTCGATCCGACCCTTTCCAACGCCTTCAAACTCCCCGCCACCGTCGTCCTTCTCCACCGCTTCTGCGAAAACCTGCGCGACCGCAAGATCGCCCACGAATCGCGCAACACCGAAACCGGCCAGGCCATCACCGTCTCCGCCCATCAAGGCCCCGACGCCAAACCGCTCGTCTTCACCACCTTCGGCCCCGACGGTAAACCCAGCGACGAGAAGATCATCCCCCTCGAACGCGCCCGGGACCTTCGCGCCCCCGCCACTCCCGGCTTCTTCACCATCCGCCAGGGCGGGGAACTCCTCCTCACCTCCGGGGCCCACTTCGCCGATACCCGTGAAGCCGATCTCCGCCTCTGCGCCTCCGAGGACAACGTCTCCGCCCTCACCGGCCAGGCCGTCGATCTCCACACCCGCGAGGACCACCTCTGGCGCCTCTGGGTCCTCCTCATCCTCACCGCCCTCGTCTTCGCCTGGTATTTCACCAAGGAACGCCCCAAAGACGAAGACCCCCCTGGGACCGCGGACTTCAGTCCGCCCCGAAGCCCACCCATCCTCCAACCCCACCCCCTCATAAAACCCCACCCTCA
>JAQCFL010000024.1 GCA_027619375.1 Verrucomicrobiota bacterium | reverse complement strand
GCGTGATCGGAAGGCTGCCAAATTGAAGCTTTCACTCCTCATCCACCCACTGATTCGGCGGAAGAGGCCTTTTTCATTGTTCTGAAGGGATACGGTTGTGCCCCGGATCAACGAACAGCGCCCGCAGATTCGCGATGGCGGGATTGTTTGGCTGGGCGGAGACGCTGACAACGACGACAACGACGACAAGGGCGGGAAGGAGCGGGAGATTCCCCCCGCACCTCATCAATTGAAATCACGTTGCACGTTTCGGTTTCCATCAACGGCGGTGGCGGATTTTGTCGAGCAGCACCGCGCCGAGAATGACGAGCCCGAGCACCACTTTCTGCGTGTAGCTTTCGACGTTGGTGAGATTCATGCCGTTCTGGATCACGGCAATCGTGAACGCACCAACAAGTGTGCCGAGCATCTTCCCCTCGCCCCCACTGAGGCTCGTGCCGCCGACCACCACGGCCGCGATCACATAGAGCTCATACATGTTGCCGTAGGTCGCCGAGCCACTCTTGAGTTGCGACGCCATCACCACGCCGCCAAGCCCGGCGAGCACCGCGCTGGCGATGTAAACAAGCATGAGCACACGCTTCACGGGCACGCCCGACAGCCGGGCCGCCTCGATGTTTCCGCCGACGGCGTAAATGTAGCGCCCGAGCCTCATCCGGGTCATCACGATGTGCGCGACGGCGTAGAGAATGATCATCAGCACCACGGCGTTGGGCACTCCGAAAAGATCCGCCTCGCGGCCGAGCCAGACGAAGGAATCCGGAATCTGGTAAATGGATTGGCCCTTCGCCAAAATGTAGGCGAGCCCGCTGCCGACCAGCATCATGGCCAGCGTCACGATGAATGGTGGAATCCGAAACCGGGTGATCATCGCGCCGGAAAACGCGCCAATGACCCCGCACGCCACGATGGCACCAAAACAAGCGAGCGTCATCCCGAGCGGGGTGGCCTCAACCCCGCCGGCGTAGTCGCGGATGAAACGTGCGGCCAGCACTGCGGAGAAGGCGATGAGACTGCCGACCGAGAGATCGATCCCGGCGGTGATGATCACCATCGTCATGCCGATGGCGATGATCGCGATGACGGCGATCTGGTTCGCGATGTTCAGCAGGTTTTCAGACTTGAGGAAATTGGGCCATCGATACGGCTTTGCGGTGATGACCCTCGGCGCGCCGAGTCCGGGGAAATCCACCTCCAGCTCCGAGAAGACCAGCCACGCCCCGGTGGCATCGGTGCAGGCGATCGCATCGATTTCCCGGCCGGACCCGGCGGCCTTCACCAACGCATCGCGTGCATCGCTCGGCGCACCTATGACCACTGCGACCACCTCCGCACCGGCAGCAGCGAGATCGCGTTCGGCCGCGCTCGCAAACTCCGCATCGGCAGGTTGGTCGCTCGCGGCGATGATCACCCGCGGGGCGTCGCCAAGGCGGGCGATCGAGGCCACCACCTGCCTTGCCGCCGCCGCTCCGGCGGGCGATTGCTCGGTGTTGGTCACGACGCTGAAGTAGGCGCACAGCACCAAAAGCACGAAGACCATGCCGTATTCCGTGAGTGCTTTCGTAAGATGGTGCTTCATCGGTCAGGCCACGGCGAGTTCCATGATTTGCTCCTGTGTGGCGCGGCGGGCATCCGCGATCTCGCCGGTCACGCGGCCTTCGTGCATGACGAGAATGCGGTCGGCCATGCCAAGCACCTCGGGCAGTTCGGAACTGATCATGACGATGGCTTTCCCGGCCGCGGCGAGCTCGTTCATCAACAGGTAGATTTCGTATTTCGAGCCGACATCGATGCCACGCGTGGGCTCGTCGAAAATGAGGACATCGCAGTTTCTCGCGAGCCACTTGGCGAGCACGACCTTCTGTTGATTGCCGCCGGAGAGGTTGCCCGCGCGGGCCTCACGGTTGGGGATCTTGATGGAAAGTTGCTTGGCGTAGCCGTCGAACTCCTCGCGCTCCCGGCCGAGTTTCACGAAGCCGCCCTTGGAGAGGCGGATCAAATTCGGAAGGCCGAAGTTTTCCCGCACCGAGTGACCGAGCGCGAGGCCCTGCAACTTGCGGTCCTCGGTGAGCAAACCGATGCCGGAAGCGATGGCCTCCTCCGGCGAGCGGATGGCGAGGGGTTTGCCGTCGATGCGAATTTCACCGGCCTCGCGTTCATCGGCGCCGAAAATCAGGCGGACGGTCTCCGTGCGCCCGGCGCCGACGAGACCGGTGAGTGCGAGAATCTCGCCGCGATGCACGGTGAACGTCACATCCCGCACGGCACGTCCCCGGCGCAGGCCGCGGACCTCCAGTCGTGGCCCGCCAATGGCCGGTATGCGGGATGGAAACTCGTCCTTCAACTCGCGCCCGACCATCATCTCGATCATCTGGCTGCGCGTCATCTCACCGATCGGCCGCTCACCGACATTTGCGCCGTCGCGCAGGACGGTGACGCGGTCGGAAATGGTGAAAATCTCGTCGAGCCGATGGCTGATGTAGATGACGCCGATGTCGTGGTTTTTGAGATCGCGGATGATTTCGAACAGCCGCTCCACTTCGTGCGAGGTCAGCGCCGCCGTCGGCTCGTCCATCACGATGATCCGGGCGTCAAGAGCAAGGGCCTTCGCGATCTCCACGAGCTGCTGCTGCGCGGTGGTGAGACTCCGGCATGGCGCATCGAGATCAATGTCCACCCCGAGACGCCCAAACAATTCCGCCGCGCTTCTCCTCTCCTGCTTGCGCGACACGAAGCCCGCGCGGGTAATCTCCCGACCGAGGAATATGTTCTCCACCGCCGTCAGGCCGGGGACGAGATTGAATTCCTGATAGATCACCGCGACGCCCGCGCGCCGTGAGTCGTCGGGCGAGGTGAGCGGCGTGACCACCCCGCCGATCAGGATGGCCCCTTCCTCCGCGATGTGCGCACCCCCAAGCACTTTCATCAGCGTGCTTTTGCCCGCGCCGTTTTCACCGAGGAATGCGAGCACCTCGCCTCGGTGCAGCGCCAAATCCACGCCACGCAATGCCTGCACGCCGGGAAAGCTCTTCACGATCCCTCGCATCTCCAGCAGCGGCGGCGCATTGCTCACAGGCCGAGTGCTTTCTCCAGTGCCTTCCGCATCACCTCGGCGTCGGGCTCGATGCCAGTCCAGAATTGCACGCCGACGATGCCCTGATTCACGAGCATGCCGAGACCGTCGAGTGTCTTGCACCCGCGCGACCCGGCATCGCGCAGAAGACGCGTGCGGGGCGGGCTGAAGATGACGTCCGCAACGACCATATCGGGGGTGAGCGTGGCGGTGTCCACGGCGAGCCGGGCGTCGCCATCGTACAGGCCGATGGATGTCCCGTTGATGACGATGTCGCTCCCTTCTGGCACCGCATGGTCGCCGGTCCAGATCACCAATTCGGCATCGAGATTCAGTTTCGTGCGGAGCAATTCCACCAACTCCGAACCACGGGCCTCGGAACGATTGACGACTGTGATCTTTCTCACCCCGGCAAGTCCGAGTTCCACGGCGATGGCCCGCGAAGCGCCGCCTGCGCCGAACAGCACGACGGACTTTCCGCGTGGATCGGTCACCGTCTCAAGTGATTTGAGAAAACCCTTCCCGTCGGTGTTCTCGCCGATGAGTTTGTCGTCGCGACGCACCACGCAATTCACCGCACCCATCACCGAGGCCGATTCGCCGAGGCCGTCGAGGTGTTCGATCACCGCGACCTTGTGCGGCAGGCTGCAGTTGAAACCGCGGAAGCCCATTGCCTTTGCGCCACGCACGGCGGCGCCAAGGTCGGCGGGAGTGATTTCCATGTTCACATACCGCCAGTGGAGACCGTGGTGCGCGAAGGCGGCCTCGATCATGGCGACGGTCGGGTTGCCGGCCGCGCCCTGCGACATGGAGCCTACAAGATCGTGGAGAAAGTCCGTCATCTCATTTCAGTTCTGGGTCTTTGTCCGCGTCGACCTTGCGGTAGAGGCTCGTTGGAATAAGCATTTGCGGCGGTAGTTTTTCGCCTTTGGAATGCCGGATGATCGCATCGACCATCCGTACACCCATCTTTTCCGGAAACTGAATCGGGTCGGCGTAAATCTTCCCATCCTTGATCGCCTGCTTGCCCTCGGGCTGGCCGTCGAAACCGATGATCATGACCTGATTTTCCTTGCCCGCCTTTTCCAACGCGGCGCGTGCGCCGAGTGCGGCGGGATCGTTGATTGCAAAAATGCCGCGCAAGTCCGCGTGGGCCTGCAGCGCATCTTCCGCGGCCTTGAAACCCACGTCTTTCGCGCCACCGCTCTCGAGTTCGGTGACGATCTCGATTTTGGCCTTGCCGGACTCGTTGTGCGCGTTGATCACCTCCGTGAATCCTTGCACACGCAGCTGGCACGACTCGGCTTGTTTGAAATGCAACACCGCGATTTTGCCGCCCGCTTCGCCGAGTGCCTCGATCATCGCCACGCCCGCCTCCTTGCCGCCGCCGCAGTTGTCGGTCGCGATCTGCGTCACGATTTTCACGCTGGGCTCGTTGCAGGGAATGTCCACCGTGAAGACCGGAATGCCCGCCGCGTTCGCCTCCTGGATCACCGGAATGATCGACTTCGAATCGCAAGGACTCAGCACGATCGCGCTGACTTTCTTCACGATGAAATCCTTGATCTGATTGCTCTGCTTCGCGACATCCTTGTCGCCGCTCACGACGATCGTTTCGTAGCCGTGCTTTCTCGCCTCGGCGGTAATGTTGTCGCCGATGACCTTGAAGAACGGGTTGTCCAGGGTGAGCAAAGAGACGCCGATGGTGCCATTCGATTTGGTCCCGGGAGCCTTCCCGTCGCCACCGCCTGTGGTCTCGGTGGATTTGTCGCAACCGGTGAACAGGGCGACGGTGCAGGTGAGTAGGATGAGGAGGCGTGTTTTCATCATAATGGATGCGAATTAGAGTTTGCCGGTTTTCAAGAACTCATGGCGCACCGGCGCGGTGACGCGTTTGCCCGTGGTGGAGGCGAAGGTCACTTCGCCGGGCGCGAATTCGATGGTCTTTACGTTTTCAAAGCCGTCCGGTATTTTCACGACGCCCTGGATGTAGTTCACCGCCGTCGACTTGTCGGCGCTGAGTTCCACAGTCGTCGCCAGGCCTTCCCTGGTGAGCGCGTTGTCGGCCATCGAAGCGGCGAGGCCGTCGGCGAAAAAGGCGGTGACTTCCTCGAGGCCGAGGCAGTTGTTGCGTCCATTCCACGGGTGGCCGTGGCGGCCGTGGTTCTCCATCCAGAACACCGAACTCCGCAGCACATCCGCGTCCTTCAGCGAAAACCACACATAGCCGTCATCGGCAAAAGTCGCCGCCGTCCATGCCGGGCCGCCGGTCTTCTCCCACGGTTCGTTCGCGAGTTGCACGAGGTCGGCGAAGCCCTGCGGCTGGGGCATCCGCGTGAGGTCGGCGTCGGGTGCGTCCTTCCATGCGGCGGGGACCTTTTCGAGCGAGGCCCATTTCGCCCCGGGTTGGAGGCGTTGGTATTCGCCGTTCTTCGGATCACTGAAGAGGCCGGGATTCGTCATGCCAAAACGAATCGCACTCGTGGCGATACGCACCGCGCCTTCCTTTTCCGGCATCGCGAGGATGGCGTGGTGGCCGAGTGGCACCCTGCCGACGAAGCCCGTGATCGTGGTTCGTGAGTAAATCACGTTCTGTCCCTCCACCAGCGAGAGATCGCGCGCCACGTGACCTTTGCGGACTTTCGTATCGATGCCGAGGGAAAGCGTCGTCACGTCGCCGGCCTTCGTCACGGCGGTCGCCTGCCAATCAGCGCCGGCGATCTCGCCGTGCGGCGGATGCTCTTCTCCGGAAACCTCCCCGGCGTTTCCACCGAACGGCATGCAGAAGAAGTCCCCACGCAGTGAAATGAGCACCGGCACCGGCATCGGCTTCGTTTTCTCGTCCTGCCACGGGCTGACGTAGTACGGCTTCACCGGCTTCGCGCTGTCGCGGAAGAAGGTCACCGGAGCCATGTGCGCGCCGACTTTCGTGACCGCGATTTCGACCTGCTTCGTGGCCGCGACGAAGCACGGTTGCGAATGTTCGGTCCGTGTCCCGGGTTCTTCGGCGATGGATACAGCCATGGTGCCGGCGAGGATAGGGACGCTCCTGAGGAAATGTCTAACGGATTTCATGACGATGGATGGCAAATGCGAGGATGCCCGGATGGCAATGCCCTACAATGTTGATGGGTTAAAGCAGTGGCACATGGGCGCGACGGGAGTTGGTGCCGGATTACGGCTTGCAATGGAACGATCTGACAGAACGCCCGAAAGAGGAATTAAAAATTGCGAAAATTGCGAAAAAAACTCTTGTCTGCTGAGCCCCGGGAACAGCCGTGGGCCCGGATTGAAGGTTGCGGCTTAGTCTCTTCTTCATTAATTGCCCCTTGTCGAATGGCTTCGTCAGGAGTTTTCAGGGCTTTTCGATCAGGAGCATCTCGTCCTTTGCCAGAGTCAACTCCAGCTTGCCGTCCCTCAATTTTCTGGTTTCCGATTCAGATCTCCCTTCATCCGTGATCCGGCAAACCTTTGCTTCTATCACATTTTCCCAAGCCTCCGGCAGAGTCCACGACCGGTTCTCATACCCGTTCCTGCTGTAGGCGATCATGGCGTCAGCGCCCATCCAAAGCGCCGGTATCAGCACATCGGTGTTTTCCACCAAGGTAACGCCGCCTTGGGAGATTCGGTACAGTGCGTTTTTCCAGACCCTCCCCTCACCTCTTGTCAGCTCCGTCCTGACCCCGTCAGAGAACCGGACGGACTTGTACTCCTTGCCATCGAGGACTTGGAGGCGTTGGAGACGGTTGAGGTAATACCAAACCGCGGCATTCAGACAGAACTGTTCCTTGAAGCCGCGCAGCGACTCGGGGTCCTTTCTCACAATGTCCTCGCCGTGCATGCTGGTCCCGAAAAGCATGCCCCATTCCGTGTTGTCACGGCCCCCGCAATAGTACGAGGCGGGCCATTTCAAATAATACCCCAGCCCCCCCCTGTTGAACCACCAGGCCATGGGTTGGTATCCTTCAAAGGCCGTTTCCCGCAAGAAATCAACCGATTCACTGGTGACATCAACGCCCTTTTCGGCCCAATAGCGCAAAACATTGCGCTGGGCCTCGGTCTCATCGGCCACCGTGAACTTCAGGTAGGGACTGATGACACCCTTGGCTTTCTCCACATGGTATTTCCCGTGCTCATCGATGCCCGGGACGGGTGGCCAGGTGTGGAAGGCATCGATGTGGATGGTTCCGGCATGTTGGATAGGAAGCAACTCACACAGGGCGTCGATCCGCCTTTTGGCCAGGCCAGTTTCCCATTCCCTGGCATAGCTGATCGGGTAACCCCACTCGCAAGCCCGCAGGGTGCCATCGACATTCTTCGCAATGACATCCTTCTCCAAATACTCATCCCAGAGCGGGCTGTCCTCGTAGGCATCGAACATGTTGATGTGAAGGCTCACGGTCGTGTGATACGCTTCGGCTTCCTTCATCAACCATTTGAGGCTTTCCATCGCATTGGCATCCTGCGGACGTTTCAGCCTTTCGTTCCCCTCGAACCATGCGGGGTATTTTGAATCGTGGCCGTTGTATTGCCAGCCGACGAGATAGACAATCTTGGGAATTCCCAGGGTCAGGTTGTCCATCCGACGGATCACCTCCAGAGCTTGTTCGCAGGTCAGGAATGTTTCCGATTTACCATTGTCCCTGTGCTTCAGTTTCCCGTCGAACAGCGCCTGCGCCATGAAGAGCTTCATCGTCAGGGTTTGGTGATACTGGTGCTTTCGTGGAACCAACAACTTCAAGTCCTCCGAATAGGAAATGGGCGTTGTTCTGACGTCCTCAGCAGCGGAAGAAACTTCTGCCATAGCCTTGCCTGCTGAAACAGCGCAAGACAGAAAAATCACCAGATTTAACAGGGTCGAATTCATATGTTTGAAAATCGAAAACGGCGAAATTTCATTGTTTCTTCTTCAGCTTCGCCGGTGCCGACTTGATGATCACCGCCCCGGTCTCGGCTCTCCAGGCCTTGAGCATGGAGTGCATTTCCGTCACCTTGGCGGGCATCTTTTCAGCCAGATCATTGGTCTCGCCGATGTCCTCCTCCAGGTCGAACAGCTCCAGCGCTCCCGTGTTGAAATCCTCCTTCAGCTTCCACTTTCCGGAGCGCAGCGCCCCGCCGGACTTGCCACCCAGAAAGTGCGGAACCGCCAGGGGATAATGCCAGTAAATGGCCTCCCTTGCGACATGCTTTGCGGGATCCCTCCAGACCGGCAGCAGGGAAACCCCATCCATCTTCTGCTTCGGATCGGGCTTGGAGCCGATGGCGTCCACCAGCGTGGCATAGAAGTCGACACTGCTGGTAATCTGCCCCGACACGGTGTCGGCGGGCACGACGCCCGGCCATTTGACGATGAGAGGTTCGCGGATGCCGCCTTCATACAGCGTGGACTTTCCTCCACGCAAGGGCCTGTTGGTCGTGACGTTGCTCTCCCCGCCGTTGTCCGAAGTGAAGACGAGGATGGTGTTGTCCATCAGCCCCAGGGATTCGAGTTTCTTCATGATCATCCCCACGCCCTCGTCAATCGACTGCAACTGGGCCGCCAGGTGCGGATTGTTCTCCCTGGCCTTGGCCCCCTTTCCGGCGTTCGGCTTGTTCTCGTATTTTGCCAGCAGCTCGGGCTTCCCCGCCAGGCGGGTATGCACGGCGTAATGGCTCAGGTAGAGGAAGAACGGCTGGGCTTGGTGCCGCTCGATGAATTCCACCGCCTCCAGATTACACCGGTCAACGAGATACTCGGTGCCGGGCAGACGTTGCTTGATCTCCCTGTTGAAATGATAGGGAAAGAAATAGCTTCCCCCGCCAATGCCGCGGTTTTCGCTGACCAACGCCTCATCAAACCCATGAACGGTGGGCGGAAACTCCTCGGCCCCCTCATTTTGGTAGCCTGTCAGATGCCATTTGCCCACCATCCCGGTCGCATAGCCGGCCTCCTTGAAGGCCTTCGCCAGGGTCACGTGCCCGGTGCCAAGATGCTTCTTGTCGTTTGCCCTCAGGTAATCCGTGATCCCCACCCGGGCCGGCCATTGTCCAGTCATCAAGCTGGCCCGAAAGGGCGAGCACACCGGGGCGGCCGCGTAGGCATCCGTAAAGCGCAGCCCCTGCCTCGCAAGGGCATCAATGTTGGGGGTCTCATTGAAGGTGTTGCCATAGCAACCCAACTCCGCCCAACCCAAATCATCCGCGAGGATGAAAATGACATTGGGTTTGGTCGGGGTCCCGCTTGCGGCCGGCATCGCGCTCATCAGCGTGCAGGAAATGACGGCCATCACGCCGGTCATCGTTGTTCTTGTTATTGATGTCATGATCCTCTGGTGGTTCGGTTGGTGCTGAATGTTCAATTTCTGGCCGGTGTCCGGGAAGCGCGACCGCAGGAGTGCCAGCTCCTCCTCATCCCCGGCTTCCATCGGCTTTTCATTATGCTTTGACATGGCGTGGGGGAATTGAACTCACTTCTTCCAGATCGAACTCATCTTGAAGACTTCGAGCGACTCGACCGTGACGCTGCCTCCCTCCGCCTTGACGGAAATGGTGCCCAGCGGGGCGGCCTGACGTGGCGCAGTGAGATAGCTTTGTCCGTCGTTGCCGACGACCTCGTACATCGGTCGGTCCACCAGCACGCGGAGCTTCAGTTTCCCGTCGGTCAGACCAACGGGCATCTTGTCGAGCATGCCGGTGTTGAAATCGTAGGTCACGGCGTTACGGCCGAAGGTCAGCGTGGCCTTGGTGGCGTCGCCCTTCCCGAGAGTCAGCAGGATGTCGAACAGCTGGCCTTCCACCGTGAGGCTGGCCGGCGAATCCGCGGTGACGGTCTTTGCGGTCAGGGTCTGTGGCTTGCCATCGTGGAGGGCGTTCACCTCCTTGATCGGATTGGCGAACATCCGGATTCCTTCCGGAGTCTTCCGGAGCGTCAGGTCGAGGGGCAGGCTGAAGGTCTGGTTGAACGGCATCCCGCCGCCCATGTTGATCCTGGCCCAGCCAATTTGAACCACCCGGCCGTCGGGGGGATTGCTGAAGCATTGCGAGGCATAGAAACTGCCGTAGTGGACCGTCTGCTTGCCTTCAAACTCGGGCGTGAAGACCTTGCCGTCAAAGCTGCCGACCACATACTTGGCATCGGCGGCGAACACCACCCAGCGGGTGTTGTTCTTGTCGCCATCGACGGGCAACTCGAACAGCTCCGGGCATTCAAAAAAGCCGGGCAAATGGCTGTTGAGCGTCCACTCCTTGAGGTCTTTGCTGGAGTAGAACGCCACGTTGCGCCCGATCTTCTTGTCCGGACTCTGGTCGAAAGTCGCGATCACCCAGTGCTTGCCCGGCTCATACCAGACGAGCTTGGGGTCGCGGCCGCTGTGTTTGATGACCGGATTCTTGTCGTAATAGGTCCAGTGCAGGCCGCCGTCGTTCGAATACGCCAGGGCCTCGCCACACCCCGTGTCGGTGAAGACCGCGACCATGGTTTTCTCCTTCCCGGTCTGCCAGCCACCGGTGTTGTCCACGTCCACGTGGGCGCTGCCCGAGAAGCAGTTCTTGTTGGCGAGCGATGGATGCCGGTCCGGCGAGTAGGCCCCGCCGAAGGGCCGCAGGGCGCGCCGCTGCTCGGTCCAGTGGATCATGTCCGGGCTCGTGGAGTGGCCCCAATACATGTTTCCCCATTGGATTCCCACCGGATTGCACTGCCAGAACAAATGGTATTCGCCGTCGTCATAGACCATGCCGTTGGGATCATTGTTCCACCCCTGCTTCTGACTCTGGTGAAACTGCGGCCGCATGACTTCGTCATACAGGGGCAGCAGGTGCCGCTCCTCATCCGCGCTTTCGATCAAGGCGAGGCCGGGGCCGTTTTCGGGCGGGGTCGTGGCGAGCACCGCGGTCTTGCCAAGGTATTCGCTCACGTCGAGATGGCCCCACCAGGCCACGTCCTCCCTGGTCTGCGCCAGATTGCCCTCCAGATTGTGGATGAGGGCCCCATCAACCCGCACCGAAAGCATGCCCTTGTTCTTCCCTTTCGAAACGGGATAAAGCAGCAGTTTCCCGGTCAGCTTGATTTCGCGGGTGGCCGGGGCCTCGGCGGGGGCGGCCGGTTTTGGCGCAGCGGTCAGAAGCGGTGGCGTGGACCCGCCGACCATCAACAGTACAGCCAGCAGCGGTCGGAATGGAATTGGTGTTTTCATGTGCATTTGCAGTTTGGTGATCCGATCGACGACGCTATCATGAGATTCCGTCGTCACTCCCAGCCCGAGCCGGTTGTAGGAATGCCACCCCATGGGAGGCATCCCACATTTGGCCTGAAGAAAAAGGGGAGAGGATGGTCCCCATGAAAAGGAGACTTACGGATCTCGGTGGTGTCAGGGTGATCAAGGTTTCCTTTCGATGAATTTCTAATCGTGCTGAATCAAATTGATGATATTGATGCCCTTCCCTATTCCCCCATCAACTTCTTGATCGTGGGTTCCATGGCCTCGGCCCAGATGCGATAGCCTTGTTCGTTGGGATGCAGGAGATCGGGCATGATGCTCTTGTTGAGGTTCCCGTTCTCAACGAGGAACCTGCTGTTGACGTCCAGGAAGAACACCATCTTGTCATCCGCGAACTTGCCGATCAGGGCGTTCGTCCGCGTGTTCAGCTTGCGGAATTCGTCATCCTCATCCGCGCCGCGGGGAAAGATGGCCAGCAGCAGGATCTTGGTGGTGGGCAAGCGGGTCCGCAGCTCGGAGAGGGTGGCTTGAATCCCCCGGGCCGTCATTTGCGGATCTTCTTTCCGATGTCCTGCGTTGTTGGTTCCGATCATCAGAACGGCCAGTTTCGGCGAGATCCCCGCGACCTCCCCGTTCTGCAGGCGCCACAACACGTTCTCCGTCCGATCACCGGCGAAGCCCAGGTTGACCGCGTTTCTCCCGCCATAATACTCGTCCCAGACCATTTGCGCCCCACGCCGTTGTTTCCCGAATTTCTGCCACCAGTGGGTGATCGAATCACCGATCATCAGAAGATCGACATTCCCCTTCGCAACGCGCTTCACGACCTCCTCATGACGAGGCATCCACCAACCCACAGCCCACGATTCCTTGAGAGTCTCGGGCTGAACGGAGACCGGGGGCGCGACATTCTCCTTCGCAAAAAGGGTGTGCGACAGAAGCAACGCAAAAACCAATCCTAGTCGTTTTTCAATCATGACATTATCCCTTGTTCAATAATCTGTCGTTGTAAACGCGGCTGCCGGCAGGCCCGCCCGGTTGTAAAGATTGCAACCGGAAGGATTGGCCACGTAGGCATAGCGAACCGCAATCGGTTCGCTGACGTCTTCAGAGGAGACAAGGAGATCATTGCCGTCAATGGCACCTTCGGCCCGGTGCCATACCTCGTCCTTCCCCTGGATCGAAAGCCATTTGATCTTCGCCCCTTTGTCCTCGATCGCGGGTTTGAGCATCTCCTTTGTGGCGACCATCAGGCCACTCTCGGCATGGTCGAACTTGATGCGGATCTTGCGCCCTTCAATGCTGAATCCCTGATACAACGGACCGCTGAAAACAAGGTCCTTTCTGCCATACGTCCCGGCCAGGGCCCACAACGCCAAGCGCTCGCCGGTCTCCTGCTTGTTGGGCGGATGGATGTCTCCGTTGCCGTCGATCATGACCGCCATCCCGGAATTCCTGATCCTGAGGGCCTCAAGTTGAGCCTGGCGGATCATGGCCGTCGGGTCGCCCATTTGCGAATTCTTCCTGGTTCCCCCGAAGTTCGCCAACTGCACATAGTAAAAGGGGAAATCTCCGAGTCCCCACAGCTCCCTCCACCCCCCAACCAGGGCCTCCATCTTGTAGAGATAGTCCCGACCCGTTGTGATCGCGGGCTTGGCATGGATCGCATTGGACTCTCCCTGATACCAGATCACCCCGCGCATGGCATAGGGGATCAGAGGCGCGATCGCACCATTGAAGCCGACACAGGGCTGGGTCGGGTCAAGGGGGGGCACCTTCGGGGCCGGCGAACCGGCGGCCGCCCGCGCCTCCGCCGACAAGCTCTTTTCGACAAAGGCGCGCTCCTCCGGCAGGTGGCTGCTGGCCAGATACCCCCCCGGCGCGATGAACGGTTCAATCACCCCGCCGCCCCGCGTGACATGCAGCAGTCCGATCGGCACTTTCAATTCCTTCAACAGATGCCGGGCAAAAAAGTAACCCGTCGCGGAAAAGTCCGCCGCATCCTCAGGTGTGCACGATACCCATGGGACTGCCTTGGATCTCTCCATCGGCACTGCTGACGCCCTGCAGGATACCGGCAGGGTGCGAATCACCGGATATTGTGCCTTGGCGATCTCCTCCCCGGCATTGAGCACGTGTTTCAGGCCAAACCCCATGTTTGACTGCCCGGCGCAAAGCCAGACCTCGCCGACAAGAATACCCTTGATGACCACCGAAGCCGTCGCCCCGTTCTTGCTTGCCGTGACCGTCATGGTTTTTCCCTCAGGCGCAACCGCCGGATCCGTCACGGAATCGGCCAACAGCGGCTGCAAGAACGCCTCCCACCTCCCGCTCTCGTCGGCGGTGGTTGCAAGCTCCTGTCCGGCGAAACGAATCGTGACTTCGGCCGCCGGAGCCGTCCAGCCCCACACCGGCACCTTAACCTGCTGCTGCAGCACGGCCCCGTCACCAAACGGCAGGCCCATTTGAAGGGACATCTCCGCCGCCGCCAGAGGGCCCGTCCCCCACGTTACTACTGCCGCGACCAACGCGACTCCAAGCTGATTGATGATGTTCATTGATCTTCCTTTTTCTTCCATGTTTCTCCCCGTCCTTCGATCACCTTGACCCCGACGCCTTCGCGGTCAAGATCGTCGCTGGTCTTGGGATAGTCGCGCTTCGGCGGCACGTAGCCGGGCTTCGGTGTCCTTGCTTCCTCCCACGACACCCACGGGCGCACGCCGACGCGCGGGGCCCAGGTCTCATACTTGGCGAGCAGATCCTTCACCACCTCGGGCTCCCGTGCAGAGAGATCATGAATCTCGCTGCGGTCGGTATCCATGTTGTGAAGCGTCCAGGGCTTGTCGGCCTCGGCAACCAGCTTCCACTTTCCATCACGGACGGCCCGGTTTCCTTCATGCTCAAAATGGAGGACCCGATCGAGGGGCTTGTTCGGATCGAAGGCCGGCGCCAGGCTCACCCCCTCCATCGGCGGGATCTTGTGGCCCTTGAATTCGCTTGAATAGGCGGCTCCGGCCAGGTCCACACAGGTCGCCATCACGTCGATCAGATGCGCTGGCTGTTGACGGATTTGCCCCCGGGCCTTGATCCCCCCCGGCCAATGCGCAATCATGGGAGTGGAGATCCCGCCCTCGTTGACCCAGTGCTTGTAGAGCTTGAACGGCGTGTTGGACACGTTGGCCCACGCCCGCCCGTAGGACACCATGTAGCCCTTCCCTGCGATGATCTCCTCCTTGCTGCCCCGGCCGAGCATCCCGCCTTCGGCGCAACCGCCATTGTCCTGTAAGTAGAGGATCAGGGTACTGTCCAGTTCACCTGCTTGATCGAGCGCCTCGACCAGTCTCCCAATGTTCTGATCCATCCGGTCGATCTGCGCGGCGTAGGTGGCCATGCGCAGGTCCATCTCATCCTGCTTCTCGGCGGACAATGATTCCCACGCGACGGCGTTCTGGCCGGATAGTTCGCACTCTTCACTGATCACGCCCTGCTTCTTCATTCGCTCGAGCCGCTCCCGACGGGTTTTGTCCCAGCCCTGCCGGTATCGCCCCCGGTACTTGGCGATGTCCTGCGGCCAGGCGTTCAATGGCCAATGAGCGGCGGTGTAGGCGAGATAGAGGAAGAAGGGCTGGTCATCATCGCGCTGCTCGGCCTCGTCGATGAACGCGATGGCATGGTCGGTGAACGCATCGGTGACGTAGAATCCCTTGCCCGGCTTGACCGGCGTCCGATCCAGCATCAGGAGTTTGTCCGGGGCGGGCTTGAAGAAGTTGCTCGCCCCGCGGATGATCCCGAAATAACGGTCGAAGCCCCGATCGGCCGGCCACATGCCCTCGAAGGTTCCGATGTGCCATTTGCCGGTCATCAGGGTCCGATAACCGGAGCCCTTCAGGACCTCGGCAATAGTGACACAATCACGGCTCAACGAGCCGCGGTAGGCGGGGTAGCCCGTATCACATTCCTCGGCGGGACTTTCGCTGGTCATCCAGCCGATGCCGGCCTGGTGTTGATACAAGCCCGAAAGCAGGGAGGCCCGCGTAGGGCAGCACCGACCCGTGTTGTAGAACTGCGTGAACCGCAGACCGGCGGCGGCGAGCCGGTCCAGATGGGGCGTCTCGATCTCCGATCCGAAACAGCCGATGTCGCTATACCCCATGTCGTCTGCCATGATCACCACGATATTGGGCCGCTTCCCCCGATCTCCTTCCACCACATCCCCGGCGGCATTCACGGTCGAAAGGCTCATCCATCCCTGCACGGCCACCGCGGCAAACACACCGACAGATCTAACCTTCATGATCATTCTCATGTGCGCAGCGATCTCCTGCGTAAACAGTCTTTTCACGTTCAATATGGTTATTTTTTTCTATCTTGTCGGATTCAATCCTGCGGGACAAGCCGCAGGCTCTCATCGATTCCCGTCTGCAGGGTAAAGCGTTCACCGGAGACCGTTTCCGTTTTGCCATCCCCCCGCGTCACAGTCACCCTCCGGCCGGGCCAGGGGTTCTCCACGGTGCAGGCCCTGCCCCGCTCACTGACAAGACGAACATACTCCACCTTCCCGGCGTGAAGGCGGCTCGACACGAGAAATGCGCCCTCGGCCCGCAGGTTCTCAAACGCCGCGTCCTGGTCCTTCGGCCAGGCGTGGAACACCCGCAGCACGTCCTGATGGCCCGTGCAGAGCATCAGGTTGATGGTGACAATGGAAGGCGTGCAGGTCTCCATGCCGTGCGGGTTGTTGCCGTGCTTCATGCCGTTGGCCGCCTTCTTCTTGCACCATGTTTCCAAAAAACGGAGGATCTCTGCGGGATCGTGCCCGATCCGGGCCGCCGCCGGATAGAAACAGCTCGTCGCGTTGAAATCGTTCCACGAGCGCATGATGCTGATCATGTTGCGCCCGCGCGCGACCTGGTCGGGATCGGACTCCAGACCGATCACTCCCACCGGATAGATATTTTTGACCGAGACCATTTTACCGCACCATTCCATTCCCTCTTCGGCGGCCCTAAACACCGCTTTTCCATCCCTCTCCCCCGTCGGATACTCCGAGAGATGCTCGAGGATGTCCCGGCGTTTTTCCCGCAGGTCCGCATCCACGTCGAGCAATCCGCTCATGTCCAAGGCCAGTTGAAAGGTCATGCGGATCATCCCGAGCGCCGCCGCGCCGTTGACGGTCCGGGCGCTGCCTTCGTAAATCGAGTGATCACGAAGCACATAACGTCCCTCCTCGAACTTCAGGTAGTCGGTCCAGAACGCCGCAACATCCCTGACAAACGGATAGCACTGTTTCGCATATTCCGGATCCCAGGTCGCACGAAACTGCAACTCCACGGGCACCAGGGATTCGGTCGCGTCGGTGCGCTGACCATGATCCGTCACCTTCCCGGTCGAGCGGCGCGGGCTGCCATACCGACTGTCGACCGAGGCGTGATTGAAGGTGGTGTCAATTCCCTTTGGGGCGAGGCCGATGGGAAAATAGACCCCGGCCGCATCGAACAGGTCCCTGGCATATTGCCGGCCGCGGGGCAGGAAGTCGAGATAGGGGTCGGTGCACACGTCGGCCTGCTCGATCCGATTGGCCGAATAGAGCCCGTAACATCCGGCGTTGTGGTTGTAGTTCAGATGATAGTCCCCATTCCATCCGGGCCCCTCCGAGAGGATCCAGATCCCGAAGAGACCGGGTGGGAACCCGCGTTCGCGATAGGCGCTGCCCAAGACATAGAGTGAGGCGTAGTAATCCTTCTCGATGACCTTCTGCGGAATCGAAACCCACGACTTGTTCCAGTAAGCGGCCCACCAGGCGGCGTGTTCCCGGTGAAGGTTTTCCAAGCCCTGCGGAGTTGTGTCGTGCACCAGGGCAACGGCCTTGTCCCGATAGTCCTTGTCTTCGAAGACACTGTCCACGCCGATCAGAACGGTCACCGGATGGCCGGGCCTCAGGATGATCTTCTGCGTGGCCCCGAGCGCCGGCATCGGTTCGAACGCCTCGGCCCAAATGATCTTGCCGATCTTCTGCGGTTCCTTATCGCTCGGTTCGGGCGAAATCACCGGTAGCGGAGTCCACTGGTTTGGCTTGTCGCCCTGATCGGCGAAGATTCGCACGGCGGCGGCCATCCCCGATTCGACATCCACCTGGTCGTCATAGTGCCGCTGCAGCCAGAGGGTGTCCCCAACCATCCCCGAACTTCGGCGCGACGCCGAAACGCCGATCTGCGGGAGGACGATTTCCTGGTCCGTCAGTTGTGTCGAGATCTCGATCTCCAATGGCTTGCCGGTTGCCGCTAGTTCAATCCATGCGAGGTTGGCGGTCGCCATCACCCGTGCCCGAAACTCCAGGGTCCCGCCGTCCTTCGTGAAGGTGCCGTGGGTGACCGGATTGTAGAGATCCTGCTCGATATGATAGCTGGCACCCTGCAGCCCGGGAGCTTTGACATCGAGCCAGCCAAACAATTTCGGCTGCGCCCCGAGATGTTGGTTTTGCAGCCGCCAGAAATCGCTCTTGTTGATCCAAAACCGCAGCGACTCCGCCTCCCCACCCACCGACAAGCCCATGTCGCCGTTCCCCATCAGCAGTGCATCGGTCGACGCCTTGGTATAGTGGCCGTAAGCCGGCGGCTGGTCCACGCTGTTGTGGTACTGAGAGATGATCGCTTCCGCCGAAAGGGGGCCGGTGGCAGCTTCAGAGGCATGGAGGGTGCCCGGAGCGAGGAAGGGAACAAGGGCGGCCAGGATCGCAAGCAAGCGAATCTTCAGGGCGTGTTCACATTTTGTCATCATTCGCGGTTCCTGTTCTTAACATTCATTCTCAGGATATAGGAATGGCGAATTCTCATCGTGTTGCTATTCCCCTTGCGGGACCAAGCGCAGTTTCTCATCGACCTTGGTCTCCAGGGTAAAGCGCGCTCCACCAACCGTTTCGGTCCTGCCATCGCCCCGGGTGACCGTCACCTGCCGGCCGGGCCAGGGATTTTCAATGGTGCACGGCCTGCCCCGCTCGCTGGTGATCTCCACATATTCCACCTTGCCCGCCCGAAGTCGGCTCGACACAAGGAACGCCCCCTCCTCGCGCAGGTCCTCAAACGCGGCGTCGAACTCCTTCGGCCAGGCGTGGAACACCCGCAGCACGTCCTGGTGGCCGGTGCAGAGCATCATGTTGATGGTGATAATCGAGGGCGTGCAGCTCTCCACGCCGTGGGCGTTCTTGCCGTGCTTCATGCCGTTGGGGGACTTCTGCCCCGCCCACGATTCCAGGTGGCGGAGAATCTCGCCGGAGTCATAGCCCACCCGCACCGCGGCCGGGTAGAAGCTGTTGGTCCCGTTGAAATCATCCCAACAAGCCATCACCTTGATCATCTTGCGGGAGAGCTCCAGCAGTTCCGGACCGGACTCCAGTCCGATCTGTCCCGCCGGGAAGATGTGCTGGATGCCGAGGGTGTTGTTGCCGTTCCAGTCCTTGCCCTCCTCGGCGAGGCGGAACACCTTCTCGCCATTGTACTTTCTCCTCCCCATGTCGGGAATGTTCCAGGTCGCATAGCCCGAAAGGTGCTCGAGGATGTGCCGGCGCTTTTCCTTCAGGTCGTCGTCCACGCCAAGCAGTGCGGCCATGTCCAAAGCCAGCTTGAAGGTCATGCGGATCAGCCCGAGCGCGGCGGTGCCGTTGACGTTGGGCCCGCTGCCCTCGTGCACCGCATGGTCGTAGAGGACGTAGCGGCCATCCTCGAACTTCAGGTAGTCGACCCAGAACGCCGCCGCATCGGCCACGAACGGGTAGTATTTTTTCGCGTACTCAGGATCCCAGGTTGTCCGGAACCGCATGTCAACGGGCGTCAGCGATTCCGACGCGTTGCTCTTCTGTCCATGGTCCGTGACCTTCCCGGTCGACCGCCGGGCACTGCTATAACGGCTGTCAATGGCGGCGTGATTGTAGGTGGCGTCGATCCCCTTCGGGCCGATGCCAACGGGAAACAGGATGCCGTCCTTGTCAAACAGCTCCCTGGCATAGCGCCGCGCACGGGGCAGGAATTCGAGGTAGGGGTCGGTGGCCACATCGGCCTGCTCGATCCGGTTGGCCGAGAACATCCCGTAGGTGGGGGCGTTGTGGTTGTAGTTGAGATGATAGTCACCGTTCCATTCGGGGCCCTCCGTGAGGACCCAGATGCCGAAGAGCCCGGGGGGAAACCCACGGAGCCGGTAGGCGCTGCCCAGCACGTAGAGGGACCTGTAGTAATCCTTCTCGATCACCTTTTGCGGGATGGACACCCAGGACTTGTTCCAATACCCGGCCCACCAGGCGGCGTGTTCCTGATGGAGGGAGAGCAGGCCTTGCGCGTTTGTGTCGCGCACCAGGGCCACGGCCTTTTCCTGGAAATCCTTGTCCGCGAAAATGCTGTCCACCCCGATAAGAAGGGTGACCGGATGGCCGGGGGTCAGGATGATCTTCTGGCTGGCTCCGAGGGCAGGCACCGCCTCAAACGCCTCGGGCCATTTGATGCTGCCAATCTTCTGCGGTTCGCCATGGCTTGGCTCGGCCGGCTTGATCGGCAATGGCGTCCACGGGGCCTGCGCCTTGCCTTGGTCGTCGAGAATCCGCACCGCAGCCGCCATGCCCGACTCGACATCGACGTGATCGTCATAGTTCCGCTGCAGCCAGAGCACGTCCCCGGACACCCCGGAGGAGCGGCGCGATCCCGTCACTCCAATCTGCGGCAGAAGCAGCTCCAGGTCGGTCAACTGCGCCGTGATCTCGAGTTCCACCGGCCGCCCCTTCGCCTCGAGTTCGATCCAACCGACGTTGGTGGTTGCCATGACTTTCGCGCGAAACTCAAGGGTCGCCCCGTCCTTGGTGAAGGTGCCATGGGTTACGGGGTCGTAGAGGGTCTGCTCGATCTTGTAACTTGCGCCCTGCATGGCGGGCGCCTTGAGGTCGAGCCAGCCGAACAGCTTCGGCTGCGCCCCGATGTGTTGGTTCTGCAGCCGCCAGAAATCGTTCTTGTTGATCCAGAACCGCAGTGCCTCCGCCTCCCCCCCCACCGAGAGCCCCATGTCGCCGTTGCCCATCAGGAGAGCATCAGTCGACCACTTCGTATAGTGCCCGAAGGTCGGAGGCTGATCGGCGCGGTTCCCATATTGCGAGATGATCGATTCCGCCGACAGCTCCGGAGGTGCCTCCGGGGCGGCCAGCAATGGCGGGGCTGCGGCCAGCAGCAGACAGAGGGCGTTCAAGGGGAGTATGTTCATGAGATATCGGTGGAGGATGCATTCCGGGCCGCCGCCTTGAAGGGGAGGCCACGATCATCGAAAATCGCGCACAGGGTTGTCCGGACGCGGTCTTTCATTTCCCGCTCCCCCAGGCCTTGGCGGTGACGGGAAACATGGAGATCCTAAATTTCGCGCAGCCGTAGGGGATGAGATCGATCATCTTGTCGCCGCGGCCTTCCACGGGACCGGCCGGCAGCCCGCCCTCAGCCCCCTTATCGGACTTCCAGTCGATGCCTTGGGCCGGCACGGTGAGCAGCACGGGGGCCGCATGGGGCCAGTCCCAACGGGCCGGCATAGGGGTCCGTTTGATTGTCATCCCAGCCGTGGCGCGATCGCTCTCAAAGTCCAGCGCGTAGTGCCAACCCTCACCCGACGACTCGTTCTCACTCTTCTCCGGAACCGCCCGTGCGAACAACAGGGGCCCAGCATGAACACAGGCATAGGGCGCACCGCCGCTCTCGCGCCCTTTCACGACCCGTGGCGGCATGGGGAAACGGATCGCCACGGTATCCCCTGCGGACCAGGTCCGCTCGATCCGCAGGAACCCGTTGGTTCTCTCCGCAGCCTCCAATGCGGCCCCGTTGACTTCGAAGGAAGGGTTCTCGCACCAACCGGGGATGCGGAAATACAGGGGACACCGGACCGGCTTGGCCGGAGTGACGGTCACCACGATCTCCTCCCCGAACGGGTAGTCGGTGGTGGCGGCGAGGGTGACCTCCACCCCGTCTGCCACCTTGGCCCTCGCGGTGCAGGGACCGTAAAGGGTGGCCGCCAATCCGTGGTCGGGTGTCGTCATCCACATGTGGATGATGTAGTTCGGCACGATGCGCGGGATGTTTCCGGTGCAACACAAGGGCTTCTGGGTCTTGGCAAAATCGGCATTGGTGGGATGTCCGGGGCCCTTCGGACCGGGCTTCGGGACCGGGCGGTTCGGCGATTGGTAATAGACATGCCTCCGGCAATCACGCGACACGCAGGCCGGAGCGGCATTGAAGAAGGCGGTCTCAATCCGGTCGCCATCGAGCGGGTCGCCGAGGAGGCGCAACATCCAGAGGTGCGACCAGATCAAATCCGAGACGTTGCAGCTCTCCGTGGCCTGCAACGCGCCGATCCCCGCAAGACGTTCGGAGGCCGAGTTGACTCCGTACGGAAGCTGATGCTTTTCATAAAGAGTGTGGTAGCGGTCGAGGGTTGCACGCCGGAAGGATTCGTCCCCGGTGCCCGCCAGCAGCAGCAGGGGCAGCTTCGCCAATTCGTTGAAGGTCACCCCGTGCTCCGCGTCCTTCGGCTTCATGGCCGACCAGTATTTTTCGCGCGACCACGCATCGTCCTCCCGCCGCAACCTGCGCGCCGCGTCCAACACTCCATTCCAGATCCCGGCATCGGCCCCCAGCCGCCCGGCCTCGTGGAGCGTCTCAAGGTTGACCGTGGAGCGACTGATCGGAAACAAGGCATCGGCGGGCATGGTGTCGAAGAACCGCTCGATGCAAGCCAGCCATTTGCGATCCCCGGTGGCCTCATACTGCGCGATCAGAGCCCGGCCGAGCACCGCGCAGCTCCAGAGGTTGAACCCCTCCACGGGCGGACCGTTCCGGCCGTCCCAGCTGAACTTCTCACGCCACCACAAGTAGGAGTCGTTGTCCCTTCCCGCCTCCGCGATCTTCTCCAGGCGCGGCAGGACCCGGGCCAGCAGCGCATCGTCGTGCAGAACATGCCCGAGGCGCACCGCGCCGTCGATCCAGTAGGCCGACTGCTCAAGCGGCCAGCCCTCGCCGGGGGCGCTTTCCCCCGTGGTTCCGAGCCGTTGCCCCAGCCACCCGAACTGGAAGACAGGATCGTATTCATCGAGGTGCCCGGTCATTCCCTCGCGCATCGAGACCGCCCAGTCGCGGAGCCAGCCCTGCGGCTCGACCGCCCCGGGAGGCAGCGGCTGAAAGGCTCCTGCGAACAACTTCGCGTCGGCCGCCACCCCGACCTCCTCCTCAGCGCGGATCCCGCCGGTCACCGCGATGCCGACCAGCAGCACGACGACAGCGAATCGCCGCATCCCTGTCCTCCCTGTCCGCTGCGTCCACCTCATGGGTTGAGTGAAAAGTGCCCGACGAATTGCCGCCCATTGCCGAAGGTGGCGGTGGAGGTGTGATCTGAAGCAGGTAAGAATGTCATCTTCATGTGCAGGCAGCTCGGCTCCCCAGTTCCCATGACTACGGATGCCGACGGCATCGTCATGCAGGCGGTTGGATAATACAACCAACACCGCCCACGTCTCCCCTCACATCTTCGTGCGACCCGGCCTGCCCATGGAGCATCCCCGCGGCATCACCGACCTGATGCTGGCCGATGCAGAAATCCTGCGGCGAAGTCCCGCCGTGTTTGCGGAGCACCGGTGCTGATGGAATCTCATGGTCAAACGGGGTCGGACTTGCTAGTTGTGAGGGATGAAGGCACGACCATTGATGATGGCCGTGGCCCCACTGGCATTGTCGATGAGCTTGACAGTCGCGCAGGAACAAGACCCTTCGCTCACCAGGACGCCAACCGCGTTTGAGACGCGAAACACGGGCGAGGACGCAGGAGGGGAGGCTTCCATTCAGAAGGACGAGGGCAAGAGTCGGAACGTGGGTGCGGAGACTTTTGAGCGGGCTGACGAGCCACGTGTGAGGAACGAATTGGTGGGGAGTCTCTTCTCGTTAAAAAGTCGAATGTCAAAAAGATTCGCCTGACCCGAATGGCACTGTTTTAAGCGGAGTCTCGGAATGTTCTTAAGCCGCACCTCACCCCGGCCTGAAGGGTCGAAACAACAAAGCCCAGGTCGGAAACCCGGGCGCACCGCAGGTCCGGTCGGGTTGGAGGCCTGGGTTGTTGGGACCATACAAGGAGGCGGGCTGAAAGTCCGCGAGAATGCCGAATAGAGAGGCTGTGGCTTTCTTGCGACCCTTCAGGCCGCTGGCGCCGGGGGTGTCGATACCCGGGGCTGCGTTCTTTCGGCCCTTCCGTCTACGCTCTTCGAGCTACGCCGGGACGAGTCAGGCCGTAGAATTTTTCGCCTCGGCACTCCTAGATGGGAACCTCCGCATCCCGATAAGGCACTTAAAACAGTGCCATTCTCGCCCTATTCTTTCCCCCTTTTTGCTCGGCGGGATCTTCCGGGATTGGATGTCTCCGGAGGTGCTGAATTTGGAAGAGGTCCGCATGGGTTTCGGAATCCTGGGCGTGGTTTCGGCCATGGGGGTGCATCTGTTGTTGTTCGTCGCGGAAGGGCTGCGGCGGCAGGATGCGCCGAAGGCGGTGTGGGCGTTGGTGTTGTTCTGGATCGGGTTCATTGCCTTCGGGCTTTGGTAGGGGACGGTCGCTCCGCGCCGTCCGGCGGTTGGACCGCCGAAAGCAGGAATGCCTTGGAGATCGGTAGCCGCGTTCGACTTAGGGAAGCAGCCTGCGTTCGTGGCGCTCATCCTGTTCCTTGGGGCTCTCCGCGGCCGAGGTCATCCCCCCGGACGGCGCGGAGCGACCGTCCCCTACCCTTACAGGCAATGGCTCGCCTGCCACCCCTCCCGGGGTTCCCCACGATCTCTCGGCGATTCTCTCGGCGGGATCAAAGGCGGACCAGTCGTAAAAAACGACGGGGCTTCATCGGGAAGAACAAGGAACCAGGAACCCGTCGTTAAATTGGACCCATCCCCTTGGAGGGCTGGACCGTGACCGTCGGTGCGTTCCGCAAGGGCGAGCGTCAACACGCTGCACCTGAAACCCGACAAACTGCGCGTAAGGAATGAGCACTTCGCTGGGATTGCCTTCCTCGTCGAGGACGATCTTTCTGGTGATGGTCACACCCGCGCGATAACTCGGTCCGGTCATATTGCGAGTCCGGGTTTTCCAGATTCTCCTCCGGCTGGGATTGTGCTGACCCTTTCTATGACGGTCTTGGATGGCGGTGCTGAAGGGTTTGGAGCGAGAGGTGTAGCCCCGGAGTGCGGTGGCTTGACACCGCTCGGAGAGGGCGGGGCTTGACCCGTGTGGAGGAGAGGAGCTGGGCGCGATGATGGAGGTGTGGCCCGGACGGTTGGGGAGTTGAGGCCCTTTAAGTCTGCACCGGTTCTCGGCGGAGATCGCGGAAGGTGCAGAGGGAGGTGTCGATGCCCCGGATCTTGCGGGGGCCGGTTCGGCGGTTGGGGCCGAAGTGACCTGGGTTGAGGCCAAATAGTTTTCCAAGGAAGCTCCGGGAGCCGAGGGCGACGCCGTCGATGAAGAAGCGGACCTTGCAGCGGAGGGCCTTGGCTTCGGAGAGGGGCTTGAGGCCGTTGACTTCCGCTTTGGAAGGGCGGCGTTTGAGATCGAGGGACATCAGGTGCCGGTAGCTTTGCGCAACGCTGCGCCAACTGGGCAGTTGGAGTACGGAAGCCGCGCGCCCTTCGCTGGTGAGAGTGCATTCCTTTTCGAACATGACCCGCTGCAGGCCTTCCCGTGCGCGTTTCTTGCCAGCCACCGCTTCGGCGAA
>JAQCFL010000309.1 GCA_027619375.1 Verrucomicrobiota bacterium | reverse complement strand
AGGGGCGACGGAGGGTGAGGGGCCGACGGCAGAGGAGGGGGTGGCGGCGGCTTCGACGCAGTTGATCGGGGAGGTGGCTTCGGTGCATACCGCAGAGGGCTTTGTGCTGATCAAGCGGTTTGGAGGTGGGTCGATGCCGGAGGGCTTTGTGTTTCACAGCCAGGGGGCGGGAGGGGAAACGGCTTCACTGCGGCCCACAGGGGAGAAATTGGGACGATTTTACGCGGCCGACATCACCGGGGGGGCGCCGCAGGCGGGGGATTTTGTGATGGGGAGGCGCTTGCCGGAGGCTGCGGAGGCCCCTTCGGTGCCGACTTTGGAGCCCCGGAAGCCGGGGGCGGGATTTCCCTGAAGGTGCTGAGGATGTGGGATTTGCCAAAAAAGCAAGGATAAACAGGCTCTGGGGGCCGTAAGGTCCGGGAATCCAGAGATTATTTAAAGTTTTTTAATGTTACCCTTGTAAAATTTATAAGATTCGGGATATCTTCCCTTTGAAGCTGCTGAGCATCCAAGAAACTACCAACCACCATTACAAGTCGAACAGTCATGAAATCAAGCACAGTAAACCAAACACGTGGATCCGTCCAAGCCGATGCAGATCGTCTTGCGGACTTCGTGTTGTTCACGCAGCGGTCGTGCATCCTTAACCTGTCGAATGAGTTGAATCGTGGGAACATTTCGTTCCCCCAGTTCTTCTTGCTCGCCTACCTTTCAAGCGAAGATTATCTGACCATGTCGGATATCGCCAAGAAGATGGGACATTCCACGGCAGCGGCCACTGGACTGGTCGATCGTCTGGAGAAACTCGGCTATGTCGAGCGAATCCATGCGGCTGAAGACCGACGTAAGATTATGGTCCGGATTACCCACAAGGGAACGGAACTGGTAGCGCATATGAGAAAGGAAATCGCTTCGGGCCTTGCGGACGTCATGTCCGATATGGACGAAGAGGAGACTGAAACGGTGGAGCACGCCAAGCGCGCTGTTGCCTCTCGTATGATTACCAGGTAAGTTATTTGGACAGCCCGCGCCAAGGAGACTTGGCGCACCCCAGAAGCCTCCGCTATCTTCCCCCAGATGGCGGAGGCTTCTTACTTTCTGGAAGGCGTGAATAAGTGCCCGGGGATCCGGGCGGATTTCGTGGAGCGGGTGGCGGGGGTGGCGGTGAGCACGGACAAGATGGCGACCTTGGAGGGGTTGGAGGCGGCGCATCGGGGGCGGGTGGGTGGGTTGGGGTTTGGGTGGTCGCGTTTGCGGAGGGCGGAGCAGGTGCATGGGGCGGAGGTGGCCGTGGTGACCGGGGAGGAGGGTGCGGAGGTGTGTGGGGTGGACGGGTTGATTTGTGGGGTGCCGGGATTGGTGTTGGGGATCTATGTGGCGGATTGTGCGGCGGTGTATCTGGTGGACCGGGGGACGGGGGCGATTGGGTTGGTGCATTCGGGGAAGAAGGGGACCGAGTTGGGGATCGTGCCGCGGGCGGTGGAGCGGATGCGGGAGGAGTTTGGGACGCGGGTGGAGGATTTGGAGGTGGCGATTGCGCCGTGCATTCGGCCGCCGCAGTATGAGACGGATTTCGCGGCGGCGATTGTGGGGCAATTGCGGGGGCTGGGAGTGCCGGAGGAGCGGATTCGGGACAGCGGGATCTGCACCGGAGCGGAAGTGGGGCGTTACTATTCCTATCGGGTGGAGAAGGGATGCACGGGGCGGATGTTGGCCTTGCTGGGACGGCTGGAACGTGAGGAGGTGGGGGCATGAAGATCGAAGTGCCGGCCAAGTTGAATCTCACGCTGCGGGTCAAGGGGCGGCGAGAGGACGGGTTTCACGAGTTGGAGACGCTGATGGTGCCGGTGCCGGATTTGCATGATGTGCTGGTGGTGGAGGGGGCGGCGGAGTTTTCCTTTGCGTGTGATGAGGAGGGAGTGCCGACGGACGAGGGGAATCTGGTGGTGAAGGCGGTGCGTTTGTATGAGCGGGAGACGGGGGAGCGTTGTTCGCATGCGGTGCGTTTGGAGAAGCACATTCCGCACGGGGCGGGGTTGGGGGGAGGGAGCAGCGATGCAGCGGCGATGTTGATGGTGCTGAATGCGGTGGGGACGGCGAAGCTATCGATGGAGCGGTTGATGGAGATGGCGGGGGAGTTGGGATCGGACGTGCCGTTTTTTATGATGGGGCGGGCCTGTTGGTGTCGGGGGCGGGGGGAGTTGATTGAGCCGGGAGAGGTGGAGGAGATGGATGTGGTTTTGGCGAAGCCGGGGTTCGGGGTGGAGACGGCGGATGCCTATGGGCGATGGACGGGCTCGCGGGAGTTGCGGGGGGTGCGCTATGAGGTGCAGCGCTGCGGGAGTGTGGAGTTGGTGAATGATTTGGAACGTCCGGTGTTTGAGAAATTTTTGTATTTGGCGGAATTGAAGATGTGGTTTCTGAAGCAGCCGGAGGTGGAGGGGGCCTTGATGAGTGGGTCGGGGGCGACGGTGTTTGGAGTGCTGCGGGAGGGGGCGGCGGCGGAAGCGGTGGAGGAGCGTTTACGGGCTGAGATGGGGGAGGATTTGTGGGTTTGGTCGGGACGGGTGGGCGAATAAATGTTGGCGAAAGGTCGTGAAAAGTAGGAGGATGAGGGCCATGTCGGGTATTTTTCTCCAGCGGGGGTGTTTGCAGGGGCTGTTGCAGGGGCTGTTGCTGGGGTTGGTGATGATGGCGGGGAGTTTGGAGGGGCAGGAGGCCGGATCTGCGGATGCGGAGTTTCGGGCGAAGAACATCAAGACACTGGACAGCCTGACGGGGGTGATGGCGGAGACGGAGAAGGCCATCACGGAGAAGAAAGCGGCGAAGAAGAAGGCGGCGACGGAGGAGGAGGCGGCCGAGCTGACCCGGGAGATCGACAAGTTGCGGGAGCGATTGACGGGTTTGCAGGATGAGTTTGCGAAGCTGGCAACGGGAGTGGGAGAGGCGGAGTACGAGGGGTTGGGGGAGAGTGTGTCGAATCTGAGCGAGGAGCTGGAGCAGATGGGGCGGCTGCTGGTGGGGGAGTTCAACGAGGCGACGGCGGGGGCGCGGGAGATGGAGGAGATGCGCTCGACGCAGGAGACCCTGTTGGAGCGCGAGGAACTGGCGGAGCGGGCCTTGGCACGATTGACGGCGTTGGAAGGCGAGGAAGTGCAGGGGGTTCTGAAGGAGCGGCTGGACAAGATGCGGGAGGAGTGGGAAGGCCGACTGACGCAGGTGGTGAGCCAGCGGGAGGCATTGGCACTGCGCATTCAGCGGCGCGAGGCGGAGAACATTCCGGTGGTGGAGCGGTTGTGGGCGATGGTGGGGAAATTTTGCACGCAGCGGGGGCGCAACCTGCTGGTGGCGCTGCTGGCGTTTTTGGGGACGACGGTAGTGATGCGATTTCTGCGGCATCTGCTGGTGCGCTACGGTCCATTGCGCCGATCAAAGAAGTCGGGGTTCTTCGTGCGGGTGTTGGATGTTGTTTACGGATTGATCTCGGTGGTGATCGCCTTGTTGGCGGCGTTCGGGGTGATGTACGCGGCGGGGGACTGGCTGTTGCTGTCGCTGGGATTGATTTTCGTGGTTGGACTGGCGTGGGCGATGAAGAGCACGCTGCCTGCGGTGTATGAGCAGGTGAAGCTGGTGCTGAACCTGGGGCCGGTTCGGGAGGGGGAACGGTTCGTCTATGACGGATTGCCGTGGAAGGTGAAGACGCTGGGATTTTATTGCGAATTCATCAATCCGGAGCTGACGGGGGCGGTGCTGCGTCTGCCGATCCGATCGTTGATCGATGAGCATTCACGTCCCTATGTGGAGAAGGAGCCGTGGTTTCCGACGGCGGTGGGGGATTGGCTGCTGCTGTCCGACGGAACCTATGGGAAGGTGGTTTCGCAGACGCCGGAGCAGGTGGTGGTGCTGAAGCTGGGCGGCAGTCGCGCGTTTTATCAGACTGCGGCTTTTCTCGGGTTGAATCCGGAGAACCTTTCCCGGAACTTCCGCATCAACGTGACCTTCGGGATCGACTACGCGCATCAGGCGGAAGTGACGACGACGATCAGGGAGGCCTTTGAGCGGAGATTGACGGAAGAGTTGAGGGGATGCGCGGGAGGAGACGGGCTGATTTCGCTAAAGGTGGAGTTCAGTGAAGCGGGGCCGTCCTCGCTGGATTTCGATGTGTTGGGGGACTTTTCCGGGGAGTTGGCGTCGCGGTATAATTTCCTGCGTCGGTCGATTCAGCGGATCTGTGTGGATGTCTGCAACGAGAATGGTTGGGTGATTCCGTTCACGCAGATCACG
>JAQCFL010000308.1 GCA_027619375.1 Verrucomicrobiota bacterium | reverse complement strand
GTTGGGGAGGGTGATGCCGCCGATGAGGATGTGGAGGCCGCGGAGGGTGGCGGTTTCGATCAATTGGCGATAGAGGGCGGTGCCGGTGCCCTGGCCGCGGCGGGTGTGTTCCAGATAGACGGAGGCCTCGGCGGTATGACGGTAGGCGGCGCGGGTGCGCCAAGGGAAGACGTAGGCGTAGCCGATGATTGCGCCCTCCTCCTCGCAGACGAGCCAGGGGAAGCCGGAATCGAGATTGCCCATGCGGGAGACGATTTCCGCGGCGTCGATGGCGGTTTCCTCGAAGGTGATGACGGTCTCCTCGATGTAGTGGTTGTAGATGCGGACGATGGCCTCTGCATCGGCATGGGTGGCGGGGCGAATCATGGGGCGGCGTCATTTTGCCGGGACCGGTGGTGCTTGGCAAGATGGGGGTGCGGCGGGCGGTTGCGAATAATCGGGTGATTCCGCGGATTCATGGTTTCCTTCCGGGGAAAATTTCCGCATTGGCGGGATGCTTTTCGAACCGCCGCCGCCATGACCGACTCCACCCCCGAACTTCTCAGCCCCGCCGGCAATTGGGACTGTGCCCGTGCCGCGGTGGCAGGAGGGGCCGACGCGATCTACTTCGGCCTGCCGGCCTTCAATGCGCGACTGCGGGCCGACAATTTTTCGAACGAGGATCTGCCCGCGTTGATGGACTTCCTGCATCAGCACGGGGTGAAGGGCTTCGTGGCGATGAACACGCTGATCTTCACCGGTGAACTGGAGGCCGCGGAACGGCAGTTGCGTCTGGTGGCGGAGGCGGGGGTCGATGCGCTGATCATTCAGGATCTGGGGCTGGCCAAGCTGGCGCGGGAGATAGCGCCGAATGTCGAACTGCATGCGTCGACGCAGATGACGATCACCTCGCCGGAGGGATTGGCCTTCGTTGAGTCGTTGTTTCCGATGGAGCGGGCGGTGTTGGCGCGGGAGTTGTCGGTGAAGGAGATCGGACGGTTTCATCAGGAGGGCGCTCCGATTTGTGCGACGCCGTTGGAGGTCTTTGTGCACGGGGCCTTGTGCGTGGCCTATTCCGGGCAGTGTTTGACGAGTGAGAGTCTCGGTCAGCGTTCGGCGAACCGCGGGGAATGTGCGCAGGCCTGTCGGATGCCGTATGAGATTGTGGTGGATGGCGAAACGCGGGAGCTGGGGGAGGTGCGTTACCTGCTGAGTCCGCAGGATTTGGCGGCGGTGGATCTGATCCCGAGCTTGGTGAAGGCGGGGGTGAAGTCCTTCAAGATCGAGGGGCGGTTGAAGACGCCGGAATACGTGGCGGCGGTGACGCGGGTGTATCGCAAGGCGCTGGATGCGGCGATGGCGGAGGCGGCCTCATCGCCTGTGACTCCGGACGACCGCTACGCGTTGGAGATGACCTTTTCGCGCGGGCTTTCCTCGGGGTGGCTGGCGGGGACGAATCATCCCTTGCTCACGCATGGTCGATTTGGAAAGAAGCGGGGGCCCTTGCTCGGGACGATCAGCGCTTGTGGCGGCACGTGGATCGAGCTCGACCGGCCGATCAAGGAACTCGATCCGCCGCTCAAGGCGGGCGATGGGGTGGTCTTTGATGCGGGAGAGAATCGTGATTTGGAGCAGGGGGCACGGATCTGGAAGATCGAAGGGGGGCGGATCGTCTTTCACCGCACCTTCAGCGGCATCAACTTCGAGCGGATCCGGCCGGGGCACACGCTCTACAAGACCTCCGATCCCGCGCTGGAATCCGAGATCCGGAAGTTTTGGCAGCATGCCAAGTTGGAGCGGAAGAAGACGCCGCTGCATCTGGTGGTGAGCGGACGGGTGGGGGAGCCGTTGGTGATTCGCGGTGGGGACCGCGAGGTGCGGGGAGAAATGGCCTTGGAGGCGGCGGCAAAGCATCCGTTGGGGAGCGATACGTTGACGGCGCAGTTGGGGCGATTGGGAGGCAGTGACTATGAGTTGGCTTCGCTCGACAATCGGCTGGTGGGCGACTGCCATTTGCCGTTGTCGGTGTTGAATCTGCTCCGTCGGGCATTGGTGGCGAAGCTGGAGCTAGCCGGGGCGGGGGATGGGGTCGTGCCGACCGCCGCTCGGCCGACGATCGAGAGCCATCACGCGCTGCTGCCGGATCGGAAGGAATGCGCGGAGGCAGTGGCGCCAACCTTGTCGGTGTTGTGTCGGACCCTGCCGCAGGTGGAGGCGGCGCTGCACTGCGGGGTGGCGACGGTCTATTGCGATTTCGAGGACCCCCGGCGCTACAAGGAAGCGGTGGCCTTGGTGCGGGAGGCGGGCAAGGCCATTCATCTGGCCACGCCGCGGATTCTGAAGCCGGGCGAGATGGGTTATCTAAAGTTGATCGAGCATGCCGCGCCGGATGGCCTGCTGCTGCGTAATCTGGCGGCGCTGCACTACTATAAGGACCGTGGAGATTTGATCAAGGTGGGCGACTTTTCCCTGAACGTCGCCAATCCGATCACGGCGCGGTTGCTGATGGAGCAGGCCGGTCTCGATCATTTGACGGTGTCCTACGACTTGAACATTTCGCAGGTGCTGGACTTGTTGGGGGGTGCACCGCCCGAGTGGTTTGAGCTGACCCTGCACCAGCACATGCCGCTCTTCCATATGGAGCACTGTGTCTTTTGCACCTTCCTCAGCGAGGGAACCACCTACAAGGATTGCGGTCGTCCCTGTGAGAAGCATGTCGTGCATCTGCGCGACCGGGTGGGGCAGTTGCATCGCTTGCAGGCCGATGTGGGGTGCCGCAACACGTTGTTCAACGGACGGGCCCAGACCGGGGCGCGATTCTTTGATGAACTCCGCAGGGCTGGCCTGTCGCGTTACCGAGTTGAGTTGTTGGACGAGGATCAGGACTCGGCGGAGTCGACGATCCGGGCGTATCAGGATCTGCTGAGCGGGCGGGCTGATGCGGCTGCGCTGTTGGAGAAGGTGACGGCTCTGGAAAAGCTCGGGGTGACGGAGGGGACGCTTGTTTGAGGGTGCGGCACGGGGCGAGGATGGCGTTCAGAGAATGCACTAGTCAGTGTGGAGCGGTGGAGCGCCCGAGTCCTCTGGGTTCTGATCTCTGGGAACCCCGGGATTCAATTCCCGTGCCTTGAGGAATCCGAAGATGGCGAGAGCGCAGAAGCCAATGATCATCGTCATTCCGATCAAGGATCTCCAGAGCAATCCCTTCGGTCCGCGCTTGCGAATGGCGAAGAGCGCAATGATGCCTGCGCAGAGCCCGCTTGTCAGGATCGCGCAATATAAGAGGAAAAAGCCCAAGGCAGCCTGAGGATACTGGTAGGCCCCGCTGATGTTGCCAATGATCCCGAGAAAAAAGATGAAGGGAGTGGTGAGCAGGCAAGCGGTGGCCAGAGTGTAGGCATCGAACTCACGTGCTTTGCTTGCGGGGATTGGCTTGGTTGGCAGCTCAGGTCTTTCGTTCGTTGGAATTCGTGGGGGAACATCGATGGTCTGGTCCTGCGGGTTTCTTCGGTTGAAGCAATCGAGGGAGCAATAGCCGTTGCGAGACCAGTCGGTAAAATCGGGGTTGCCGATCATCGTTTCGATTTGGATGGCGCGGAGTGCTTTTCCGCAGGTGGGGCAGTTCATTTGCTGTGATCGGGATTGTTTGTGATTCACGTCGACGATCGACCGAAGATTGTTGGCTTGGATGGCGATGAGGACGAACAGGGGAACGGACGGTGCAGGGATGTGGCGGTGGTCTGGTGTGGATTCGATGTGTGGAACCGCCGACGCCCTGCAAGGGCACCGCTACGTTGGAGAGTCGGTGCTATTCCTGGGTGAAGACGGCGAGCCAGATGGTGGGAGCGTCGGGGGTGGTCCAGGTGATGCGGTGGCGGCAGTGGGCGGGGAGGAGGAGGGAGTCGCCGGGGGTGAGGTGGACGGGTTCCTCGAATTGTTCGACATGGAGGCGGGCCTCGCCCTGGAGGATGAGGATCCACTCGTCCTCGTCCTGATCATACCAGAAGTCCTCGGGAGAGGCCTGGCCGTGGGAGACGATGCGTTCGATGCGGACGGCGCCGCCGGCGAGTTGGCAGACTTCCGCGAAGTGCTCGACGGAGAGATCCTCGGGGAGGTCGTCGAGGAGGTTGACGAGGGCGCGGGGCTTGTTGTGGTGGGCGCACATCAGCGGCGGCGTTTGGCCCGCTCGAAGCGGGAGCGGCGTTGGACTTCGGATTCGCCGGGCGAAGGGAGTGGCTCCGGGGGAGGTTCGGTGGAGGGGGACTCGGGCGTGGATGGTTTCGCGGAGTGCTTGGTGACGCTGGGGCGTTCGGCGGGGGTGTCGAACTCGTCGAGGGGG
>JAQCFL010000307.1 GCA_027619375.1 Verrucomicrobiota bacterium | reverse complement strand
AGGCGCTCGCGATTGTCGTCGAGGGCGGAGTCGATGTGGGATTCCTGCATTTCGAGGAGGAGTTCCTTGTGGATTTCCTTCTGGGTCCGGGCGTAGAAATGGCCGAGGTCTTCCTGGATCCAGCGGACATCGGAGGCGGTGCGCCGTTGCTGGGTGGCGAGTTCCCCGAGGATGCGTTGGTCGCTGGGATCGAGTTCCGCGATGTTCACGCCGATGAGCGTGGCGATATGGTCGAGGAGAGCGGCGGCGATGCCGTCCTCCTCGGTGGCGGCCCGCTTGAGGCGGTTGATGAAGGTGCTGGCCTCGAAGTCGCGATTGGCTTCGTTGGCTTGTTCGATCGTTTCGCGCATCTTCTCGAGGACCTCCTTTTGTTTCTCGATGGCCTTCTCGAGGTCTTCCTTGGACTGTTCCGGGGTGGAGCGCTGGTCCTGGGTTTCGCCGAGCTTCTTCTCGACCTCGGGCATGTCCTGATTGCCGAGTTCCTGCATTTTCTTCAGGGACTCGGCGAGCTTCTTCATGGTCTCCGGATCGAGTTCGCCATTGCGGGCGGCATCCTTGAAGAGTTCCTCCATCTTCTCGGCGAGTTCCTTCATGCGCTCGGTGTTCTCCGCCTCGTTGCGTTCCTGATTGCCGAGGCGTTCCTGATTTTCATCGCCTTGCAGGTCCTCCGGATCGAGGCGTTCGAGACGCTGGTTCTCGTCGTGGTTGTTCTGTTCGCGCCGGGCAAGGTCCTCGAGTTCTCCGATGATGCGGTCGAACTGATTTTTCAGCAGTTGGGCGTGTTCGTCGCGGGTGAGGATGAAGAGGGTGATGGGTTCCGAGTAAATGCGTCCCCGGCCCGGAGCGTAGTCCTCGGTGTAGGCGCGGAGGGTGAGCTTTTGGGGTTGGATCCCGTGGACGGCAGGGGAGAAGGACGCCGCGGCGCTGAGGCGTTGGGTGACCGGCGATCCGTCGTCGAGTTTCATGTCGCCGTTGGCGGGGGTTTCGTCGGTGGGCTTGGTGAACTGGCCGGTCCATTCGATGCCGATTTCGCGGATGCCGAAGTCATCCTCCGAAAGGACATCGAAATCGACGGTTTCCTCGGCGAGGAGGACGCGCTGGCGGTCGATGCCCTGGATGTAGGTGGTGGGGGCCTGATCCGGGACGGGTTCGACCCGCAGGCGGAAGGCGGAGTCCGGTTCGAGGCCGAGGACATCGGTCCAGCTGAGCAACAGTTCGGCCGGGGTGTCGGCCACGATGCGGGGAGGTGAGGTGAGGGTGCGGCCCTTCGTGGAGAGGGTCACAATCTCGGGTTGGAGCGAATCGCCGGATTGATCCGGGGTGGGGACCTTGTCTTCGGTGAGCGGGCGAAAGGTCATTTTCGCGCTGGCCAGTTCGCGGGTGACGGTGGCTTCGAGGGAGACCTTGCTGCCCTCGAGGACGGAGAGAACCCCGGCGCGGAGATCGATGCGACGTGGTTCCTGCTGGATGTAGTCGGGGTAGTAAACCTTGGCGGCAATCGCCTCGGTGGCGGGGCGGAGGACGGGCTCGACGGGGATGGACTCCACTGCGTCACCAATGTGCAGGGAGATCACGCCCTGCGCCTGTTGCCCGGGGAAGGTGAAGGTATAGGTGCTGTTTTCGTTGAGAGTGGTGGTGAGGGGATCCTGTTGGTCATACTGGGCGATCGCATTTGTCGGCCGGCGATCGGAGTCCTCGTGCAATTTGAGGGCGAGGTTGAAGGGCTCGCCATAGGGAACGACGATGCGCTTGGGGACTTCCTCCAAGCGGGTGAAGGTGTAGCGGGGGGTGTCGGAGAGGGGCATGAGCCAGCGCTTGAGGGCGTTCATGCCGGCCTTGGGAACGATGATCAGGGCGGCGGCGGCAATGGCGAAGGTGGCGAGGACCCCGAGGGACCAGCTGCGGTGCCGCGAGGCGGGTAGGGCCTTCTCGAAATCGCGACCCTTGGCCTCGGTGGCGACATTGGCCATCGCGGCCGCACGGAGTTCGGGAGAGAGTGACTCGACACTTTCCTTTTGGTCCTGCAACTCGATGACGCCGAGGAGGCGGTCCCCCAGTCGCGGGAAGCTTCGGGCGATGAGTCGGGCCAGTTGGCTTTCGTTGCGGTGGCCGATGACCCAACGATGGATCCAATACGGAGCGAAGAGGACAAAGAGGGAGGTGCCGCCAAGGAGAATGGCGAGGCGGACGGCGGGAGGAGTGGCCCAGACCCGATCCAGTCCGAAGACGAGGAGATAGGAAAAAAGGAGTCCGAAGAAGCCGGCCAAAATAGCTTCGGCTATCTTCACCTTCCAGAGTTGGCTGCGGAATCCGGAGAGCTGCGTTTGGAGGCTCTCCGGGATGGGGGCCTGTCGGGGGCGATGCGGAGAAGAATCGTCTTTGGACATGAGATCTAGCGTTGCGGAGCAGTGATCTGCGCCATTGAGGGACTCTCGCAGAGGAGTGGCGGCCATTCCAGTTGGAATTTCCCTACTTTCACCATCAGTTAAACGTCACCCGAGGCGGAATCTTGTTGGGAAATCACTGTAGATACGGGTTCGAGGTCCGTTCCTGACCGATGGAGGTGGCTGGTCCATGGCCGGGAAGGATGCGCGTCTCCGGCGGCAATGTGAATAACTTCTCGCGGATGCCTTCAAGGAGTTGCTCATGGCGGCCTCCGGGGAGGTCGGTGCGGCCGATGGATCCGGCGAAAAGGGTGTCCCCGCCAAAGGCGAGGGCGTGCTCCGGAAGGTGGAAGACGAGGCTGTCGGGGGAATGTCCGGGGACCGGGAGGAGGCTGAACTGGAATCCGCCAAGGCTGAGGGCATTCCGGCCCTCCAGGAGGTGGTCCACGGTGTAGGGTTCGACCTTGATGGGGAGGCCCCAACGGCGGGCGGCCTCGTCGAGGATCAAGTCGGGGTGCCACTGGGCGAAGGCGTGGATGGCCGCGCCCATCCGGGCCAGTTCGGCGGCGTCCTCGACGTGATCAAAGTGTTGGTGGGTCAGAAGCAGGGCGAGGGGGGGAAGCTCGCTGGCACGAACGACCTCCGCGATGCCCTCCGGGGCGTCGATGATGATGAGGCCCTGATCGGATTCGAGAAGGTAGCCGTTGGTGGAGACGGAGCCTCCGGTGAAGATGCGGGGAGTCACGGCGCGACTCTTGCGCAATGTGGCGATGATGCCAGTCCGATTCTCGGGAGCGCGGAAATTGCGATTGTTGGGGGAGGAGGGCCCATGAGATGGTGTTGGATGCGCTGGCTGCCGACGGACCAACCTTACACCTTCCGCCCACCGATTCCATGGGATTGGATTCGCCCCCTCGGGGTGTGGTACAGTGATCGGTCCTGGCTGCGGGAAAAGTACAAGGTGCGACAAGTGGAGGGGCAGGGTTGGGAGCGGGTGGTGGAGCTTTGCGGGCGGGGCGATTCCGTTTTGCTGGCCCCGAACCACTCGGATCATTCCGATCCCCATGTCATTCTCAACGTGACGCAGCGCCATCGATTGCCGCTGCGCTTCATGGCGGCGCGGGAGTTGTTCGACGGCGGGGGACTGCAGGCCGCGATGCTGCAGCGGATGGGGGTTTTTTCCGTGGACCGGGACGGGGCGGACATTGCGGCAATCAAGACGGCGATCAACATCCTTTCCGCGGGAGGATCGCCGCTGGTCATTTTTCCGGAGGGGGAGATCTATCATCACCACGGCCGTCTCGATCCCTTGATGGACGGGGTGGCCTCCATTCTGCTGCGGGCGGCGGGGAAGTTGGCGGCGGGGCGGAAGGCCTGGTTGGTGCCGGTGGCGATGAGCTTTCGGCATGATGCGGAGGTGGAGCAGACCTTTGAGGGGAGACTGGCGGCGATGGAGACACGGATTGGCTGGAAACCGCGTTCGTGGGAGGATGTCGATGCGCGGATTCTTCGTCTCGGAGCGGGGATCCTCGCGTCCAAGGAAGTGGAGTTGTTCGGGGACACGGGGCAGGGCGCGCTGATCGGCAGGGTCCGGCAGATGTGTGATCGGCTCCTCGCGGAAGTGGAGGAGCGGCGCGGGAAGGACGGCAAGGCGAGCACCGCGCCGGAGCGGGTGCGGGCCTTGCGTCAGCGAATGCGGCGGTCCTTGTTGGATGAAGGCAATCCTCCCGGTGAGGAGGAGCGGCGGAGTTTACAGGACGATCTCTATCGGGTCTTCACAGCCCTGCAGGCGCACAGTTATCCGGGCGACTACCTGCTGGAGCAACCGACCCTTGATCGTCGCGCCGAAACGATCATGAAGCTGGAGGAGGACCTGCTGGGCGAGTGTGGTTATCCCTCCTGGCGCGATGCAAAGGTCGTGGCGGGAGAACCGATCGGTGTCAGCGATTTTTTGCAG
>JAQCFL010000306.1 GCA_027619375.1 Verrucomicrobiota bacterium | reverse complement strand
GGCCTTGCCAGTGCGAGGATTGGGCCTAGGGTGGCGGGGGTCAGGATTGTGTATATAGGATGAATTTTTACCGCCAACTTGCGTCGAAATTGGTGAAGGGACCCGTTCCCCGAGATGCCGATGGTGGTGGAGCCGGCGGCGGTCGCGGGGCGGAGCCCCCGGAGCCTTCCGATCGGGTTCTGGTCCAGCGGTGTCAGAAAGGGGAAGCCCATGCCTTTGACGCGCTGGTGACGAAGCATCGGGGAAGGGTTTACGCGATGATACGGAATATGGTCAAAAATGATGCGGACGCCTGGGACTTGTCCCAGGACGTGTTCATCAAGGTGTGGAAGGCGCTGCCGAAGTTTGAGGCCCGGGCGCAGTTTTCGACGTGGCTGTATCGGATCACGCACAACGTGGTCTATGACTGGATGCGGAAGCGGAAGTTGGAGACGGCGGGGGAGCTGGACGACAGTTTGTTGGACGGGGAGCGGATCGCGGCGGGGGCGCGGGCCACGCCGACGCAGGAGGCCCGGCCGGACCGGGCGCTGGAGAATGAGGAGTTGCGGGTGAGGATCGAGGAGGCCCTGGAGAAAATTTCCCCGGAGCATCGCGAGGCAATTCTGCTCCGCGAGGTGAATGGAATGGAGTATAAGGAGATCGCCGAGGTGATGGAGTGTTCCATCGGCACGGTGATGAGCCGGTTGTTTTACGCACGGAAGAAACTACAGACCCTGTTGAGCAATGGACCAGAATCGTAAAGAAGAGTTGATGACGCTTTGGATGGATGAGGCGCTGAGCCCCGATGATCGTCGGGAATGGGAGCCGTATCTAGTCGAGCACCCGGAACTGGAATTGGAGCGGGAGGAGTATTTGCGCCTGCGCAACGAATTGCGTGCGTTGTTGCCGGCGGAGGTGGAGCCGCCGTATCCGGATTTTTTCAACACGCACCTGATGCGGCAGATCCGGGAGGAGGAGCGGCAGGAGCGGTTGGTGAAGCCGGCGGCATCCGCGGGGATGCGGGGGTGGTTGATGCCATGGCTGGCCCCGGCGGCGGCAGCAGCGGTGGTGGCGGCGTTCATTGCCGGAAAGGAGTTCGGGGGGACCAAGGAGAATGCGGTGGCAGTGGTGCCGACGGAGTTGGCGCCGGTGGTGTATTCCTCGCTGTCCACGGTGGATGTGCGGACCTGGGAGAATCTTGACGAGGGGGTCACGGTGATCGTTCTGGAGGGCTTGGACGAAATTCCGAGTTCAGTGGATCTGATGAAGACGACGGCGGCGTTGGAGGACAGTGAGCCGGGAGCGACCTTTTGAGAAGTCTGATGAGAAGCATGCACAAGCGATCCGTGACGGTGGTGGTTCTGGGGTGGTGCCTTTGGGCGCTGGCGGGGGTGGCGTGGGCGGAGGATCCGGGGAAGGAAACGATCGGGACGCTGAAGGCGGAGATGATTTTCGCGACGGATGGGGACCCGGGGGTGCTGGGGCATTCGGCGAAGGGCTTGAGTGCGGAGGAGCAGGAGCGCCTGGAGGTGGCGATGCGGAAGAAGTTCAAGGACTACCGGCGGCTGGGGGTGGATCGAAAGCCGATTCTGCGGGGGTATGAGAACTGGTCTTCGCCGATGAGTGGTTCGGAGGAATTGATGGTAAGTTTTGAGCCGAAAGAGCGGGTGGGGGCGGATGCCCTGCGGCTGGATATGGGGCTGTGGCAGTCGAAGCAGAAGGTGTTGAAGACTGATCCGGTGCTCCGGAAGGGGAAGCAGCTCTACATAGTGGGACCGAAGTGGCGGGGTGGACAGTTGATCATTGTGCTGGAGCTGGTAGATTTGCTCCCGGAATGAAGAGTACAATGATGATGATCCTCGCCTTGGCGGGGTTGGGTCTGGGAGTGGCGTCGGGGCAGATGGTGTTTGAGAAGACGCTGATTGAGACGACGGCGGGGCCGGATCAGGAGGAGATCAAGGTGGAGTTTCGCTTCACGGTGAAGGGGGACAAGGAGGTGGAGATCGGGGAGTATGATGCGCCGTGCACCTGTTTGGAGGCGAGGATCAGCGACAACGGCCGGCTGGTGTGGCAGCCGGGGGAGAGCGGGACGGTGCAGGGGATTTTCAAGACGGGGAACTTCATGGGGATGATCGACAAGATGATCGTGCTGCGGATGAAGGGGGAGACGGAGCCGTCGGTGCAGTTGACGGCGCGGATGAACATTCCGGTGCTGTTGGAGATCGAGCCGAAGACCTTGTTTTGGAATCAGAAGGACGCGGTGAAGCCGCAGAGTTTCAAGTTGACGGTGAACGGGGACGAGCCGCTGAACATTCTGGAATTGAGCGGGACGAATGAGAATTTCGTGGAGGAGCTGAAGACGATCAAGGAGGGGCGGGAGTATGAGGTCGTGGTGACGCCGAAGAGTTTGGAGGAGCGGGCTTTTGGGTTGTTGCGGATCAAGACGGATTCGAAGCATGTGAAGCATCAACGCTATCAGGCGTTCATGGCGATCCGGCGGGGTGGGAGTGGGAAGTAGCGCATTCGGAATACGGAATTTGAACCGCGAATGGACGCGAATTTTCGCGAATTGGGAGTGGGGAAATGAAATTCGACTGGCTGCGCAAGATCTCGATTCATGCTGTTGGGGAGCCAGAGGTTCTCAGGCTCGCGGAGGATTTTGGATTTCGTGCATCTGCGGAGTATGTCGCTTTTCTGTTGGAGCAGAATGGTGGGGCCGTCGATCTCGGTCACTGCAGCGTCTGTTTCCCGACTCACCGCGGCGAGGTTGAGCTTCGTGGTTTTTTTGGAGTGGATGCGATTGGGGCCGAGTGGGATCTGGAATTGGAGAATCGAGGGAATATGTCGAGTTTATCGAGGGGCTTCTTTTCGATTGGATGTTGTATGTCGATGGACCGGATTGTTTAGGAGGCCGGCAATCGCAATCCAGTCTATTTGCTCACTATGCAAGACTCGCGGGAAGTCATGCTGCCACTGTCTGTCGACTTTTCGTCCTTTCTGGATTCGCTCCGCTGTCGAAGCCTTGCGAATGAAGATTCTGAGAAATTCGTCGCAATCGCGGAGGACGTTTCGGGGTCGCGATTAACCGAGTTTTTGGAGGGCGGAGGGGACCCGTTTGCCAGAAACGAGAAGGGCTTCTCGTTGTTTGATGAGTTGATCAAATTAGGAAACCTCAAGGGACTGGATGAGGTCTATGGCTGTGGGACGATTTTGTTTGGGACGAGATATTTGAGATTGGCTGTCATGAACGATTGCGTGGATGTCGTGAGATACATGGTCGAGAGAGATGTCGAGGTGGGCGGTACTGACGGGGACTGGGACTCGGTCGATGTCTGGATTTCGGACAATGAGCCAGGGAGAGCAATTGCTCGGATTCTGGAGGAGATTCGCGGCTTGGGGGGGTAGGCCGGGAGGCGATGGTGCCACTACGGCGGGTCAGGTGGAAACCGTCGCTACGGTTGGTGAGGGCATGCGACCCAGTCTTCGCCGGAGGCTACGCCCGGGCATGCGGGACGGTCACGCCACGGGTGGGGGAGGCGGCGTGCGAGGATGGGGGAGGGGCGTTGGACAGGAGGGGGTGGAACCACCGACGCCTCGCAGAGGCGCCGCTACGCGGGGAGGCTTGCGACCGGGACGGTCACGCCACGGGGGGGATCGGCTGGGCGGTTGGAAACCGCCGCCACGGTCAGGGGTTCCAGGTGAATCCGTTGATGCGGCGGAGTTCGACGAAGGGGCGTTCGGGGACTTCGGTGTTCCACTCGACGGTGACGGTGCAGATGCCGGATTCGCCCCAGGGGAGGGCGTTGGGTTGGCTGATTTCGTCGGAGATGGCGGAGTTGCGGTTGAAGTAGGCGACGAGGCAGGGGGCGGAGCGTGGGTGGGTGCGGAGTTTGAGGACGGATTTCTTTTCCCAGCCTGGGATGATGTCGTCGAAGCAGTGTTTGTAGGCGTCGGCGACGACGTGGAAGGTGCGGGGGCCTGGGACGGGGGCGTCGGCGAATTGGGCGAGGTTGTCGTCGAAGAGGTCGAGGAAGGCGTCGGTGTGGACGAGGACCTTGCCGTCGCCCCAGTCGTTGAGTTGGACGAGGATGGAAGTGGGTTGTTGGTTGGGGGCCATCTGGAAGAAGACTTCGTAGAAGTGTTCCTTGAGGCGTTCGGAGCGGTTCTCCATGTAGTGGATGGAGCGGCGGTTGATAATTTCCGGGAAGGGGACGGCGAGGGAGCTATGGGCGAGTTGGTCGGCGTTGAGGCGGGACTTCGTCATGTAGGGGAGGCGTTCCTCGAGGGTTTCGGCGAGGAGGAATTTCTCGAGGATGTTGGAGGGATTGGCGGGGTCCTTGGTGACCCGGGCGCTGGGAGAGCT
>JAQCFL010000305.1 GCA_027619375.1 Verrucomicrobiota bacterium | reverse complement strand
GATCCACCGCAACCCTCCGCCTCCGCCCGCCTCCTCCCCACCCCACGCCCTCTTCCTCTTGCAAATCGCCCGTTTCACGGCTAGAGGAGGCCGTCATGAAACTCCAACTTCTGTCCGCTACCCTCCTCAGTCTCGCCTTCGCCGGTCTCAGCTCCTGCCAGGAAGCCGCCAAGGAAGAACCCGCCAAGCCCGCGGAAAAGCCAGCCGCCGAGACCCCCGCCAAGGTCTCCGACATCAAGATCAAGATCACCACCTCCAAGGGCGACATCGAAGGCACCATCTTCGCCTCCAAGGTCCCCATGACCGCCGCCAACTACCTCAACCTCGCCAAGCGCGGTTTCTACAACGGCCTCACCTTCCACCGTGTCATCCCCGATTTCATGGTCCAGGGCGGCGACCCCGAAGGCCGCGGCACCGGCGGTCCCGGCTACAAGTTCGGCGACGAGTTCGATGCCACCCTCAAGCACTCCAAGCCGGGCATCTTCTCCATGGCCAACTCCGGACCCGGCACCAACGGCTCCCAGTTCTTCGTCACCCACGTCCCCACCGCGTGGCTCGACGGCAAGCACTCCGTCTTCGGCGAAGTCACCAAGGGCCAGGACGTTGTCAATAAGATCGCCGGCGGAGACACCATCGTGAAGATCGAGATCCTCGACTCCACCGACGCCCTCTTCGCCGCCCAGGCCGCAAACTTGAAAAAGTGGAACGCCGTCCTCGACGCCAACTAGTGTGGTGCGCGAGAAGAGCGTTTGATTTGGCGTGAGAGATTTTTGCCAATAGCAAGGCGCGAGGAGGGAGCGAATCGAGATTCGTGACCGACGAGCAACGCCGCAATTGGGAAAAAGATCCACGCCCCTTAAGCCTCTCCGAGCAGAGCGAGCAATTTTCAAAAATGTCCACAAATTCCAAATGGAACGAACTTGTCGTTCGCCACACTGGTAAGAGGACGCTAACGGCATGATGCCCTGGCTCCTTCCTGTTCTCGGCTTTCTGATCGGATCGATTCCCTTCGGCCTTCTCATCGCGAAGGCCAGGGGTGTCGACATCCGCAAACACGGATCCGGCAACATTGGCGCCACCAATGTCATGCGCACCCTCGGGAAGGGTCCCGGCATCTCTTGCCTCCTCCTCGACCTCCTCAAGGGCTTCGTCCCCGTTGTCCTCGCCATCAATCTGGTGCGCTTCGGGGACCACACCCCCGGCATCCACCTCGCCTTCCTCAGCAACCTCGCCAACCCCCTCGGCGCAGACCAGCAACTCTTCGCCCAGACCATCCACGTCCTCACCGCTCTCGCCGCCATCCTCGGCCACAACTACTCGCCCTGGATCGGCTTCAAGGGCGGCAAGGGCATCGCCACCAGCGCCGGGGCCCTCCTCGGCCTCATGCCCGCCGGCGTGGTCATCCTCATCCTCGTTTTCATCATCACCCTCCGCCTCACCCACGACGTGTCTGCCGCCAGCATCGCCGCCGCCGTCGCCCTCCCCCTCATCACCGTTTGGGGAGCCTACTTCCATGGGAAATATGCCGATGGCACCTGGAACAAACCCCTCCTCGCCTTCGCCATCCTCGCCGGCGTCATGGCCATCTGGCGCCACCGCTCCAACATCGCCCGCATCCGCTCCGGCACGGAGAACAAGTCGTGGGTCAAAAAGAAAACGACCTGATGTCCACCCTCCCGGAACAACCCAACGTCTTCGTCCTCGGCTCGGGTTCCTGGGGCACCGCCCTCGCCGCCCTCCTCGTCCCGAAAGCCGCCAAGGTCACCATCTACGGCCGCGATGACAGATCCCTCGAGGCGATCAACTCCTCCCACACCAATCCCCACTACCTCCCCGGCATCACCCTGCCCGCCGCACTCCGCGCCACCAAGAACATCGCCGAGGCCGCCGAGGCCGATCTCATCCTCTTCGTCGTCCCCAGCGCCGCCACCGACAGCGTCGCCAGGGAACTCGCCGCCGTGAATCTGAAACCCGGCGCCGTTCTCCTCTCCTGCGCCAAGGGCATCGAACGCGACACCGGTCGACGCATGTCTGAAATCATCACCGCCCATCATCCCGACAAGGCCGTCGCCGTCTTCTCCGGCCCCACCCACGCCGAGGAAGTCGCCCGAAATCTCGCCACCTGCGCCGTGGTCGGCACCACTGACGATGACCTCGCCATCGCCCTCCAACACTTCTTCACCACCCCCCATTTCCGCAGCTACCGCAGCGACGACATCGCCGGCATCGAACTCGGTGGGGCCCTCAAGAACGTCTTCGCCATTGCCGCCGGCTGCGCCAAGGGCCTCGGCCTCGGCGACAACGCCATCTCCGCCCTCGTCACCCGCGGCCTCGCCGAAATGACCCGCCTCGGCACCCGTCTCGGTGGCCAACCCGAAACCTTCATGGGCCTCTCCGGCGTCGGTGACCTCGTCACCACCTGCTACTCCGAGCACTCCCGCAACCACCGCGTCGGCCTCGCCCTCGGCCGCGGCAAGACCCTCCAGGAGGCCCAGGATGCCCTCGGCATGGTCGCCGAAGGCGTCCCCAACACCCTCTCCATCCACCAGGCCGCCCACCGCGTCGGCGTCCGCTCCCCGCTCATCGACGCCGCCTACGCCATCCTCTACGAGGACAAGGCCGCCTCCGACGTCCTCCGCGAACTCCTCACCCGCCGCCCCCGCAGCGAGAGCGACTAAACAGCCCCCCGTCCGACCCGTCCGACCCGCCAAAACCTTCCTCGCCCCCCCACACTTTCTGGAGTAAGAGTCCTCAGTCCAAATGAGTGAAAAGGAGTCCCAAAAACCCGCCTGGCAGCGTCTCGCGCAAGGCGTGGCCGGCAAGATCAACACCGCCTGGTGGCTGGAAAAGCTGAGCGTCCCCCTCGTCGTTGCCGCCCTCACCATTTCCTGCGGCATCCTCATCGCCCGCCGCGAACTCCCCGGAATCCCCTGGCTCGAGGTCTCCCTTTGGGGTGGCGCCATTCTCCTCGCCATGGCCGGCCTCGCCTGGCTCCTCGCCAAACGCCATTTCGAAACGCCCGAACGAGCCATGGTCCGCATCGAGGCCACCATGAAGCTCCGCAACTCCCTCAGCGCCGCCCAAGCCGGGGTCACCCCCTGGCCCGAAGCCCCCACCAAGGTCGATGACGGCACCAACTGGAATTGGCCGCGCCTCATCACCCCGCTCCTCGCTTCCGCCATTTTCATCGCCGGCAGCATCCTCCTCCCCGTCTCGGCCCGCACCACTGGCGACCAACCCGGCTCCGACGAACCGCAGGCCTGGAAGGATCTCGAAGCCGACATCGAGACCCTCGCCGAGGACAAGACCGTCCAGGAGGAATATCTGGAGGAACTCGAAAAACGCATCGAGGAACTGCGCCGGCAGGACGAGGATGATTGGTTCGACCACTCCAGCCTCGAAGCCACCGACGCCCTCAAGAAAGCCCACGGCGCAGAGGTCGAAAACCTCGAGCGAAACCTCCGCACCGCCGAACGCGCCCTCAATTCCCTGCAAAAGAATGCCGGACAACTCGGCGAGGGCCAGAAGCAGCGCCTCCTCGATGAGTTCGACGACGCCCTCAACAAGATGAACAACGGCGCCATGAAGCCGAACAAGGAACTCCTCGACCAACTCGGCGACCTCGATCCCAAGAACCTCGGCAACCTCAATCAGGAACAACTCGACCAACTCCGCGAGAACATGCGCAAAGCCGCCGAGAAAATGCAGGGGCAGGGCGGCCAGGGCCAGGGCGGCGACAACGGCGAAAAGGACTGGCTCGACGAAATGCTCGAGGAAAATCCAAACCCCGGCGACGGCGACGGCGACGGCGACGGCCAACCGGGCGAAGGCCCCGGCAATGGCGGCGTCGACCGCGGCCCCGGCACCGCCCCCGGCGTCCTCGGCCGCCTCGGTGGCGACACCGAGGTCGGCAAAATGGAAGGCCTGGAATCCAAGGACCTCAGCAAGACCCTCCCCGGCGACCTCCTCGCAGTCATCGACGGTGAACACGAGGTCGAACGCGAGAACATCGGCATCCGCGAAGGCGGCAACATCGACGACGCCGGCAAAGGCGGCGACCGCATCTGGCGCGACTCCCTCCTCCCCGAAGAAAAAAAGGCCCTCAAGGAATTCTTCAAATAGCCCCGTGGCGTGACCGTCCCGGTCGCAGGCCTTCCCTCCCAAACACCCAACCGGACTCCCCAACCGTGGCGTGACCGTCCCGGTCGCAGGCCTTCCCTCCCCACCGTGGCGGCGGTTTCCAACCAAGAGTGTTCGGCATGGTGAATGCTGAACTGGTAATGGCCTTCAATGTAAGCGGGGCCATTTCTCGCCGAGGCTACCTTCGAAGAATTTCCAACCGCCAATTTCCAAATAAATTTCAAATCCAAGACCAAATCTCAACTGCTGAAGCTCG
>JAQCFL010000304.1 GCA_027619375.1 Verrucomicrobiota bacterium | reverse complement strand
AGGCACTGTCGCGAAAATGGGCCATTGTCGAATATGCAGGGTTGGGGGAATGGGGAATGGGGAATGGGGAATTTGGGGAGAGAGGAATCTGGGGAGAGGGGTATCTGGGGAAAGGGGGGGTGTTGCCAGTCCGATTAGGTTGCGGGTTGCAAACCCGCTCTCCCCATTGCGGGTACAGACGGAAAGGGATGCACCGGGGGGTGCATCCCTTGGAGAGGGAGAGGTCAGCTTGCGCGAGCAGTGGACTGCGGCGGGCCGCCGCAGAGACGGACTGCCGCGAGCCGCGGCAGCTACGATTTGTAGCGGAGGCGCTTCTTGTGACGATTCGCCTTCATGCGCTTTTTGCGCTTATGCTTACTGATTTTGGTCTTACGACGCTTTTTGAGACAGCCCATGGTGGTTGCTGGTTGGTTGGTTGGTTGTGCGTTGGAAAAGTGTCCGGTTCAGGGGACGATTTTGTTGAGAGGGTATTCGATGATGCCTTCCGCGCCGAGGGCCTTGAGGTCGGGGATGAGGTGACGGGCGGCGGTCTCGTCGATGATGGTTTCGACAGCGACCCAGCCATCCTCCGCGAGGGGGCTGACGGTGGGTCGGCGGAGGGAAGGTAGGCGTTCCAGCACCTCGGGCAAGGACTTTTCGGGGAGGTTGAGCTTGAGGCCGACCTTGTCGCGGGCCAGGAGGGCGCCTTCGATCATGAGGACGATGCGCTCCATTTTGGACCGTTTCCACTCGTCGGCGTAGGCCTTTTTGGAGGCGTAGAAGTGGGGAAAGGAGCGGAGGAGCTCGTCGATGATGCGCAGTTTGTTGGCGCGGAGGGAGGATCCGGTCTCGGTGACATCGACGATGGCGTCGACGAGGTCGGGGACCTTGACCTCGGTGGCGCCCCAGGAGAATTCGACATCGGCGGTGACGCCCTTCTCGGCGAGGTAGCGCTTGGTGATGCCGACGCCTTCGGTGGCGATGCGCTTGCCTTCGAGGTCGTGGACGGTTTTGAAGGGGGAGTCTTCGGGGACGACGAGGACCCAGCGGGTGGGGTTTGCGGAGGCGCGGGAGTAGGGGAGCTCGGCGAGGTCGACGAGGTCGGCGCCATTTTCGTAAACCCAGTCGTAGCCGGTGATGCCGCAGTCGAGGAAGCCGTCGTCGATGTATTGGCCGATCTCCTGGGCGCGGATCATGTAGATATCCAGTTCGCTGTCGTTGGAGGTGGGGCGGAGGCCGCGGTTGGACGAGTAGACGTTGTAGCCGGCCTTGGCGAGGAGGTTCATGGTCGGCTCCTGCAGGCTGCCTTTGGGCAGGGCGATGCGGAGCGAGTTTGGAGGGGAGTCGGCCATGGGGCGGTTGCGGGGGGCGGGTTTTAGCGGGGAATGGGCGGGAATCAATGCGAATCTGGGTGATTTCGGGGGGAGGGGGGATCCGGTGTCACCCGCTGGGCTCTGCGGGGACAAGGGAGGGAACCCGCGGCACCGTCATCGTTCTTCGAGCGCCGCCGGGTCGAGATGGACGCGGAGGGACGCGGATTTTGGGAGGTTTGGAGTGGTGGTGGGACAGAATTGACCGAATGGACAGATTTTTTGGGAAGCGGGGTGATACGGCGAGGGATCCAGAGGGGAGAGGGAGGTTGGAGGTCACTTGCGCCGGCCTCCCAGCGGGGGCCGAAAGTTAATTCGTTTACAGTAAGAGGCATAGGAGTGAAATGATTTGTCTGGGAAGTGATTCGGGGAAGTGATTCGGGAAGTGATTCGGGAAGTGATTCGACTGGGCCTATATCGAGCGTTGGTGTGGGGAGTTGGGGGCGGAGGCGGTGTTGGCGGAGGCGCGGGAGTTGGCGGAAGCTTGAGAAGGGGGCGGCCGGCGGCGTTGACGGGAGGGGAGGGGAGGGGGCAGGATGCGGAGATGAGAGCGCTGTTTTGTTGGGTGTTGTTGGGGATGTGGGCGGGGGCGGAGCCGGAGGGGCGGATGGCGGAGATTCGGAAGTGGTACGATGCGGTGCAGGAGGGGAAGGCGACGGCGGAGCGGGGGATCAAGTTTGAGGCGAAGGATGAGCCGTTGTCGGGGGAGGTGACGGTGCGGGAGTATGGGGAGGGGTTGAAGGCGGTGACCTTGTCGTATTCGGCGGGGGATCACGGGGGGGCGGACGAGCACTACTACTATCGGGAGGGGGAGTTGTTTTTTGTGTTTCTGGAGCAGTCGATGTGGGTGTTTGCGGGGCAGGAGACGCCGGAGGGGGTATCGATCACGCGGGATACGCTGACGGAGCAGCGCCTGTATTTGGAGAAGGGCGCGTGCTTTCGGTTGTTGCGCCGGGAAGCGTCGGGCACGGATGTGGAGAAGGTGTCGGCGCTGCTGAAGAAGGCGGCGCAGAAGGAGGTGAAGCCGGACGATGAGACGGCGGAGGTGATCGGGCGGGGGCAGTCGTTGTTGACGGTGAAGACGGCGGGGGAGGTGTTGAAGGTCTTCGCGGCGGAGTTGGAGCCGGTGGAGTGAGGTAAGGCTTCAGGAGCCGCCGGACTTGGCGATGGTGGTGATGGTGGCGGTTTGGAGGTCGGCGACGATCCAATCGGTGGCTTTGGTGGCGGCCTTTTGGGGGGGCGGTGGTGCCGCGCGAGAGCGGTGCGCCGTTCGCGGACTCACTCTGCCACCGCACTCCAAAAGGGGAGGGCTGCTAGCCGGGGGGGAGGTCGGGGGAGGTGTGGCTGGCGAAGAAGACTTCCATGCGGTGGTGGAGGTCGTCGTAGAAGCGCTTTTTCATGGCTTGGAGGGCGACGAGGCGCTCGGGGGCTTCGCTGGCGGCGAGTTCCTGTTCGACGCGCATTTTTTCTTCGAAGGCCTTTTCCATTTCGATCATGGAGCTGAGGAATTCGCGGGCGGCGCGGGAATGTTCGACGCCGTCGACGAGGGCGTGTTCGAGGCGCTTGTTGCGGGTGACGGTGATGAGGTTGCCTTCCGCGAGTTGGTCCATGTAGCGGTGGTGGCTGGAGCGGAAGGCGGTGTGTTCGGAGTCGAAGGAGATCTCGTCGCGGTCGAGGAGGGTGTCGTAGGGGCCGGGTTTGGTGAAGAACTTCACGATGAGCGGGATGGTATCGACCAGCATGAAGAGGGCGGTGAGGATGAAGTAGGTATAGAGGGCGAACTGTCCGCCGGAGCTGCCGGCGTTGAAGAGTTTGTGGAGGGCGAGGGTCTGGGTGAGGATGTCGCCGCGTTTTTCGTTGGCGAGGGCGTTGAGGCGGGATTGTTCCTCGGCGGAGATGTCGGCGAGGCGCGCCTGGACCTGGGTAAGGGCGGCGAGGCGGGTGTCGATCTGGGTTTTGAGGGACTCGCGCAGGGAGTTCTGCTGGGTGACGAAGGAGCCGGCCTGGTCCTCCTCGACCTTGCGCCGGAGGTCGGCGATGCGTTCGGCTTCGGCCTTGTTGGTGGCTGCGACCTCGTTGATGCGGGACTGGAAGGCGGCGATGGCGGATTGTTCGGCTTCGCGGATCTGGGTTTGGAGGGTGGATTTTTCGGTGGTGAGGTGCTCGAGGAGGGCCCCGAGGCGTTTGGCGTCCTCGCGGCGGGGTTCGAGTTGGTCGGAGCGGATGGAGCGGGCGCGGGGGCCCTCGCCGGCGAGGCCGGAGCGTTGGCCGTTGAGTTCGCGTTCGAATTCGGCCTGCCAGAAGCCGAGTTCGGTCTGGACCTTGGCGTACTCGGGGGTGAGTTGGTCGGACTGGGTTTCGATGAGCTTGAGGCGCTCGGTGAAGGGGGCGGTGGACTCGGTGATGGCGACGTCGAGTTCGGCCTGGAGTTCGGGGGTGAGGCCGGGGATGGCGGCCTTGACCTGGTTGGGGTCCTGCACGAGGAATTTGGCCTGGAAGGACTCGGTCCATTCCACGCGGAGGACGGCGACATTCTGCTCGAGGTCGGCGATCTCGGCGGTGAACTTGTCCTTGGGTTCGGCGAAGGTGGCGCGGGCTTCCTCGATGTCGAGGGCGCGCTGGCCCTCGATTTCGGCGGTGAGGGTGTCGCGGAAGAGGAGGAGGACGAGGGGGTGGGCGATGGTGAGGCCCATGAGGATGGCGACCACCACGCGCAGGGCGAACTGGGAGAGCTTGCGCCACCAGGGGAGGAAGGGGCGGTAGCCGGCGAGGAGGGCACGGTCGATGCTGAGGATGATGAGGGCCCAGACGGCGGCGACGGGGTAGACGATGAGGGGATCGTCGACGAGGGTGGAGAGGGCGTAGGAGCAGGCGATGAAGGCGAAGGCGCAGGGGACGAGGACGGTGGCCCCGAAGGCCACGTATTTTCGTTGTTCCCAGGTGGGGCACTGTTCGAGGGTTTCAGTGCCGGCTCCGGAGAGCCAAAAGAAGACGCGTTTGATTTTCTGGCCCATGGTAATCATGAGATTACCAATGGAAGGTGGTTGGTTTTCGCGGGGGTTGGGGGGGGGAGGTTTTTAG
>JAQCFL010000303.1 GCA_027619375.1 Verrucomicrobiota bacterium | reverse complement strand
GTCGGAACATCGCCCGATCAACCAGCACCAATCCATTCTAACGTTTTAACGGAAAAAAATCCGCTTCCTTGTCATCACCCCTCTCAATAAGATTCCCTAGATCATTGGGATCAATAATCGAATCGACGTCAAATGACGCCGGAGTGGAATCATCCACATCGAAACATTTGAGATGTACATCAAGACCAGAAAGTCCTGCCGACACTCTCAATGTTGCATAGTTTGACCGCACTTCTGCAGGGGTTGGCTTGCCGGGAAAAACCCTCGATCCTAGCCTCTCATCTTGGTTTTCGGGAAATGGAATAAGGTGATCTTCCACAGTCGTTATGGCGGTGTCTTCCCACCAAAGCTTCAGCGAAGCCAGCGCAACCCTCCGCGTTTCTACGCTGGTTCTAAAGTCAGTAACATCTTGGCGTTTTACCGCGAGAATGGAATTGTTTTCATCCTCCCCGAAAAGATAGGAATCGATAAGCACTCCATTGTGCGCAGTTTGGGGCTCCACCTTGAACGTATAATCGAAGTCAGGCCCTTCTGGATTAGCAGGATCACCCAAACTTGTTCCGTTGTTCGTCCCTTGCCATTCGATTTGGAAGGTATAGGTATCGCCCTTCCTAAAGAGATCAATCGATTTTTCTTCATACGCTCCGAAACCACCTGAACGCAAAACGAAGTATTTGGATTCTTCCCCCGTCTCCTGATTATGGCGGAACACATTCATAATGTAGTCTTCCGATTCGCTGCCACTCTCATCACCCACTCCGAGGAGAATGCTGAGTTGCTCCTCGGCTGGAATTGGCTGGCCACCATCACGGTTGTCGTTGGGGTGGCTTCCTTGCGCGATTTCAGCGCCATCCGAAGTTCCATCACCATCAGTATCCGTCTCTTCTGGATCTGACTGATAGGAGTACTCTTCCGAATTGGTAGCACCGTCTGAATCTGGATCGCCATCTCCTCCGTTCGATCCTGTTCCGTCATTGGGGTCGAGATTGTGAGCTTCCTCCCAGCCGTCTGACAGAAGGTCTCCATCAGTGTCTGGCAGGTGCGCGACTGTCAGCGAAATGTCTTGTTCGTAAAGAGACGCCAATCCGTCTCCATCATGATCTGCATGAGGCGGTGCCCAGTAAAATGGGTTCATGGTATATTCGGTCTCATCAGTCGTCCTCAATCCGTCGCCATTCTCGTCACGCCACAGCAACGAACGGTTCTCTGTGATGTCCCAAAGCTCATCACGATCAATATCCTGATGATACAGCTCCTCGACCTCTGTATCAGTCAGCACCTTTTCGTAGAGGCGGACCCGGTCCACAGCTCCGGACACCTGATTGACATTGCTCCCAGGAAGTGCCGTGCGGTTTTCGATGAAGCGGCAGAACATCATGGGTGTTTCCACACTCGGCACAAGTTGGCCGGAAAGCCCGTGGTAGTTCAGCAACATCCAGGTTGCGTTCTCATCGAGCACCTCCACGCCATCGATGGTGATGCGGTAGTTGGGATTATCCCGGCGGATGACGAAGTGATGCCAGTGCCCGTCATCGTGGGTGCCCAGTGGAAAGGTGAAAGTCTGGTCCGGGATGCTCGACACGGGTTGGCCACCATTCAGCGCCCAACTATAGCCCCCCAAATACCACTCCTTCTGCCCGCCCACCTTGCGCACGGAGCGTGAGTTCCCGACCAACGTGCCCGCAGGGGCATTGGCATCGCTGATCGACCATACCGTCTTGTAGATCCCCTGTTCCGGAAGCCCGGTGATGAATTCCTCCTCGAAGCGAAACCAGAAGCTCAAGGTGAACTCCTGTTCATTTCCCTGCAGGACCTTGCCATCGATGACTGTGTAGCCATCGCTTCCATGATCGCCACTCTTGGAGACCATCCCGTCCCCTGAAATCAGGCCTTGGAAATAGGCGGGAAAGCCCGGGTCGCTTTCGTTCAGCACCTTGAATCCGGGACGGGGAGGAGAAGTCCCGAACGCGGCTGACTCAAAATCCCAGCGCCCCAGCAGATCCGCGTTCAGGGAGGCGGACAGATTCGCTCCGTCCGGGTCGGCGATAGCGTCGTTGTCCAAAATCGAACCGTCTTCACCGTCGGCGATGCCATCACCGTCGCTATCCCAGTCAAATGGATCGGAGCCGTTGGCGAACTCTTCGTGGTCATCGATTCCGTCGTTATCGGTATCGAGCGTGAATTGAGCCAGCCTGTAGTAGTTCGCACTGTTCGGTGCCGCCGGGGGCGTTGGGGGCGCGTTGAGCCCATTGATCCGCGCCGTCTCAATGTCATCGTAAATGTCGGGTAGCACGGACACAAACTTCGCCAAGGCCGCAGAATCCAAAGGTCCCAGCGGATCCTGGTAGGGCAGCGCCTGTGAGGCAATGTCACCGAGAATAACAGTGCTAAATTCATAGTCGTCGAAGCGTTGCATGTAAACCGGATGCATTTGAGGATGCCACGGCTGTCCATACAGCGTGTAGTTCACTGGTGCATTTGCTGCATCGCGGGACTTCCACTGCAAGTGCAATCCGCTTGTCCCCGTCACTTCGCGAATCAGGAAAGTCACATAAGTCGGCGCAGGCCCCGTTGGAGCTGTCGGAGGCGGATTGGCGGAGTTGAGGTCAGGAAGGGCAATCAAGGTCTGATTGACATCCTGCCCTGTCCCGTAGCGCCACGTCCAGGAGAGCTGCGTCCAAGATTGGGCATCCGTCGATTGCTCAATGATGTAGCCCAAGCCCTGCTCGGTGGCGAAATCTACTTGAAAGTATTCGCCATCCTCGGAGACGCCGGGCGACAAGTGCAGATCCTCGGCATGGCCCAGGCCACCCCACCAGAGAGGCAACAAACAAAACAAGGAGAGCGGGCGAAAGATCATCGCGTTGGGCATTTTCATCATTTCTCAGGGATTTGGCAACAAGGAGCAGAGGAGATTACTCCGGCATTCCTGTTACCCAGTCAGCCGGGCAGGGCGATCTCCAATTGCTTTGTCCCGAAGATCACCAGAGGAACAAATCGATCCGCTGGTCGGAAGGCAAGACGAAACTCAAGCTCTGAGCTTGAGGACTTGAATGGGGATCTTTGCATAAGATCAGCGGTTGAATAAATCCAAGGAAGATTTCCGTAAGCTGGTCGGCTCCACACTGGCCGGTCTGCGGAAGGTTTCGGGTCAGACGCAGGAGCAACTCGCAGAGACCGTAGGCTTCGAGCCGAACTATATCAGCGAGATTGAGCGCGGCCTAAAACTGCCGGCCTTGGACTCGTTCTTTCGACTCATCGAAGCCCTGCACCAGGAACCCCACATCGTCGTCCGGGAAATTCAGGATCGATTGGGAAGGTCCTGAAGTCTCACCCAAGCCCCCGCCGACCAAAGTCTCCATCCCCTGTCCCCCCGTGGCTGCCGGCGTCCCGCCGCAGGACGTCACCGTGGCGTCCCGCCGCGTTCCCCCTCCCCCAGTAGCGGCGCCCCTGCGGGACGTCGGCGGCTCCACCTCCACCCCTCCCTCCCCACCTCTCATCTGCAAAAAGCAGCCGCCAGACCCTCCCCATTCCAAATTCCCCATTCGCGAAAATCCGCGTCCATCTCGACCCGGCGGAACTCGGAGAGCGGAGACGGTTCGCGGTTTAAATTTCCCTCTCCCCATTCCGCATTCCGCATTCCGCACTCCGCATTCAGAACCCCCGCGCCCTCGCCAAATCCTTCCCAATCTGCACCTTCAACGCCTCCACATCCTTGAACTTCTCCTCCCCCCGCAAATACGCCCCGAACCACACCTCCATCTCCTGCCCGTACAAATCCCCCGCAAAATCAAACAGGTGCACCTCCAGCAACCGCCGCTCCGCACCCACCGTCGGCCGCATCCCCAGATTCCCCACTCCCTTCCGCAACACCCCACCCACTTCCGCCTGCACCACATACACCCCATCCGGTGGCAACTGCTCATCACCCACCTCGATGTTCGCCGTGGGCACCCCGATCTTCCCGCCCAATTGCCGCCCGTGCGCCACCACCCCATACACCGAAAACTCCCGCCCCAACATCGCCGCCGCCCCACCCAGATTCCCATCCCGGATCGCCTGCCGGATCCGCGTGCTGCTGATCCGCTCTCCCTCAGCCATCACCGGCGCCGCCGCCTCCACCAACACCCCCGCCTCTTCTCCCCACTCCCGCAACAACGCCGCGCTTCCACCCCGATCGTGCCCGAACTTCCAATCCTCCCCCACCGTCACCTGCCGCAAATCCGGAGCGCAGCCAAACATTTCCCCCGCAAACTCCCGCGCCTCCCGCCGCGCAAACTCCGCCGTGAACGGCAGCACCACCACCACCGACACCCCCAGCGCCTCCAACAAACGCTCCTTGTGCTCCAGACTCGCCAGGATCCGCCGCGGCGCCTTCCCCGGTGCCAGCACCTGAATCGGGTGCGGCTCAAAGGTCACCACCCCCGCCACCCCCCCACTCTCCCG
>JAQCFL010000302.1 GCA_027619375.1 Verrucomicrobiota bacterium | reverse complement strand
TCGCCGGCTTGGGAGTGGGTGGTGGGGCCGTCGGATTCGAAGGAGAGGCCGGAGAGGAGTTTGGCGAGATCGAGGGCGAGGTGGATTTCGGTTTCCCCGGTGATCTCGATGGGGGCGGGGAGGGTGATGCGGGTGCGGTTGTGGTCGTTGGCGAAGTGGTAGGCGTAGCCGTCGGGGAACTTGGCGCCGGGTTTGCGCCAGTGGCCCTCCATGGCGAGGAAGATGTAGCCGCCCTGCCAGTCCCAGTGGAGGTTGTTGAGGTTGGGATTGAGGGGGTGGTTGGCGGTGAACTGGGCGGGGTCGGCGTGGTTTGTTTCCTCGTTGAGGCCGAGGAGGAAGGAGAGGGCGGTGTAGGTGCCGGGGGGGACGTGGGGGATGGTGAGGCGGGTGCGGGAACGGGGGGCGTCGATGAATCCGATGGTGGGGTCGGTGATGGCGGGTTGGTCTGCGCCGCGGTGGAGGGTGACGTCGCTGACGAGGTAGCTGAGGCGGGTGGAGGAGTAGGATTCGCCGGCGGTGTTTTGGTAGCGGAGGGAGTCGAAGAGGAGAGGTTTTTCGCCGTCGAGGTGGGTGAAGGTGAGGTGGAGGGGAGCGGCCGAGGCGAAGGCGACGGTGAGGAGGAATACCAGTGTGGCGAGGATCTGCGTCACGGGGTGGGGAGAATGGGAGGGTGAGACGGATTGTGGATTGAAGATGAGCCCTGCGCCAGAGCGGTGTGGTCCTTCTGCTCGGGATTCTGCCACCGCAGTTCAACTTGGCCTTCTGTAGGGGATAGGCATGGGTGAGGTGCGCAGAGGACGGGGGGTGGAGAGCAGGGCAATAGGGGGATTAGGGATATGATTTCTTGCGTAAGCAGATTTTCTGATTATCGTTCTGTCATGGCCAAGACTGTGACGGTGACCGAAGCGGCCCGGAATTTTTCGGACGTGGTGAACAGGGTGTTTTATCGTGGGGAGTCGATGGATCTCACCCGCGGGGGGAAGGTTGTGGCTCGTTTGGTGCCGGCGGGTGCTATCGAAGCGCCCACCGGGCGGGAGGTTCTGGCGGGGTGGAAGACGCTTCCTCATTTGAGCGTGGAAGAGGCCGAAGCCTTTGCGGCGGAGGTTGAAAGCGGGCGTCAATCGTTGAACCGGATCCCGACGAGCAAGTGGGATTGATTCTTGATTCGTCCGTGATCATTGCGGCGGAGTGCGGCAAGTTTGATCTGGAAGGGCTGCTGGAGGCGTCTCTCGACGAGCCGGTTCGCATCGCGGCGGTGACGGCCTCCGAACTCCTGCACGGTTGGGAGCGCGCCCCGGCTGGTCGGCGTCGGGACAATCGGCAGCGTTTTGTAGAGGGACTCCTGAAGATTTTGCCGAGCGTCTCCTTCGACTTGGATGGGGCCCGGGTGCATGCGCAGCTCTGGGCGCGACTTGAGGAGGAGGGGGCGATGATCGGAGCACATGACCTTCTCATTGCCGCGACCTGTGTCCGGGATGGAGATGCGATCGCCACGCTCAATGACCAGGAGTTCTCCCGGATCGCGGAACTGACCCTGACCGATTGTGGGCGGTGGATGGTTTGAAGAAAGGGGCGGCGTGGTCAGGGCGCGACGATGATTTGGATGGCGTTGAAGGAGCGGGGGTCGCCGGTCATGGGGTTGTCGGGGAAGGTGATGGTGGCGGTGGTGTAGGGGGCGGAGATGCTGGCGGGGAGGGTGCATTTGACCCAGAAGCGGTTGTAGGTGTCGGTTTGGTCGAAGCGGGCGAGGAAGGTGGCGGAGACGCCGTCGATGGTGATGGCGTTGGGGTTGACGGCGTCGTTGTTGGGGACGCCGGCGGGTCCGGTGACGTTGGGGAGTTCGAGGTAGAGGGTGTCGCCGGTGGCGGCGGCGGGGAGGAGGGACTCGTCCTTGGCGAGGAGGGCGTTGTAGGCGGCTTCGTGGGGGTCGCCGGGGTTGGGTGGGGTGGCGAGGGTGGTGGACTCGACGCCGTTGCCGCCGATTTCGTACATTTGATAGGAGGGGAGGTCGTTGGGATCGGTGACGTCCTGGATGGAGACGAGTTTGTATTGAGGCCAGTCGTCCAAGATGAGGGAGCGGCCGTCGGTGGCGGCATTGAGTCCGAATTTTTCGGCGATGATGCAGCGGTCCTCGGTGTCGGTGCCGCGGAAGATGGGGAGAAGTGACTTGGAGTGGAGGTCGAGGCCGGCGGTGGCGGAGGGGACATCGACCTTGGTGAGATCGAGGATGGTGGCGAAGAGATCGGCGACATGGACGAGTTTGTCGGTGGTGCCGGTGACGGTGACGTCGGGCCCGGTGGCGAAGAAGGGGACGTGGATGCCGCCCTCGTTGAGGGAGCCTTTGGCTCCGGCGAGACCGCCGGAAGGGGGCTGATCGACCATGCCGGGGGTGCCGTTGTCGCCGACCACGATGATGTTGGTGGTGGCGAGGTCGACGGAGGCGAGGAGGCGGCCGATTTCGTGGTCGAGGGCCTCGAGCATCTTGATGTAGTAGTCCTTGTCGGTGGTGCCGGAGGTGGAGTATCCGCCGGTGGGGGTGAGGTAGGGGGCGGGGTCGTGGAAGGGATCGTGGGGGGCGTTGAAGCCCATCCAGACGACCCAGGGATCGCTGCCTTGGGTGGTGATGAAGGAGACGGCTTCATCGACTTGCACGGAGGTGGCGTAGGGGCTGGGGTAGGTTCCGGGGACGAGGGTGTTGATGTCGGTGCCGGCGTCGGTGGTGGTGCCATTGACGATTTTCACGCGGTCCCAGGCGGCGTAGTCGGTGACGGCGCCGGTGAGGGTGCCGGTGAAATTGGGCCAGCCGCCGGTATCGAAGGGGCCGGAGGTGCCGGAGCCGAGGTGCCATTTGCCGAAGGAGGCGAGGGCGTAGTCGGGGGCTTCGGCGGTGATGATTTCGGGGAAGGTGAGCTCGGAGGCGGGGAGGGTGGAGTCGGCTTGGGGATTGCCGACGTTGTGTTGGTAGGGTTGGCGACCGGTGAGGATGGTGGCGCGGGTGGGGGAGCAGAGCGGTTGGGCGTAGCCGCGGGTGAAGAGGAGGCCGGAGGCGGCGAGGGAGTCGAGGTGGGGCAGGTTGGCGAGTTGGATGCCGGGGCCGGGGGAGTTGTAGAGGGCGGAGGCGTCGATGCCCCAGTCGTCGAGGATGAGGAGGAGGACGTTGTGCTTGGGGCCCGCGCTGACGATGGAGTTGTCGTAGTCGAAGCCGGTGTCGTCGAAGGGGGCGAGGTATTGGAACTCGGCCTGGTAGAAATGGTTGGGATCGGTGTTGGCGCGGGCGGGGTCGAGGACGGTGGTGGTGGGGCCGCCGGCCAGGGGTGCGGCGAGGGGAGTCCATGGTTCGGGAAGGTCGGAGGACTCGATGAGGTATTGGCCGCCCTCGACGGTGGACCAGGTGAGGGTGACATCGCCGGAGGATTGATCGACGGCGAGTTCCTTGAGGGCGAGTGGTTTTTCCGGGCCGCCCTGCCAGAGTTTGGTGGCGGTGGGGGGGATGGTGGCGTTGTTGGCGCCCTGCTCGGTGCCGAAGTAGTAGCGCCCGATGTTGTAGGGGAAGACGGGAGTGCCGTCGGGGGCAATGCAGGAGAAGTAGGCCCAGGTGCCGGTGGGGAACTCGGGGGTGAGGCACCAGCGGACGTTGTATTCGTTGAGGTCGAAGTCGGTGCCGAGGGTGAGGCCCCGGTCGCCCTTGTAGTAGTAGTCTTCGAGGTAGTGGCCGAGGGGGTAGGTGGCGTTAATGTTGGGGCCGTATTGGTTGCTAGCGAGGGGATTGGTGCGGGTGGATTCGTTGCGGGTGATCCAGGCGGGAAGGGTGGTGCGTCCGGTGGAGGAGAGGTTGGTGGAGCCGTTGGAGCCGTCGCGGGTTTGGTAGCCGGAGATCATGCGGCGGACGCCGCTGGAGGGATCGAGGGGATCGGAGTAGCCATAGGGGCCGTAGAGGGGGAAGCCGTCGAAGGTCCAGGCGAGAATGGGGGAGTGGGTTCCGGCGGCGGATTCGGTGTAGGTGTTTGAGAGGGGGTTGAAGGAGACGGAATCGCCGAGGAGGTGGCGGAGGCCAGCGGGGTTGGCGTGGTAGTGGTGGGTGCCTCCGGCCTGGTGGGCGTTGGCGGGATCGAAGGTGTTGGATTCGTTGATGTAGGCGTCGCGGTTCCAGATGCCGTCGCCGTTGTTTGGTCGGTCGCCAGGGGTGGCGTCGCGGTTGAGGTCGTCGTCGTAGGAGAAGGCGTCGCGGGAGTCGAACATGGCCACGCCGTCGACGAAGTAGCCGATGGCGCCGACATCGGTGGGGGTTTTGGGGAGGGGGGCGACCTGCGGGGTGAGGGGAAAGCGGGCGGTTTGGGCGATGTTGGCGGGGTAGTTGGGGAAGAGGGTGCCGTTGTTGTACCAGGGGCCCATGACGTGGAAGGCGAGGCCGGAGGTGCGGATGTAGAGATCGGTGGCGGTGGTGGAAATTTCGCTGACGCCGGCGTAGGGGGGGGTGGGTTGATCGGCGCCGGTGGGG
>JAQCFL010000301.1 GCA_027619375.1 Verrucomicrobiota bacterium | reverse complement strand
CCAGGCGAAGCCGGATGCCCCAGCCTCCCCCAACCCCGGCACCGCCCCACCCTCAATCCTTAAACACAATCGCCCGTCCCCCATCCAGAATCGTCCGGTCGTGCACATGATACCGGATCCCCTTCGCCAAGGCCGACCGCTCGCAGTCCCGCCCCAGGCGCACCAAATCCTGCACCCCATGATAATGCTGCACCGCCGCCACCTCCTGCGCGATGATCGGCCCCGCATCCAGATCCGGCGTCACATAGTGACACGTCGCCCCGATCAACTTCACCCCCCGCTCATACGCCTGCCGATACGGATTGGCTCCAACAAACGCCGGGAGAAAGCTGTGGTGAATGTTGATCATCTGCCCCGCAAACTCCGCGCACAACCAATCCGGCATCACCTGCATGAACCGCGCCAACACCACCAACTGCACCTCCTGCTCCTTCAGCAGGCGGTGAATCTCCCGAAACCCCGCCTCCTTGTCCTCCTTCATCTCCACATGATGATACGGCAGCCCCGAACGCTCCGCGATCGAACAACAATCCGCGCGGTTCCCGATCACCGAAGTGATCTCGATCGGCATCTCCCCCAACTGCGTCCGCCACAGCACCTCGTGCAAACAATGATCCGTCTGCGTCACCAGCACCGCCGTCCGCATCTTGTAGGGCAGATGCCGGAAGTGCCAGCGGGCCTGCAGGGACCGACCCAGCGTCCCGAAGCCCTCCACAAAATCCTCCACATCCACGTCCAAGCCGCTCGTATCGATCTCCAACCGCGCAAAAAACTTCTCACTGACCCGGTCCGTGAACTGGTTGAACTCCACCAGGTTCGCGGCGTGATCCGCCACATAGCCCGCGATCTTCGCCACCAATCCCGGCCGGTCCGGACAGTCCACTTTTAGAATCAATCCTTTGCTCGTCATCGTCATTGCTTAGCGCTTCTTGCCCAATTGCTTCGCCCTTTTCGATGCCAGATTCAGAAACTCCTTCGCCAGGGGCTTCAGCGTTCCCTGATAGAGCGCCCCCACCACCGCCGGCGGAAACCCCCGCAGCGCCACCGGCCGCACCCCGGGCAGGTTCTCCCGCCCCGGAATCTGAATGCTCACCCCCGCCCCGAATCCCCGCGCCACATACTCCTCCACGATCTCCAGCGAATCCACCTCCACACTCGGCGCCCACACGATGTCCCGCTCATCGAGCGCCTCCTGAAAAATCTTGCTCAACACCTCATGCGGCGGCAGCCCCACCAGCGGATACTTCGCCACCTTCCCCTTCCCGAACTCATCATCCTCCACCACCTCCGAAAACTTCGTCACCCCCCAGATTTCCGGCACCAGCAGCACAAACGGCAGACGCAGTAGTTCCCGCGTCTGCAAGGCATCCGTGTAGCGTCCGTAGATCAGACTCACCCCGATATCCACCTGTTGATTGCCCAGCATCGCATGCATGTCGGCCGGTTCCACCTCGCGCAAGGTCAGCCGCAGATTCGGCTCCGCCTCCCGCATCTCCACCAGCACGTCCGGCAAATGGTTCCGCAGCACCGCGGCCGATGCCGCGATCCGCAAGTGCCGGCTCTCCTCCCCCTTCAACCGCGCCTCCACCTCCGAGAGCTGCGAAAAGAACGGATAAAGATAATCGTACAGCTCCTCCCCCGCCGGGGTCAGCGCAAAGGGCCGCCGATTGAACAACTTTACTCCCAACTCCCGCTCCAAATGCAGGATCTGCCCACTCACCGCCGGCTGCTGAATGCCATACGGCATCTTCCGCACCGCCGCCGTGATGCCCTCATACTTGGCCACATAATAAAACAGCTCCAGATGGTGGATGTTCACGAAATCGATACAACCAAGCATTCTCCATCGACTCAATCAATATTCCCCCAGATCTCGACACAACCGCCTGCCCCTGCAATTGTCCCGTTCTGTAGCCGCTCCCTCCTGATCACCAATAACTGATAACCGATAACCGGGCCGAAGGCCCTCCCCCATGCGAGCAGTCCTCCAACGCGTCCGCGAAGCCTCCGTCACCGTCGACGGCACCCGAATTTCCGCCATCGGCCCCGGCCTTCTCATCCTCCTCGGCGTCGAGAACGGCGACGACGCCTCCGATGGCGAATGGCTGGCCGCCAAACTGGCCAACATGCGCATTCACGAGGACGAGGCCGGCCTCATGAACCGCTCCCTCCTCGACACCGGCGGCGAAGCCCTCGTCGTCAGCCAGTTCACCCTCCACGCCAGCACCAAAAAAGGAAACCGCCCCTCCTTCATCCGCGCCGCCCGACCCGACCTCTCCGAGCCCCTCTACGAACATTTCTGCGCCACCCTCGAAACGCTCCTCCGCAAACCCGTCGGCCGCGGCCGCTTCGGCGCCATGATGGATGTCGCCCTCCTCAACGACGGCCCCGTCACCATCGTCATCGACTCAAAAAACCGGGAGTAATCCTCCGCACTCCCCACTCCGCACTCCGCACTCCGCACTCCCCATCCTGTCCCGGCATCGCCCCAAGACGACGCCGGATCCCCATTCGCAAACCCCCTCAATTCAACCGCTGCTTCGTCCCGCACAGATTGCAGCGAAACCACCGAAAGAAGACCACGTGCAAGGCTAGCGTGATCGCATAACCCAAAAACGATCGATGGGCCCGCTCATGCCGACGACACTTCCGCGGCAGGAACAAACGCTGTCCGCACAAGCGACACCGCGGCCGCGTCCCAAGCGTCAGAAAAATGAGCAACGCCAAGGGAAACGTCATCAAACCGAACGCCAGATAGGGCGGCACCTGCATTTTCAGGTAATACTCCATCACCAGAGCCGTCGCCACGGTCCCCACCCCGATCAACACCAACAGGTTGCTCACCAGTAGCGCCAACGCTCCAATCAACACCCGACCCGGCTCCTTGTGGGTCATCCCCCGGTTCTTCCGCTCGAAATCCTGCTCCGCTCGACTCCGCACCTCCGTGGAGGGAAAGCGCATCTCCTCCTCCGCCTCCCCCCCATCCTCCCCATCCGGCACCTCCTCCGCTTCCTTCCTCTCCGGCACCTCCACTTCCCGCTTCCGGTCCTCCAAGCGCCTGATCCGCGACGACTCCACCGCATGCACCTCCAGCGGATCGTCCTCACGCGGATGAATCGGTTCCCGCGCCGGTTCCCGCGCCTTCGCCGGCGCCTCCGTCCGATGCTCCAGCCCCTCCGCCGTTCCATTGCGCGAGGCTCCACTACGCGAGGCCATCAAGGTCAAATCCGACGGGTCACCCAGAATCCGCGCAATCGGCACCGTCGAGGCCGCGATCCCCGAAGCCATCAGCTGCTTGCTCGACAAGGCCTCCGCTACCAGGAGCCGATCCCCGGAGGAAACCTTCTTCGCTCCCGGCCCACCCGGGATCCTGCTGCTCCGCACCGCCTTCTGCCACGATTCGATCTCCTCCAGACTCGGAACCCCGTTCCCGAACCCCATTTCCCTCTCCAAGGCCCGATACACGATCTTCGCCGGCACCACCGCCAGATCGCCAGCCGTCTCCACCCCAACCAACTGGAGCAAAGGCACCAGTTCGGGGTCGAGCCCGGGAATGTCTTGGAGCGAGGTCATCTAGGGGGAAGAGCAGGATCTGGACCGTCCTGCCCAACTAAACATCCAACCGCAGAATCAACCTAGCGATTTTCGCATTTCTCGCAATTGGGCGATTTTTTCCCCCCACTCCACCAGCCGGGCCCGTTCCTGCTCAACGACCTCCGGCTTGGCCCGCGCGATGAAACTGGGGTTCCCTAGCTTGTTTTCGGACTTCTGCAGCTCCTTCTCGATCTTCTCGATCTCCTTGTCGAGGCGCGCCTGCTCGGCCTCCACGTCGATCAACCCCTCCAGCGGCATGTAGGTTTCCCCCATGGGCGTCACCGCCGCCGGCGTCCCCTTCGGCATGGAAATCTCCGGCTCGAAGACCACCTCCGCCGCCCCCGCCAGCAGGGCCAGCGTCCCGCCTTCCGCGAGAACCCACTCCGCCGAGGGCTTCACCACCAGCTTCACGTTCCGGTTCCCGGCCAAATTATACTCCGCCTTCAAATTCCGCACCCGGCTGGCCGCCTCAAAAACCGTCGCGGTCCGTTCCCGCGCCGTCTTGATCTCCGCTGCGGAGAGCCCCTCCAACACCGGCCTCACCGCCAGCGGCGTGGTGACCAAAAACGTCCCTTCTTCAGCAAAGCCGAGCGTCTCCCACAGCTCCTCGCTCACATGCGGCATCAACGGATGCAACAGCTGCAACAACCGCGCCAGGCAAACATCGATCGTCCACAGCGTGGCCTCCTTCCGCTCCTCCGATCCCCCGAAGTCGTTCTTCACCGCTTCCAGATAAAGATCGCAGAAGTTGCTCCAGAAAAATTCATACAGCTGCGAAGCAATGTCGTTGAACTTGTACTCCGCATAGGCCTGCCCCAGCCGTCCGGTCAACGCATCGAGCTTGGCAAGAATGTCGATCGCGTAGATCGGCAACTCCGCCGGCCGGTTCTCCGCCCGCGCTCCCCCCACCCCCGCC
>JAQCFL010000300.1 GCA_027619375.1 Verrucomicrobiota bacterium | reverse complement strand
ACCTCTGAATACTGAATACTGAATACTGAATACTGAATACTGAATACTGAAAAAATGCTTCCCCAATCAACAGTAACCAACCTCCAACGCTCCCACTCCCGCCGTTGGTTCCTAAAGGACTGCGGCCTCGGCCTCGGCTCCATCGCCCTCACCTCCCTCCTCGCCCGGGAAGCCAACGCCGCCAACTTCACCAATCCCCTCACCCCCAAACCCTCCCAACATCCCGCCAAAGCCAAGAACGTCATCTTCCTCTTCATGGGCGGCGCCCCCAGCCACCTCGACCTCTTCGACTACAAACCCGACCTCGCCCGCCTCGACGGCACCAAGCCCCCCGCCGAACTCCTCAAGAACTACCGCGCCGCCTTCATCAATCCCGAAAACTCCCTCCTCGGCCCCAAGTTCAAATTCAAGAACTACGGCCAGGCCGACCTCGAGATGGCCGAAATCCTCCCCCACATCGGAGCGCAGGCCGACGACATCGCCCTCATCCGCTCCATGCACACCGAGGCCTTCAACCACGCCCCCGCCCAGATCCTCCTCTCCACCGGCTCCCAACAATTCGGCCGACCCTCCCTCGGCTCCTGGGTCACCTACGCCCTCGGCTCCGAAACCGACAACCTCCCCTCCTTCGTCGTCATGTCCTCCGGCGAAAAGGGCCCCTCCGGCGGCTCCTCCAACTGGGGCTCCGGCTTCCTCCCCTCCGTTTACGAAGGCGTCCAGTTCCGCTCCACCGGCGACCCCGTCCTCTACCTCTCCGATCCCCAAGGCATCACCCGATCCTCCCAACGCGCCACCATCGACGCCGTCAACCGCCTCAACCAGAAACGCTTCGACTCGGTCGGTGATCCCGAAATCCAAAGCCGCATCAACGCCTTCGAAATGGCCTTCCGCATGCAGGACGTCGCCCCCGAAGTCACCGACATCTCCCGCGAACCGGAACATATCCAGAAACTTTACGGCGCCACCCCCGGCAAATCCTCCTTCGCCAACAACTGCCTCCTCGCCAGAAGACTCGTCGAACGCGGCGTCCGCTTCGTCGAACTCTTCCACGAATCCTGGGACCAACACGGCGACCTCGTCGGCGGATTGAAAAGGAACTGCAGGGACGTCGACCAAGCCTGCGCCGCCCTCATTCAAGATCTCAAACAACGAGGCCTCCTCGAGGACACCCTCATCGTCTGGGGCGGCGAATTCGGCCGCACCCCCATGGTCCAGGGTGGCAACGACGGCCGCGACCACCACCCCAACGCCTTCTCCATGTGGCTCTCCGGCGGCGGCATCAAGGGCGGCACCACCCTCGGCAAAACCGACGAACTCGGCTTCAACGCCGTGGAGGACAAGGTCCACATCCACGACCTCAACGCCACCCTCCTCCACCTCCTCGGCTTCGACCACACCAAACTCACCCACCGCTCCCAAGGCCGCGACTTCCGCCTCACCGACGTCCACGGCGAAGTCGTCCACCAGATAGTGGCGTGACCGTCCCGGTCGCAAGCCTCCCCCCCGTGGCGGCGGTTTCCAACCGCCCAGCCGACTCCCCAACAGTGCCCCCCCCAACAGTGGCGTGACCGTCCCGGTCGCAAGCCTCCCCACGCGTGGCGGCGGTTTCCACCTGTCCCGGCAGAGCTCCCAGCGAAGCCGGAACCGCCCAGCCGACTTCCCCACGCAGTGGCTTCGGCGTCCCGCCGCGTTTCATCACATAGCAACACCCCTCTCCCCAGCTTGACTCCCCCCACCCCCCTCTCTAACATGCCGACAATGCCCCTCTTCTCACTCGGATGATTCGTCACCATGAACGAGGACGTGTTCCTCGTTTTCGTCCACTTTGCCCTCATTGCCATCGGCGCGGCGGTCTGGCTTTTCCGTGAATGGGAATCCAACTTCAACTGGCAATCCTACCGCGCCTCCTCCTTCATCTGGATCGTGATGACCGCCCTTGTCGTCGCCGGCTTCATCAACAGGTCCGACTCCGAACTGCTCCTCGGCATCTGGATCGCCCTCTCCCTCTTCTTCGTCTTCCGCGTCCTCCGAGTGGGCCGAAACATCGGCGAAGGGAGAAAGCTGGCTTGGATGCTCCTCATGGCCCTCCCCGTCTCCGGCTGGATCCTCTACCGCACCCGTTTCCCTCACTTCCACGGCATCGATGCCGAAGCCGCCCGCCTCAACCTCACCCGCAACGACCTCCGCCCTCAAATCTAAACGCCCCCACCCAACAAAATCCCCCTCCCCCACAGAGAAATCAGCGCCATCAGCGGTCAACCCACCCCCAACTCGCGCAAATCCGCGCCCATCTCGACCCGGCAGAGCTCGGAGAGCAGAGACGGTTCCCAATTCCCAATAACCAACAACCAATTCCCCCTCACATCCTCAAAAAATTCCCCAGCATCCGCTTCCCACCCTCCGTCAAGATCGACTCCGGATGAAACTGCACCCCATGCACCGGATGCTCCCTGTGCCGCAGGCCCATGATCTCCTCCTGATCGGTCCACGCCGTGACCTCCAGACAATCCGGCAGCGTCTCCCGCTTCACGATCAGCGAATGATACCGCGTCGCCGTGAACGGATTCCCCATCCCCGCAAACACTCCTTTGCCGTCATGCGAAATCTGCGAGGTCTTCCCGTGCATCAACCGTCCGGCCCGCACCACATCCCCTCCATACACCTGCCCGATGCTCTGATGCCCCAGGCACACCCCCAGCAACGGAATCCTCGCTCCAAATTCCTTCACCACCGCACAACTCACCCCCGCGTCATCCGGCGTACAGGGCCCCGGCGAGATGCAAATGTGCGCCGGCCCCATCTTCCGGATCTCCTTCAGCGTCACCTCGTCGTTCCGCCGCACCACCATCGTCGACCCCAACTCCCCGAAATACTGCACGAGGTTGTAGGTGAACGAGTCGTAATTATCGATAACGAGCAGCATCAGTTCAATCCTCCAAGGTTTTCGCCAAGCCGATGGCCTTCATCATGCCCATCGCCTTGTTCACGGTTTCATTATATTCGTAGGTCGGATCACTGTCCGCCACCACCCCCGCCCCGGCCTGCACATAGACCTTCCCGTCCTTCAACAAACAGGTCCGCAGCGCGATGCACGAATCGTGCCCGCCGTCCCAGCCGAAATACCCCACCGCTCCCGCATAGGCGTTGCGCTTGTTCTTCTCCAGCCCATTGATGATCTGCATCGCCCGGATCTTCGGCGCCCCGCTCACCGTCCCCGCCGGAAAGGTGGCCCGCAGCACGTCATAGCTGCTGTGCTCCGGCGAAAGCCTGCCGCTCACGTTCGAGACGATGTGCATCACGTGGCTGTAGCGCTCCACCATCATGAAATCATCCACCGACACCGAGCCGTGCTCCGCGATCCGCCCCACATCGTTGCGGGCCAGGTCCACCAGCATCAAATGTTCGGCCCGTTCCTTCTCATCCCCCAGCAAATCCGCCGCCAGCGCATCATCCTCCTCCTTCGTCTTCCCCCTCCAGCGCGTCCCCGCGATCGGCCGGATGTCGATTCGCCCCTCGATCGCCCGCACATGCACCTCCGGCGAACTCCCTACCAAGGAAAAACCCTCCAACTCCACGATGAACATGTAGGGCGACGGATTCACATGCCGCAGGGCCCGATACAAATCCACCGGGGCCGCCACAAAGTCCGCCTCAAACCGCTGACTCGGCACCACCTGGAAAATGTCCCCCGCCGCAATGTATTCCTTCGCCTCCCGCACCATCCCCTCATACTCCTCCTGCGTCGTGTTGCTCCGCGCCTCCGGCGCATCGTAGGCCTGCAAGCCATCCAGCGCCGGCACATGCAGCGGACGATTCAAAATCTCCACCAGCGCCCCGATCTTCCCCCGAGCCTCCCCGTAGGCCTCCTCCGGCGATTCGTGCTCATCCAGAAAGGCGTTCGCCACCACCAGCAGCCGCCGCAGCTTGTGATCAAACAACAGCAGCGAATCCGCGATCATGTAAACCGCCTCCGGCAACCCCAGATCATCCTTCGGCGCCTCCCCGATCGATGGCTCGAACTGCCGCACCGCGTCATAGGCCAGATACCCCACCGCCCCGCCAAAAAACGGCGGCGCATTCCCGTGGGTCACCGGCCGATATTGACTCATGAACTTCTCCAGCTCCGCCAACAAATCCTTCTCCGCCGTGTGCTTCACCACCTCGCTCCCCCGCGTCACCGAGATCTCCATCCCCTTCGCTTGGAAAACGGCCCGTGGATTACTCCCCACGATCGACCAACGCCCACTCGCGTCCGTGCTCTCCGCGCTCTCAAAGAGGAAGGCGTTCTTCCCATCCCGGATCTTCAGAAAGGCCGACAAGGGCGTCTCAAAATCCGCCGCAAACTGCGCGTACAACGGCACCACATTCCCCCGCTCCGCGAGGGAGCGGAATTCCTCCAAGCCCGGTCTGACCGTCGGTTCCGTCAAAGCGCGCGAAGCATGCCCCAACTCCCCCAAACCGCAAGCCTTAGCGCCCCCCTCCCCGCGTGGCGGCGTCCCTGCGGGACGTCGGCAGTTCCATCCCCGCCCCTCCCTCCCCC
>JAQCFL010000299.1 GCA_027619375.1 Verrucomicrobiota bacterium | reverse complement strand
GTTCGTGTGCAAAAAGAGCGCCGCCCCCGCATCCCTCGCCAACTTCAACGCCTCCCGCACCCCCGGCAACAACCGCACCTCGCCCGGATCATGCAAATACGGCACATGCTCGATGAGCGTCCCGTCACGATCCAGAATGAGGGCTTTGGGTTTCATGGGCAATCGGGCCACCGGATCGGAACTCCTCGCTCCTCCCCCGCTGCCCGAACCCTAGCAGCCTGCCCAAAAAGACGGGAATGAAAAAGGGCGAGTCATTTTGGGTTTGCTTCTTGGGATCTGGATTTGAAATTTATTTGGAGCTTGGGGGTTGAAAATTTTCCCTGGGTCATCGGGCTGTGCCGCCGAAGCTCCACGATTCAATTTCCAAATATACTCCAGTCCTCAAATTCGAAATTGCAAACCAATGTAGCCCGTCTCACATGCCAAATCCGGTTCTGAAGACTCGCCAAGGCGAGATGGGAGCGCCAATCCACTCCGACCTTCCCGCGATCACTCCCCCTTTTGCCACCGCACCGCCCCCCCCCGTTGGATCTGCCGCCGCATGGCCGCAACCATCTCCATGTAGTCCTTCCCCCGCTTCCCCGCCAGATCATGCTCCTCCAGGGGATCTTCTTGCAGATCATAGAACTCCCATCCCTCGAACGGCGAGTTCTTCACCAATTTCCGATTCCCCCTCAGCATCGCCCAGGTCGACTCACCCATGTAGCGCTGATTCCCCTCCCGCCGCGTGAAGAAGACATCCCGCTCCGCAATAACCGCCTCCCCGCCCTTCAAGTGGGAAAGGAACCCCACCCCGTCAATCCCCGCCGGCACTTCCACTCCCGCCGCCTGCAGGAAGGTCGGAAACCAATCCATCGTCAAGGTGCGTTGCTCCGACCGCCGCCCCGCCTCGATCACCCCCGGCCACACCGCACAGGTCGGCACCCGCAAACCACCCTCATACATGTCCTGCTTCCCCCCGCGCAACGCCCCATTGCGGGCCCCCACATCCAACTGCCCCCCATTGTCCGAGGTGAACACCACCAGCGTCTCCCCCGCCAATCCCGTCTCCTCCAGCGCCGCCATCACCCGGCCCACTCCCGCATCCAGATGCTCAATCAGCGCGACCAACTTCGCCCTCCTCGGATCAATCCCCTCCTCCCGCTCCACCACCTTCGCCAACCAGTCCGCCGGTGGCTGAATCGGCGTGTGCGGCGCGTTGTAGGCCAGATAGAGGAAGAACGGCTCCTCCTTCCCAACCCGCCCCCGCAAATACTCCACCGCCCAATCCGTGAACACATCCGTGGCATGCCCCTCCGGCGTGATGACCTCCGCATCCTTCCGCATGTAGTTGTTCCCGTGACGACGATGCTTGTAGTAGTCGTCCATCATGTCGCCGAGAAAGCCGTGAAAATGATCGAAACCCCGCGCGTTCGGATGGTTCTCCGGCTCCAGCCCGAGATGCCACTTCCCGATCAGCGCCGTCGCATAGCCCGCCTTCTTCAACGGCACCGGCAACAAATCCACTCCCGGATTCAAATACCCCCAACTGTCCTTCGCATGCGTCCGGATCACTCCCGGCACCCCCACCAACTCCTGATACCGCCCCGACAGAAACGCCGCCCTCGTCGGCGAACACACCGGACAGTTCGCGTAGCCCCGGTCAAAATGCAGCCCCTTCGCAAACAGCGCATCGATGTGCGGCGTCCGCAGATCCTCCGCCCCCTGACAGGACAGGTCGCCATTTCCCAAATCATCCACCAACAGGAAGAGCAAATTTAGCGCCCCCCAAGCCTCGCCGCTCAGCAGTCCCAAAGCCAACAGGAGGGCAGGTAGTCTCATGCCCAGACCCTAACACGACGGCGGCCCACGCCAAGACGGCCGACCAGATCCCCGCATCCCCCACTCCAGCCAACTCGCCCATCCCCCCTCGCCAACTCCCTCTCCCACACTCCCTTTACTAAAAATTGTCACATCTATTAGGATATCTTAACTATCTGAGATTTGCACGAAAACACGGCAACCCATCCACCTGCGACACCAAAATTAATCTGATTATCAATGACTTAGATAGACCCCAGGACCGCCCGACGCGCATTCATCACAGACTCCTTTATTGTTAATTCTTGCTAGCTAGCTAAAAGTTTTTATATTCACGGCGTCATCCGATCCCCGCCATGTTCAACAACAACTCTCTCCACCCAACCCCCTCCTTGGACGCCAACCCCTTCCGCATCGCGGCCTCGCTCCATGACGCCAAGGCGGTGGAGACCAGTCCGAGGTCCCCGAATCCACTCGTGGTGCGCGAGGCTCTTCCCAATCTCCCCAAGGCCGATCCCTTTCCTCGGCAATCCAAGCCGGTTCCAGGGCTGTCCGCGCTTCCCCTGCCTGGCCAGGGCCGACGACGCCTCCTCCTGAGTCCCATCTGACACGACGCTGGCGCCGCACGCTCTCACGGCATGGAAGCCTCGGCTGATCCCAAGGAAAGCACGAATTGGCCTTAGCCCCCGGGATGTTCTCCCGTCCCTCCATCCGCCAAACGACTGGTCACCGCCGCAATCGATTCGGCCAAAAGAATCATCATCTGCTGTAAATCAGCGGGGTTGGGAGCCTGCCCCCCTCGCAGCCGACCCTCCAATTCCCCCAGCTTTCCCTCAAGCGCCGCCATCCCCATCGTCGCCGAGGCTCCTCGGACCTCGTGCACCAACTCCACCGCCTCCTCCCCGGCCACCAAGCCAGCCAGCTTGGCCAGAGCTTCACTAGTCGATCTGGCGTAATCGTCCAATAAATCCCCCATTTGCGGCCCCGCGAGATCATACAGCGCAGCCAATTGCCCGACATTCAAGAGCGACATGGCCCGCAGTATGCCTCCCCGCCTCGATTTCGCGACTGCGATTAGCGGCCCCCGGGGAATCGATTATGATGGGCATTTCAGGAAATTTTATTTAGAATGATAAAAATTCCGCGCGGTAAGGTTATAAAGTTTATCAAAGAACCGCTGATTGCTTGGCCTCTCCTCCCCAAGAGACGCTGAAACCACCCCGGGGAAAGCTGACATCGAGGCCCCCATCACCCGTCCCTCCCGTGAGCGAACTACTAGCACCACCACCCCAAGTTGCTCCCCCCGCCGTTCGGGCGGAGGCAGGTCCGGGACGTTTCGAGGCCTTCTTCCACGCCTCCCCGCACGGCATCCTCATCGTCGATGACAGCGGCACCATCCTCGAGGCCAACGAACAGGCCGGCACGATGGTCGGCTACCGACCAGATTCTCTTCCGGGCTCCAAGGCCATTCAGTTTCTCGACCCCTCCACCTTGGAAAAAGTCGATCAGGCCTTCCTCCAAACCCAGCTTTCCGGACAGGCCTATGTTGAGACTCAGGTCGTCCGCTCCGACGGCACGACCTTCCCGGCCGAGATTTTCTGGAATCGGCTCCGCAGCGACGGACGCATCTTCTTCCACGCCTCCATCACCGACATCACCCGGCGATGCGAGGCCCTCGAGGAAAGCAAACACGCCACCGAGCAGGCCGAACAAGCCAACGAAGCCAGACTTCTCTTCCTCGCCACCATGAGCCATGAGATCCGCACCCCCCTCAATGGCATCATCGGATTCTCCCATCTCCTGGCCGAAAGCGAACTCTCCACAATCCAACAGCAATACGTGGACATGGTCGGCCGCAGTGGAGACATCCTCCTCCGCATCATCGACGACATCCTCCACCTCTCCCGCATCGAAAGCGGCCGCTTCGAACTCGAGGAAATCGAATTCAGTCCGGTCGCCTGCATCGAGGATGTCTTCGAGATGCATGCCAACAGCAGCAAGCTCGCCTCCGTCGAACTGCACTACGAAATCCTCAACGGGGTCCCCCCCCTCGTCCGCGGCGACATCACCCGCATCCGCCAGATCCTCACCAACCTCGTCTCCAACGCCCTCAAGTTCACCGAAGAGGGCCACATCCTCGTCCGTTGCGCGGTGCAGGGCGACCGCTTCCTGGCCTTCTCCGTCCGCGACACCGGCCTCGGCTTCGACCCCTCCAAAACCGAAAGCCTCTTCATGCCCTTCGTCCAGGAGGATGCCACCACCACCCAAAAATTCGGAGGCACCGGCCTCGGACTCGCCATCTGCCGCAAGCTGGTCGATCGCATGGGCGGCTACATCGAAGCCCGCTCCCAGCCCGGACAAGGCGCCGAATTCTGGTTCGGCATCCCCCTCCTCCCATCCTCCCATGGAGAGACCCCGCCCCGCCCCCTCGCCGGACACCGGGCCCTGCTCATCGGAGGCAGCGAACTCGGGAGCCGCCTCCTCGGCAAACGCATCGCCACCACCGGCCTCGAACTCCACGCTGAACGCGACGCGCAGACCGCACTCACCCTCCTCAAGAAGAACACCTTCCCCCTCATCATCGTCGCCGACCACGGTGGCCGCATCCCGGTCGAGGAACTCGGCGGCAGGATCCGCAAGTTGAAAAACAATCGCAAATCCGCCCTCCTCCTCCTCACCTCCGCCACCTCGCCGCCCGATCAGGGATCCGCCGCGTCCTCCGGCTACCGCGCCGTTCTCCGCACCCCT
>JAQCFL010000298.1 GCA_027619375.1 Verrucomicrobiota bacterium | reverse complement strand
GGGTGAGAACACTATTGGTGACATTGACGTTGTTGGGGAGCCTGCTGGTGGCGGCGGCGGAGGATCGGGTCCTGAGCCTGGCCCAATGGAAGGCGGAATTTCAAAAACATGACCGGGCCCTGAACGAGGTCTATGCGGCCCTGAAGAAGGAGTTGCCCGAGTATCGGTTCACGGCGATGCAGCCGGATCAGCGGGAGTGGGTGGGGTATCGGGACTACATTGCGGAAGGTCAGGCGCGGACGACTCCCGACGATCCCACGCAGGATGTCGCGTATTGGGAGATGATGGCGGGGATGACGGAGGGGCGGATCGATTACCTGAAGGCATGGAAGGGGATCGGGGAGCAGGGTGCGTGGACGGGGACCTATTCGGATGGTCGGGGTGGCTTGCTGGAAATTGTGCAGGCCAAGGAAGGGATTTACTTCACCTGTGAAGTGGTGCGCGGCACGTCCTTTCATGTGGGGGTGATCGGGGGATTGGCGAAGGTGAACGAATCGATGGCGCGCTTTTCGGTGGCCATCGAGGGCAGTAATGAAGAGTGTTGGATCAGTTTCTTCAATGATCGGAACGAGGATGGGCGGATCGAGTTGATGAGTGTGAATTCGCACGAGTTTCATGGGGCCCGGGCCTACTTTGATGCAACCTACCTCAGGGTCGGTTTGTTGGATGCGGCGGCGCAAGGGAGGGTGATCAAATCGGCCAAGGCGGGAGGAATGGTCGAATGAGGTTGTTTCGATTTCGGCGTGGGGATGGCGCGGTGGGCTGCGGGGTCATCACGCCGGATGGGCAGCGGGTGGATGCGGGGGAATTGGCGCGGGACTACGACGAGGCGTTCTTTGAGCGGGGCGGGATGGGCGAGTTGCGCGAATGGCTCGTGAAGGGGGCCCCGGGCGGAGTGCCGGTGCTGGAGGATGTGGTGGTGCTGCCGCCGGTGGCGCGGCCCTCGAAGATCATCTGTGTGGGGCAGAACTATGCGGCCCATGCGCGGGAGATGGGAGGGGAGCTGCCGAGTGAACCGGTGCTCTTCATGAAGGCCAGCACGGCGTGGTCGGGACCCTATGATCACGTGGTGGTTCCACGCGATTCGGAGAAGCTCGACTATGAGGTGGAGCTGGCAATTATTTTAGAAAAGCGAGGAGTCCACGTGGAACAAACGGAAGTCCGTAATATCATCGCGGGTTACACGGTCATGTGTGATTACAGCGAACGGGCCTTCCAAAAGGAGCGGGGCGGGCAGTGGGTGAAGGGGAAGAGTTGCGACACCTTTGCGCCGGCCGGGCCGGAGTTGGTGACGGTGGATGAGATTGCGGATGTGCAGGATCTGTCGTTGTGGACCAAGGTGAACGGGGAGGTGCGGCAGCACAGTGAGACGGCGGACATGATTTTTTCGGTGGCGGAGATCGTGAGCTATGTCTCGCGGTTCATGACCCTGCTGCCGGGGGATGTGATCGCCACGGGGACCCCGGCGGGGGTGGGGGGGGGATTCACTCCGCCGCGCTACCTGCGGGTGGGGGATACGGTGGAAATGGGAATCGAGGGGATTGGGGAGATCCGGCAGACGGTGGTGAGCGGATTGAGGGACATTCCACTTGCCCGAAGGGGAGGCACTGAATAGGGAGCAGAGGCTCGGGGCGACCCCGACCACCACCATGGCGATCAAGCGTGCTCTTCTCTCCGTCTCGGACAAGTCAGGTCTTGTCGAGTTTGCAAAGGTTCTCAGCGAGGAATTCGGGGTGGAGTTGCTCTCCACCGGCGGAACTTCCAAGGCGTTGAGGGAAGCCGGCCTGCCGGTCATCGACGTGTCGGACTACACGGGGGCGCCGGAGTTGTTTGAAGGACGGCTGAAGACGCTGCATCCGAAAGTGCATGGTGGTTTGCTGCAGCGGAGGGATTCGGAGGAGCATGAGAAGCAGGCCAAGAAGCACGGCATCCCGGCCATCGATCTGGTGGTGGTGAACCTTTATCCCTTTGAGGAGACCATTGCGAAGGAAGGGGTCAGCCTGCAGGAGGCGATCGAGAACATCGATATCGGGGGGCCCTCGATGTTGCGGAGCGCGGCGAAGAATGCCTCGGCGGTGACCGTGGTGACGGATCCGGGGGATTACGCCCGGGTGGTGGAGGACATGAAGGAACACGACGGTGACACCTCCCTGCGCCTGCGCGAGGAGTTTGCGGTGAAGGTGTTTCGGCGGACTTCGGCGTATGACGGGGCGATCGCCAACTACCTCGGCCAGTGCGACGAAAGCACGGCGGGCTGCTTTTCGGTCTCGCTGCCCTTGGAGCGGGAGTTGCGCTACGGAGACAATCCCCACCAGGCGGCGCGGTTGTACGGAAATTTTGGCGAGTGTTTTTCGCAACTGCAGGGCAAGGAGCTCAGCTACACCAACATCCTCGACATTGAGGCGGCGGCGGATCTGATCCTCGATTTCCGGCGGCCCACGGTGGCCATTCTCAAGCACACCAATCCCTGTGGGGTGGGGCAGGACGACGACGATCTGCGGGCGGCCTGGCAGAAGGCGTTTGAAACGGATCGGCAGGCTCCCTTTGGCGGGGTGATCATCTCCAACAGGCCGATCACGGAGGGCTTGGCGCGGGTTATTTCGGAGATCTTTACGGATGTGATCATCGCTCCGGACTACGAGCCGGAGGCGCGGGCAGTCTTGCAGAAGAAGAAGAATCTGCGGCTCATGAAGATGAAGGAGGCCTATCAGATCGCGAAGAAGGAGCCGCTGATTCGCTCTGCGCCGGGTGGATTGATGGTCATGGATCGAGATCACACCGCGATGGGCCTGGAGAAGTTGGAGTCGAAGGTGGTGACCGAGCGGCCGCCGAGCGAGCTTGAGTTGCAGGCCATGCGCTTTGCGTGGCGGGTGGTGAAGCATGTGAAGTCGAATGCGATCGTCTTTGGGGCGACCGACCGGACGCTCGGCATCGGGGCGGGGCAGATGAGCCGGATTGATTCCTCGCGGATTGCGGTCTGGAAGGCGCAGGAGGCGGGGCTTTCGCTGAAGGGGAGCGTGATTGCCTCGGATGCCATGTTTCCCTTTGCGGACGGGCTGCAGGCGGCCATCGAGGCCGGGGCGACGGCTTGTATTCAGCCGGGCGGCTCGATGCGGGACGAGGAAGTCATCAAGGCGGCGAACGATGCGGGGATGGCCATGGTCTTCACCGGGCACCGGCATTTCCGGCACTAGGCCAATGTGGAATTCGGAGTGGGGAATGGGGAATGATGCGCTAATTTGCACGCCATGAGTTTGCTTCTGGGGGTCAACATCGATCACGTGGCCACGCTGCGGCAGGCGCGGTATGCGACCATGTTGGATTCGCCGAATGCGGAGCCGAGTCCCCTGCAGGCGGCGTTGGACGCCAAGGAAGCGGGGGCGGACAGCATTACTTTGCATGTGCGGGGGGATCGGCGGCACATTCAGGAGGAGGATGCCTTTGCGATTCGCGGGGAGGTGGGGCTGCCGCTCAACTTTGAGATGGCCAACACGCCGGAGATGGTGGAGCTGGCGCTGCGCTTGAAGCCGGACTTCGTGTGTTTGGTGCCGGAGCACCGCGAGGAGATCTCGACGGAGGGTGGGTTGAATGTGGTGGGGCTGAAGGATGGATTGCGGGACGGGATGCTGCTGTTGCAGGAGGCGGGGATTCAGATCAGCCTGTTTGTGGATCCGGATCTGGCGCAGATCGAGGCGTCCCGGGAGGTGGGGGCGGAGATGATCGAGTTGCACACCGGACGCTTTGCGAATGCGCAGGGGGCGGAACAGGAGGAGGAACTGAAGGCCTTGGCGGCGGCGGCGGATCTGGGGCGGAGGCTGGGTTTGCAGGTCAATGCGGGGCACGGGATCAACTATGGGAACGTGACGACGCTCTTTGCGGTGGCGGGGCTGAGCGAGTTGAACATCGGGCACAGCATTGTGGCGCGGGCCATCCGGGTGGGACTGGGGCAGGCGGTGCGGGAAATGAAGGCGCTGATGGCCGGCTACGGGAGCGGGGGGCAAGGATGAGGATTTACGGGATCGGGATCGATGTGATCGAGGTGGAGCGGATCGAGGAGGCCGTGGCGGAGTTTGGGGATCGGTTCTTGGAGCGGATCTTCACGGCGGCGGAGCGGGAGTATTGCTCCCGGCAGAAGCGTCCGGAGCTGCACTATGCGGCGCGTTGGGCGGCGAAGGAGGCGGTTTCCAAGGCGCTGGGGACGGGAATCGGGGCGGACCTGGCCTGGACGGACGTGGAGGTGCTGCGGGCCGCGTCGGGGGAGCCGAGTTTGTTGCTGCACGGGCTGGGGAAGGCGTTTGCGGAGCGGGAGAAGGTCCGGGAGATCAAGATCAGCCTGACGCATGCGAAGAGCTATGCGGCGGCTAATGCGGTGGCCTTGGGGGAGTGATGGTGGGTATCGCGGCGGGACGCCACGGGAACGGCCTGCGGCGGGACGCCGACAGCCACGGGGGAGGCGGGAAGGTTGTTGGGGGAAACACCAAGGTTGGGTATCGCGGCGGGACGCCACGGGAACGGCCTGCGGCGGGACGCCGACAGCCACGGGGGAGGCGG
>JAQCFL010000297.1 GCA_027619375.1 Verrucomicrobiota bacterium | reverse complement strand
GGGGGGGGGGGGGGCTACAGTGATCACGGGCAGCTTTCGGAGTGGGTGAACGTGGGGGGGACCTTCGGGGTGGGGAGTGCATGGGAGCCGTTGGCGAGTGGCATTCCGCGCAACTCGGCCTTGTTGCGGAACTACTTTCTGCAGGGGCGGACGTGGGTGGAGGCGGCGTGGTCGAGCAGCTATTATTTGTCCTGGCAGATGGTGGTGTTGGGGGATCCGCTGGCGGTGGCCTCGTTCAACTGTCCTCCGGCGGCGAGTTTGTCGGCGGTGGGTAGTCTCTGTGAGAGTTCGGGATCGCAGACCACGGTGACGGTGACCCTGACCGCACCGTGTCCGGTGGCGACCAACGTGTATGTGGGATTCAGTGGAGCGGATTTGCCGGGGGATGTGGTGGTGACCAACATGGCGGGGGGGATGGTGGTGGTGCCGGCGAACAGCAGCAGTGTGAGTTTTGTGGTGGAGGCGGTGCCGGATGAGGTGGCGGAGGGGACGGAGATGCTGGAGGTGTCCCTCCAGGTCGGGGCGGGTTACACGGTGGGGGCCAATGCGTCGGTGGCTCTGCCGATCGAGGACACGCGGTTCGGGGAATGGCGGGTGACGGAGTTTGGCGGAGCGGCGAACTCGCCGGAGGCCCTGGCGAATGCCGATCCGGACGGGGACGGACTGGTGAATTTGTTGGAGTATGCTTTTTCGTTAGACCCGCACAAGGCGGAGGGAGGCCGCTTGGTGAAGGTGGAAGCTGACGGCGCAGGAAACTGTGTGGTGTCCTACGTGGCGGATCCCGGGAAGATCGACCTGAGCTATGCGCTGGAGAGGTCCACCAACGGGGTGGACTGGACTGCGCTGGCGACAGTGGTGAATCCCGCTGCCCCGGAAACCGAAACCCGGCAGGCGGTGCGCTCTACCGGGCAGGCGGTGCGGGAATTTTATCGAGTGCGGGTCGTGCCGTTGCCGTGATCAACGTTTGCGGCGCAGGCAGAGAAAGAGGAGGGCGAGGCCGCCGAAGAGGCTGGTGGAGGGCTCGGGCAGGGGAGGGTCGTCCGGACCGCCTCCGGCGATGGCGAGGAAGGAGTCACTCTCACCACCGGGCAGGCCCTGGGCGTGGAGGGCGAAGCGGAGGGTGCCGTTGGTGATGGCGTTCTCGACATCGGCGAAGCTTAAGGGCCCGGCGAAGGTTCCGATGAAGGTGCCGTTCTCACCGGCGGAGATGCCCCAAGTGGGTTGGGGGTTGTTCGGGTCGAGGGAGAAGGAGGTGGCGAAGGGGTTCACGCCGGGAGGGTTGGCGGGGGTCGCGGGACTAGCGTAGGCCACACCGGGTGAGGAGAGGACCGTGTCGAAGTCGATCACCGAGAAGAGCGAATCGCCGTCCTCGAAATAGATCTGAGTGATGAAGCCATCGTAGAGGGCTCCCTTGGAGAAGATGAACTGGACGGTGTTGGGGCCACCGCTGATGACCTCGAGGGAGAGGTCCGCGGCCACATCGACCGCCGAGTTGCTGGTCTGCCGGACGAAGGAGAGGCTGACGGCGGAGGCAATGCTGCTGAGGCCGAGCGATCCCACGAAGAGCCAAGAGAGAAATTTACTAGAGTGCATGTGCATGGGCTCATTATGAGTAAGCTGTGAAGGAAAACAATCGGGGTTCCCCATGATTTGTTAGTCAGGGTTAGCCCTGATGGAGCGAGGGCGAAATGTGAACAGCCTAGTGAAGTTCAACTGGCCTTGAAGACTGTCCCGGAGGCGAACCACTGGCTGGCGAAGGAGACGAGGCCCTGATCCTTAGGGAGAATGAGCTTTTCCTTGATGTGACTGCGGTGCGTTTCCACCGTCTTGATGCTGATATTCAACTCTTTCGCAATTTCCCGAATGGAGGAACCTACACCGATGAGGTTAAAAATTTCCAACTCACGATTGCTGAGTCGGTCGACGGGATTGGGTTCCTCGGGATGGGATCCGCCATGTGAATAACGGCGCAGAGCGCGGGAGGCCATGTGGGCGCTCATATAGACTTCGCCCTGCAAGGCGGTGCGGATGGCGGTGAGGAGTTCGGTGGGGCATGCGGACTTGTGGACGAAGCCGGCTCCACCGGTGTTGAGGACCCGCTCGGCGATGAGGTCCTCGCTTTGGCCCGAGAAGACAAGGAGGGGAAGGGTGGGATGGGAAGCCTGGATTTCCTTGAGGAAGGTGAGGACGCATTCCCGCATCGGGAAGAGGGCCTCGGAAATGATGAGATTGGGAGAGATGGATTTGATGAGATCGAGGGCTTCGTGGCAGGAGGAGCATTCCCAGGCGACCTCGAGATCGGGATCCTTCTCCAACAGCTTGCGGATTCCGAACCGCACGATGGGTTGGTGGTCGATGAGCAGGATCTGTGTGCGGTGGTCCAATGGTTGGCGGGTGCTTAAATTTCTACGCTCCAGGGTGAGGTAGTGTGTCGGATTTCTGGAGGGAGGGCAAGAACTGGCTGCCGCAGGAGCAGTTGTCGGGCCATCCGGGGGGCTGGAAAGGGGCTGAATCCTTGTAATGGCGGGAGGCGATGTTCGAAGTGAGGTGGAGGTGATCGGCGCTTGCGGGTGGGGGGTGGACGCGTTACCCCGCGCGGAACGGGCTGTCGTTTGAGATCGGCGCTTGCGGGTGGGGGGTGGACTGTGAAGAGTGCGCCGCATGACTCGCAAACCTACCCGCCGTGCCGGCATGTTGGCCCCGGTTCCCTCCCTTCGCCGGAAGGGTGATCTTGGGATTGGGGATGTGGGGGCGCTGCGGGAGTTGGTGGACTGGGCGGTGGAATATGGGGTGGGATTTTTGCAGTTGTTGCCGATCAACGAGACGGGTGGGGATCACAGTCCGTACAATGCGATCAGTTCGGTGGCCTTGGAGCCGAGTCTGATCGATTTGCAGGCGGTGGAGGAATTGGAGGAAAGCGATCTGGAGGCGGCGCGGTTGGTGATTCCGGGGCAGGTGCTGTCCGGAGAACAGGTGAGTCATGGGGCGGTGAAGTTGGTGAAGCGTGGCTTGTTGGAGACGGCCTTCGGGCGTTTTTGGAAGGCCGCGCAGGAGGGGGAGCGGTGGGAGGAGTTTGTGCGGTTTCAGGAAGGGGAGCGCAGGTGGTTGGAGGACTATTGCCTGTTTCGTTGGCTGATGGACCGGGAGGGCGGCAGCGAGGAGTGGAGCCTGTGGAGCATGAATTACAACCGGCCGAAGCAGGCGCGGGAGTGGATCGCGCAGCAGCGGGCCAAGACGAATCAGAATGTGGAGCAGGAGTTGGCGTTCTTTGCGTGGGTGCAGTGGGTGGCCTTCAGCCAGTGGCGGGCGGTGCGGGCCTATGCGGAGGAGCAGGACGTGTTGTTGATGGGGGATGTGCCGATCGGGATCGCCTATTGCAGTGCGGATGTGTTTTTCGAGCCGCAGTGGTTTGATCTGGAATGGAGTGGCGGGGCGCCGCCGGAGCGGGTCTTCAAGGACGATGAATTTGCGGTGAAATGGGGGCAGAACTGGGGGATTCCGCTATATCGCTGGGATGTGCTGCAGGCGGATGGGTTTCGCTGGTGGCGGCGGCGGATCGAGAAGTTGGTGGATGTCTTCGGGATTTTTCGGATCGATCACATCCTCGGGTTTTACCGGATCTATTCCTTCCCGTGGCGGCCGCGGCGGAATGCGGAATTCCTGGCGTTGGATCATGAGGAGGCGGCGCGTCGGACGGGCGGAAAGTTGCCGGGGTTCAAGCCGCATCCGGACGACACCGACGAGCATCGGGCGGCGAATCTGGCGGACGGGGATTGCTATCTCCGGGCGGTGCAGGAGGCGGCGGGGGACAAGGAAGTGGTGGGTGAGGATCTGGGAGCGGTGCCGGACTATGTGCGGCCGCACTTGAACAAGATCGGGATCGCGGGGTTCAAGATCCCGCACTGGGAGGTGGAGTGGGACAAGAAGGGGGAGGAGCATCCCATCCCGGGCAGCAAGTACGAGGAGTGCAGTTTCGCGACCTACGCGACGCATGATCATCCGCCGATGGCGGCGATGTGGGATGAGTTTCGGGCGAACCTGGATCATCACGACTACGGAGCGCGGCAGGGGGCGGGGTGGAACCTGCGCATTCTGAGCGAGATCGGGGGGCTGAAGGTGCCGAAGGATGAGAGGAAGTATGTGGCGTATGATGAGAAGGTGAAGTGGGCCTTGATGGGTGGGCTGTTGGGCTGCAATTCGCGTTACGCGGCGTTCATGATCACCGATCTCTACGGGATGAAGGAGCGGTTCAATGTGCCGGGGACGGTGGGTGGGGCGAACTGGCGGGTGCGGATGCCGTTCACGGTGGCGGAGATGGGGACTGAGGCGGAATTGCGCGGGGAGGCGGAGGTGTTGCGGAAGTTGATCGTGAAGACGGGGCGGTGAGAGGCTGAAAACCCCGGAAACGAGAAATCCGAGGAACCGGAATTGGCCCGAGAGCCAGGCTTTTGTGGTTTGGAATTTTGAACTTGGGGACTGGTGCTTATTTGGAAATTGGATTGTGGAAATTCGACCCGACAACCCCGTGCACCCGAAAATTTCCAACCCCCAATTTCCAAATAAATTTCA
>JAQCFL010000296.1 GCA_027619375.1 Verrucomicrobiota bacterium | reverse complement strand
CGATCATCATCGGCGGGGCGGCGGCGGCGGCGATGAGCAATGGGATTCCGGTGCTGGTGTTGCTGGTGCTCGGCAAGCTGGGGATTGATTTCCGGGGGATCTGGGGGAAGGAGAAGGAGGGGGGAGAGTCCGCAAAGAGCGCAGATTAGGTTTTTGGGAGTTGGAGTTGAAATAAAGGCGGGAGGGTGGCGGCTGGCTTTGTCGAAACTCGGCACAGACCTTGCGCGGGGCCGCGAGGGGATTGAGGAATAATTCCTACGAATCAGGTCGCATGGTCGAAAATTCCACAGGAAAGAGCGGAAGGCTTGTCAGATTTCGTCGAGGGCTGCGTATTACAGCGCACGCACATGAGGAACTGGCTGATTCACACCTTGGGAGTTTTATTCGTCGCTGGAACGGCGGGAGCGGAGGACGGGAAGGTCCTCTTTGAGACCTATTGCGGGGCTTGTCATGCCCCGGACGGGAAGGGGATGAACAATGGCCAGTTTCCGCCGCTGGCGGGGAGTCCCTGGGTGCAGGGGAAGCCGGACCGGATGGTGCAGGCGGTACTCCACGGGATGGAAGGACCGATCGAGGTGGGGGACAAGGAATACGATCTGGTGATGCCGCCGCAGGGGGTGATGCTCAATGACGAGCAGCTGTCGAAGATCGTGACGTATGTTCGGGGCAGCTTTGGGAATGCGGAGTCGGCGGTGACGCCGGCGGAGATCGCCGCGCAGCGGGCCGCGACGGCCGGCCGGGCGGAGATGTGGCCGTCCGTAGAGTTGTTGAAGCGCTACCCCTTGCCGGGGGAGACGGATGGCCCGTCGGCCATCAAGAACCTCGTGGCGAACATTTACCACGGGGATTTCAAGTCGCTCGCCGATCTGGCCAAGGTCAAGGCCAAGCCGACGGCGGTGGAGGAGGAGCAGGACGGACTGCTGCGGATCGACAAGGTGGGGCGGGCGGACGGCTTTGGGATCGTGTGGGAGGGTGACTTGGAGGTGCCGAAGGACGGCGACTTCACCTTTCTGATGGATTCCGACGAAGGCTCGGGGCTTTACATTGATGGCAAGCAGGTCGCTGTCCTTGATCGGCTCGGAGCGGTTGGCAATGCGGTCAAGGGTTCGGTGAAGTTGACGAAGGGGACGCACAAGATCCGGGTGGCCTATTTTGAAAATACGGGGGAGGAGGAGTTCAGCCTGGGCTGGAGCGGACCCGGTTTGCCGGGGGGCCTGAACTGGTTGACGCCGCGGGTCAAGAAGGCGAAGGGGAAGAAGAATCCGGGGTATCCGAGCATCCCGATCGTGGCGCCGAAGGGAGAGGCGACGATCTATCGGAATTTCATTGAGGGAACCACGGCGAGGGGGATCGGGGTGGGCTACGATGGCGGGGTGAACCTGGCCTTCAGCGCGGACAACATGGCGGTGGAGCTGATTTGGACGGGGCAGTTCATGGACGGCGGACGGCATTGGACCAACCGGGGGCAGGGTCGCGCCGCGCCTGCCGGGGTGAGGGTGCTGCAGGTGAGCAAAGGTCCGGCCTTTGCGGTGCTGGAGAGCGGGACCACGCCGTGGCCGGGTGCCTACGAGGAGGGGTTGAAGCCGCATTTCCGGGGCTACGTGTTCAATGCGCAGCAAGAGCCGACCTTTTTCTACACGCTGGGGCCGCTGGAGGTGACCGACAGCCCCGCGCCGGTGCCGGAGGGGCCCGCGCTGAAGCGGACCATCAACATCGCGGCGGGCGAGGACGGGCCAAAAAACCTTTGCTTCCGGGTGGTGGAGGGCTGGCCGATGACGGAGCTGGCCTCGCATCGCTTCGACATTGCCGGGCAGGCGGTGGTCGAGATTTCGCAGGCCGGAACGGGCAAGCCCTTCTTGCGTAACGGGACGGAACTGATCGTCCCGCTGATTCTGAAGAAGGGCGACAACACCATCACCCTGACCTACACTTGGAACTGAACCCTTTTGAAACGATGAGGAAACATTTGTTAACTACTGGATTGTTATTGGGTGCCGCGGGGATGGCCATGGCCGCGCCGCAGATGGCGGATTTTTACGAGCGGGTGGAGATTCCCCTGCCGGAGGGGGAGGTGATGGAGATCGGTTCGATCGCCCTGATGCCGGAGAAGAAGGTGGCGGTGGCGACGCGTCGTGGGGATGTGTGGATCTGCGAGGGAGCCTACGAGGCGGATGTGTCGAAGGTGAAGTGGTCGCTCTTTGCGCGGGGACTGCACGAGCCGTTCGGGATGTTCTACAAGGAGGGCTGGCTCTACCTGACCCAGCGGCCGGAGATCACGCGGCTGAAGGACAGCGATGATGATGGGCGGGCGGATCGTTTTGAGACGATCGCGGCACCTTGGGACATCAATGGCGACTATCACGAATTCACCTTTGGCACGGATCCGGACAAGGACGGGAATATCTACACGGTGTCCTGTTTGACGGGCTCGGCTGGGGCGGGCTCGGACTGGCGCGGCTGGAGTTTCCGGGTGAATCTGAATGGGGACTACGAGCCGCATGCCTCGGGGATCCGTTCTCCGGGCGGGATTGGGTTTAACAAGGAGGGGGACGTGTTCTACTGCGACAACCAGGGGCCTTGGAATGGCTCGTCGTCGCTGAAACACCTGAAAAAAGGAGGATTCATGGGGAATCCGAGCGGGAACAAGTATCACAAGATCCTCGGTCTGCCCGCCCCGCCGGAGCCGGAGAGCGGTTCGCGGATGGAGATCGAGCGGAAGCGCTTTCCGGATCTCGTGCCGCCGGCCGTGATCCTGCCGCATGGCAAGGTGGGGCAGTCGCCGACGGGGGTGATTTACGATCAGACCGAGGGCAAGTTCGGGCCCTTCGCCGGGCAGGTGCTGGTGGGGGAGCAGACGCACTCGGAGGTGCAGCGGGTCTTTTTGGAGCAGGTGAACGGGGTCTATCAGGGGGCGGTGTGGCGCTTTCTGGATGGCTTCCGCAGTGGGATCGTGCCGCTGCGCTTGAGTGATGACGCATCCTTGTTCGTGGGCACCACCAATCGTGGTTGGGCGGCGCGGGGCGGGCTTCCCTTCAGCTTTGAGCGGACCCGCTGGAACGGGAAGGTGCCCTTCGAGGTCCACGAGATGCGGGCCAGGGCGGATGGATTTGAATTGACCTTTACCAAGCCAGTGGACGCCAAAACGGCGGGGGACGCGGCCTCTTACAAGATGGCGGCGTGGACCTACATTTATCAAAAGGGCTACGGTAGCCCGGAAGTCGATCAAGCCACCCCGGTGGTGAACAGCGCGACGGTGGCGGCGGATGGGTTGTCGGTGCGTTTGGTGGTGGAGGGGATGGTGCAGGGGCACGTGCATCACCTGAATTCAGGCGGGTTGCGGTCGAAGGATGGGGAGGAACTGTGGCACGCGGACGGGTATTATACCTTGAACGAGGTGCCGAAGTAGGGCGGGGAGGGGCGGGTGGTCCTGAAGGGACCGAGGCACGGAGGCCAGGGCTTGAGCCCTGGTTTCGGAACGGGAAGTGCAGTGTGCCCTGAAGGGGGACTGGCGGCCGGGTTTGGTGGCTGGCGTGTCGGTCGTTCTCGCCGTTCGGTTTGAGCGGGAGCGGGGGTTTCGCGAATGCCGGGGGGTGATCCGGGTCGTGTGGCTGCCGGCACCCCTTCAGGGTGCGAACGTGTGGGGGCGGGAGTTTCACAGGGCTCAAGCCCTGAGCGTTGTGCCGGACCCCCTTCAGGGGCGAAGAAAAGCGGGGGTGAAGAGTCTGGAGCCCGGGGCTTTGAGGAGCAAGAGGCTTGCGACCGGGACCATCCTTCGCCCCCGGCTACGGAGGGCAAGCTGGTCAGGCCACTGGGGGAGGCGGAGGCGGATGCGGAGGGTGGTGGGGGAGGGGCACAGCAGAAAACCCTTCGGGCTGCGGCCCTTTTGGGATCTGGCGGCGTTGTTCGTCGGTCGTTGGTCCCGACCAACTCCCTCTTCCAGTATTCGCTGTAGCTACGCCCGGGCAGGCACGCCTTGCCAGCTCCCAAAATGACTCGCAGTTTTTCATTCCCGTCCTTTTCAACAGGCTGCTAGACGAATCGGAGGTAGCGGGGCCGCCAGCGGGGTGGTAGGCTTGTGGCATGATTGAGGCTGGTGAGATTCGAGACGCGGCATCCAAGCTCCCGGAACGGGACCGGGCGGAGTTGGCGGCGCATCTCATCGAGGGTCTGCAAGGGACTCACTACTGGGTTGAGGACGAGGAGGTGGAGCGGCGGCGTGAGGAATTGGATTCGGGAGAGGTGAAGGGATTGAGCCTCGAGGAGTTTAGGAAGGCTTGTGGGCGGTAGCCGAGCGGCCTGATGGAGTTGATCATTCATCCGAAGGCGGCGAGAGACGTTCGCGAGATCGCGTTGGGGTATGCCCGGGCGTCGGAACGGGTGGTCGGGCAATTTTGGGATGAGATAGACAGCGCAATCGAGTCGATCGCAAAAAATCCGGAGCGTCATCATTTTGATTTGTCGGGGATGCGTCGCTGCAATTTGAAGAGATTTCCGTATCACATACTTTTTGAGGAGAGGCTGGACTGCCTTCGGATTATCGTCGTGCGGCACGATCACCGGAATCCGTCTTAT
>JAQCFL010000295.1 GCA_027619375.1 Verrucomicrobiota bacterium | reverse complement strand
GGCCGACGGAACCGGACCGCTGGATCACACCAGCAGCAACGTCCAATTGGTGACCGGCACCTTCACCGCGGACGCAGCGACACAAGGCTTCGACATCTCGGAGAGTGTGGGCGACAACGTCAAGATCAACGCCTACCAGCTCCGTTCGCTTTCGCCGCCGCCTGCCCCCGGACCGGTCAAGGTCTTCCTGCTGGGTGGTCAGTCCAACATGCTGGGTGGAAGCACCAATGAGAACGATCTTCCTGTCGGATTGCAGGGGGAGCAGACCGATGTCCTGTTCTATCACAATGGCTTGTCCGCGCTGGAAAATCTTCAACCGGGAAGTGGCAGCACGGCGATTGCCTTCGGTCCGGAAATTACCTTCGGACGCGCCGTTGCCGATACCTATGCAAACGATTCGTTTGCGCTGATCAAATACGCGAATGGCGGCACTGACCTGGAGGTTGATTGGGACCCCGCCACGGGGGCGGAATATACCGTGTTCATGAACATCGTGACACAAGGCTTAGCCAAGCTGACTGAAGCGGGCCACGAGGTCGAGATCGTGGGCATGCTGTGGACCCAGGGCGAACGCGATGCCAAACAAGGATACGAAGCCGCCTACGAAACGAATCTAACGACCTTCATTGCCGACATCCGGTCCCGATATGGAGCGGGCCTTCCATTCTTCATCAGCCAACTGTCTTCCCAGCAAATCGATATCCCGGCGAGCCTCCTGGCCCAGGTCCGGCAGGCGCAGGCGAATGTCGCCGCCGCAGATCCCAACAGCCACCTGATCGTCACCGACACCTACGGCATGCAGACTGACAACCTCCACTTCACCAGCGCTGGTCAAATGGCGCTGGGCGATGGTTTCGCGGATGCCTATCAGGCCGTCCGATCGACCCCCACAAACCTTGCAAGCACAGCGACTAACAGCTCCGTCGCTATGGACTGGGATGACAATGAGGAGAGCGATTTCGATGCCTACCTGATCTACCGGAAAGTCGGTTCCGGAGACTTCGTGCGCATCGCCACCCGCTCCTCAGCTCAAAGTAGTTTCATCGACTACGGTTTCGACACCAGCCAGGACCACACCTACCGCGTCACGGCCAGGGATACGGCAGGAAACGAATCGCTGCCGGCCGAAACCACCATCACCGCGACCACCCCGCCGGGGACGCTCGATTTTTCCCCAACGACGACCGCGAACCGCCCGAACATCATTTTGGTCATGGCCGACGACCAAGGCTGGGGAGACGCCGGATACAATGGCCACCCGCTGCTGCAGACACCGGTCCTGAACGAAATGGCGGCGAGCGGCTACGTTTTCAACCGCTTCTATGCCGCAGCGCCGGTCTGCTCGCCCACCCGCGCCAGCGTCCTATCGGGCCGGTCCCCACTGCGCAGCAAGGTGCCCAACCACGGCCGCTACATGCGCAGCCATCAGGAGGCGACCCTGCCACGGGCGCTCAAGGCGGCAGGATATGTCACCGGCATGTTCGGGAAATCCCACATCGGCTCAGGCCAGCCGGACAGTGCGGTGAACCCGTCCGGCATGGGCTTCGACGAGTGGGTGATCGGGCTGAACTACTTCGACAACAACCCGTATCTCAGCCGCAATGGAACCGTCGAACGCCGGACCGGCGAAAAGGGATCGGTAGCAGTGGTGGATGACACGATCGCCTTCCTCGACGCCCACAAGGGCGGAGGTCAGCCGATGTTCGTGATGACCTGGGTGCCCGCGCCGCACATACCGCACTTGGAACTCTCCAGCAACCCTTCCCTCTACAACGGGAATCCCAACCAAGGCTATTTTCAGGAAATCACCCTGCTCGACGAACAACTTGGCCGCCTGCGCCAGTGGCTGCGCGACCACCATCTCGAACAGAACACGCTGATCTGGTTCTGCAGTGACAATGGCGGGCTGCTCGCTGAAAGCTCCGGTGGCCGCGACATGAAAGGCGACACCTGGGAAGGCGGACTGCGGGTTCCCGGCATCATCGAGTGGCCGGCTAGAAACCTCACCGGCTCGACCAATGTGCCCGCCGTCACCTCTGATATCTATCCGACCCTTCTCGCGTTGACTGGCGCATCCGTCGCGGAGCAACCGCCGCTCGACGGGATCGACCTGCGAAGTGTGATCGAGGGATCCCTGACGAGCCGCCCGGCGATCGGGTTCTGGCACGATTTCCAAGACGGGGAGGATACCCTCAGCGATAACATCCTCAGCGCCATCATGACCAAGCAGTTGGCCGACGACCCGCTCCCGCACGACCCCGCACGGATTAAAAAAGACGTCGATGAATTCCCGCAGTTTGCCGAGAACGCCTCGGCCGGAGTGAGCGCCTGGCTCGACTGGCCATGGAAGCTCCACCGGCGGAGCGCAACGAACTACGAACTCTACAATCTGGAAACCGATCCCTTCGAGGCGAGCAATCTGGATGGCGATCCGACCCAAGCCCAGCGCCTCAACGACATGAAGAACTCCCTCCTCGCCTGGCAAAGCTCCGTGATCCGGAGCCTCAACGGCGCCGACTACGCGCAAGCCCCGCTCTGGCTGCCGCTGAACCGCACTTCCGGGACCGAGGTCTTCGATGCCAACGGATCGAAGCGCGGTGACCTGCTGGATTTCCCGGATGCCACCTCGCACTGGGTGGCCGGAAAACACAACCGCGCGGTCGCCTTCGACGGCTCTAACGACTTGGCCGGACTTTCTAACACGTATTTCTTTCCCCCGGTCGGGGCCAATGCCCGCACCGTCACCTCCTGGATCAAAACCAACGGTTCCGGGACGATCGCCGGTTGGGCGAATTCATCGACCAACGGTGCCGCATGGACGCTGGAACTCGACCCCGGCGGCCGACTGAAACTGGACGTTGGTGGCGGCTCGATCACCGGCCAGACCGACCTGCGCAGCGGCACCTGGCGTCATATCGCGGTAGTCCTGCCCAATGACGGCAGCCCGAATGTCACCGAGGCCACCCTCTACGTGGACGGTGCAGCGGAAACGCTGGGCGCTTCCAGCGCAAGGGCAGTCCGCACCGACAATTCCCCAGTCACCCTCGGTGGAGCCCGCACCGGAGCACCGGAAATCAGCATCGATGAGTTCTGCATCTTCCCCCGCGCACTCGACGCCAGCGAGGTGCTTGGACAGTTCACGGCTACCGCTCAGGCGGCCGCAGCCTGGCATTACCAGAATTTCGGAACTGAAGGACCGATCGACTGGCAAGCCGACGACGACCATGACGGGCGGGAACTCATCCTCGAATATGCCATCGGCTCCGATCCCAAGTTGAACGACGCCGGCTCCCCACTTTTCTCGACAATCATCAATTCGGAAACGGATCGGGTCGAAGCGACATTCAACCGCCGGAAACCTGGAACCCATGACTTGGACCATGCCCTCGAATTCTCGGATGACCTAGTTTCATGGCTGCTTCCGTTCACGGAGACTTTGGTGCTCGATCACCCCCAATTGGATCCCGGCAGATTCGACCAAGTGACCATCGAGAGCGTGCAGACGCTGGAGGAACTCGGGCGACTGTTCGTTCGAATGACTGCCGCTTCCCCTTGAAAACGAATGAGAGCAAAAAGACTGCTGATGGAAATGATCCGCTCGGGAGAATGGCTGGAGATGCACAATGATCGCGGAGCGCTGGTCAACAACCTCCTGCGCCTCCCGTATGAATTTCAACTACGAAACGCTGCCACTTCCTCGCCACTACCGGTGCCTTCGCCCTCCACGGCCGGCTTTCCGCCGCCGACACCCCGGCTCTGCCCTCCTAATGGCTCCATCCACGCCGGCGATGCCAAGACCCTGCGCGGAATCGGCAAGCGCATCCGCGAGAACGGATTTCCAAAGGAATGAATCGCTGCTAGTAATTTGCTTTTGGAGGGCGGCCCCTGAGGCAGCCATTGGGTCGGACCGGAGGGCGGGGAAATGGGGGTTGGTGGGTGGTCTTAAGACCCGCCACGGGTTGCTAGGTATTGCCTCCGAGGAATTCCCACGGAAGCCGAATTCTAAGCCTAGGGAAGCCGTAACGGTTTTGTAACGGTTTTTCGTGGCGAATCGGTCCGAATTCCGCAAAAAAGAAGCCCAACCGTTTCCGCCCCGAATCCCCTTAAGACCAACAAATCAACCACACGATCAACGACTTACGAAAGTACCCCCGACAGGAATCGAACCTGTATCTAAGGTTTAGGAAACCCTTGTTCTATCCGTTGAACTACGGGAGCGGCTCGGACGGCGGCACCTTACCCACCGTTCCCCCACCTGACAACCATTAGGGTTTCCCGTTTAGGACCGCCTCAGCCGGGCTTCCCGGCTCCTCCCCTTCTCCCCTTGGACATTGGACATTCCTTGTTCGACATTGGGTATTCCTCCCCTCCCCCCTCAGATCTCCCCCATTCCGCATTCCGAAATCCGTATTCTGCATTTCCACCCGCCCTCCGCCCTCCGGTCTCTGGTCTCTGGATTCTGGTCTCTTCCCTCCCCGGCATTGCCACCGCCGCTCCAACCCGCTACAACAGGGAAGCGGATTTTTTTCCGTTAAAACGTTAGAATGGATTGGTGCTGGTTGATCGGGCGATGTTCCGAC
>JAQCFL010000294.1 GCA_027619375.1 Verrucomicrobiota bacterium | reverse complement strand
ATCCGTGCCCCCTCCGCCACGAAACGCGCCTCCGCAGCCAGCGCCACTCCCCCCGCAAACGTCGCCGCAACACACCACCCCCCACCCGACCGCTTCACCACCTCCTCCAGCGCCCTCAGCGCATCAAAGAGCCCCTTTTCCTCAGTGCCCCGCGACATGAACAACACCCGAACCTCCGCCTCCTCCCCCAGCCGAAACCCCTCCGCCCTCCTCCGCCGCATCGGCGCCACCCGTTCCTCGTAGTCCGCACAGGGATCCTCAATCCCGTTGTTCACCACCACCACCTCCCGCGATTCCACCGCCCGGGCATCCACCCCCGAAGTCGCACTCACCACCACCGACAAGGCCGGCCGCCCCAACACAAACGCACTCACCACCCGCGCACACCGATCCAACCACGCCGGCCCCCGCAAGCGGCACCGCCGGCTGCCATGCGCCCACTCCCCCTGGCCAATCGCGTGCCAGTGCAGCACCAGATGCCGAAACCACGGGCGCAACACCCCCAGAACCACCCAGTCCCGCACCACCGCAGCCCACGTCACAGGTCCCGGCACATAGTATAGGTTCATCCCCGCGCCCGCCCGCCACCGCGCCGCCAACGCCTCGCGCAGATAGCCGCACACCCGCAGCATCTTCCCAAACAAACCGCGCCCCAACTCCTCCATGTCCTCCGAGAACCGCGCATCCACATGCACCACCCCCGGCCCCGCTTCCAGCGCCTCGATCATCGTCGCCACCATCCGGTTCTGCCCGTGCTCCGGAGGCGGCACGCTGGCGAAGACCAGCAACGAGGGGGCACAATTTTTCATCCTTCCTCGCACTCTATACTTCCCACCAGAGGGCACCTCCGCCCACCGAAGCCCTAGAAATTGGTCGTGGTAAACGTGGCTTCCCGCGCTTCCTGCCAGTTAGGCCTGTCCACCACCTCTTTCCGCAGCGCCCACACCGGCGTGTGACAATACGTCCGCAGCACACCCGGCATCCTGACGCTCGTGAAGGGATGGAGGCCCACCCCCTTCAAATCCAGCACCCTGAAATGTCCGTTGTAGGTAAGGAACTGCGTCATCGACCAAATCGCATAACTGCGCACATGGGAACCTGCCAGTCGAATGGTGGTCGGTTGCTTCCCAAACATTGTCAGGAACACGTTGTGCAGAGCCGACAGGTTGGGCACGCTGAAAATGAACGTCCCGCCCGGACGCAGAACCCTGTGTATCTCGGACAGGGGCAAAAAAATGTTCTTCAAGTGCTCGAACACCTGATTGCAGACCACCACATCGTAACTTCCGTCCTCATCGGGAAACCGGCTCTCCTCCAAATCCACCTGTCTAAAATCGATTCCGCCCTCCTTGACCTCCTCACTCCGCTCGTCCCGCCAATCATAAATCATCGTGAGTTTCGCATCAGGCATCTGACTGCGGTAAAAAAGCGTTTGCCATCCAATGTCTGCGACCTCCAGCAATCGTTCAGCGTCAGACGCATGATCTGAAATCAGGTCGCCTATGGTCGCCTTGATCACCATCTGGGTCTTGTCGTGGCGTGTCCGCATCTCTTTCCCCTTGCTGAGGGCTTTCGGATCGTTCTTCATTTCTTCAATATTGGAAAATTGTTACGGTTCTCGCTACTTGCCCCACACCCGTAGCCGAGATTGGGAGCGCTCTCGAATGGGGTCAAGAGCTCTTGCGGCCATGGGCTCCTCCACCTCCCCGTTCAGTCGTGAAAAACCGCTAGGCACCAGTGATCGCCCCCTCTGTCCCCGCATACCCCCAGGTTCGCGTCACACCTTCGGCTCACGGCAACTCCTGCAATGCAACCAACGTAGAAGGCCCTTCTGCACGCGGAATACATGATACAAAATCCCCTCCACAACCGAATTGAGCATCTCGTCTTTGAACAAGACCCACCCGTAGATGCGCCGGATCGTGGTCGATTCGGCCAATTGTTTCTGCCTGGCGAGGATGCCCTCGATATCTTCACTTCTGAGATTCCGCTGACTAATGCTCTCGTCGTGCAACCGAAAATCAGCAAGCACCACCGGCAGATAGCGGAACCTCTTTCCGGCCCGCATCAATCTGCAGAAATATTCGCCATCCATCACGCAGGCGAAGTTGATGTTCAGCAACTGTCCCTCCCCAATGGTGGTTTCCCGCCGATAAAAGGTGCTCGTCGAAGCGATGTAGCATCCGTGATTGGCAAGAATCCGGGGACTGAAGGGAAACAAGGTCATGCGGCGGATAAAGGCCCCGTCCCCGTCCACGAAATTCCAGCCCCCGAAAATGACATCCGCGTCGCTGTTCGCCTCCGCAAACCGCTTCACCTCGGCGAGCGCCCCCGGCCGCAATCGGTCGTCAGCATTCAGCCACATCACCCAGCGCCCCTGCGCCCTCCGAAACCCCTTGTTGATCCCGTCACTCATCCCCTTGTCCGCCTCTTGAAAAAATGTGGCATGCGGATATCGCTCCACCACCTCCCGGGTGTCGTCTGTGGAGCCCGCATCCATCACCAGATGCTCCACCTCCACCCCTTCCTGGGACACCACACTGTCCAGACATTCCCCGATGTGATGACCGTAGTTGTAACTCGCTGTCACGATGGTGAAGTCAATCATGATGCCTTGCCGGGCCCTCCCTCACGGTTACTTCCCACTCGCGGTTCACGACAAGAGCCGCGGTGCAGGAGGCGCAGCACGCCCTTCTGCACTCGGTAAAAATGAAACAGCAATCCCTCCACGATTCCATTCGTGAGCTCGTCCCGAAACAACCGCACCCCATAGCTCCTGTGGATCGTCCGCGACTCCGCCAACTGGAGTTGCCGCGCCAGCACACCGTCCACGTCCGTTTTCGACAGGTGCTTCTGGCTGATGCTTCCCTCATGCAACCGAAAATCCGCCAGAACGCAGGGCAGATACTCGAATCGCTTCCCGGCCTTCGCAAGTCGGCAGTAGTACTCACCATCCATCACGCAACCAAACCCCTCGTTGAGCAAATAGCCCTCCCCGATGGTCGTTGAGCGACGGTAAAAAGTGCTCGTCGAGGCGATATAGCACATGTGATTGGCCAGCATTCGCTTTCGAAAGGGAAAGAGCGTCATGCGGCGAAGAAACCGGCCCTCTTCATCCACAAAATTCCAGCACCCGAAGATCACATCAGCCTCCGGATGCTCACCCGCAAATTGCTTCACCTCAGCCAGGGCACCCGGTCGCAGCCGATCATCCGCATTCAACCAAATCACCCAACGACCCTGCGCCTTTTGGAACCCCTTGTTGATCCCTTCACTCATGCCCTTGTCCGGCTCCTGGTGGAACCGGACATGCGCATATTGCGCCACCGTCGCCGCAGTATCATCTGTCGAGCCGGCATCCATCACCAGATGCTCGAAAGTGACCCCTTCCTGCAGGGACACGCTCTCCAGGCACTCTCCAATATACTGCCCGTAGTTGAGGCTTGCAGTAACAATCGTAAAATCCATGTGCTTCACTCCGCCGAATGGCTCCTTCCCGCACCTATGCCCCTTCGGCATCACGGCCCGCTTCGGTCGCGTCTCGAATTGAGCGGGCCGGATTTCCAACCACAGTGGTTCCAGCCGGAACATCACGGGTCACCACCGCCCCCGCCCCCACCACTGCTCCATCGCCAACGGTCACTCCCTTAAGAATGATGGCCCGCGCCCCGATAAAGCACTTCTTGCCGATCACCACAGGCTTCGCCACCGCCGCAGGGTCCGTCAACCAGTCGCCGTTCGTCCCCCGGGGATGAAAATCCGTATCCAGGATCATCGCCCCGCCCCCGATCTGCGTCCCAGCTCCGATCTCCACGCGTATCGCCGCGCAGATCACCACTGAACTGATCCCCACCCCGTCGTGCAGGATCAACTCCGCTCCCCGCGCCACCGTCGCCAATCGACAACGTCCCCCTTCCGCCACCGGGTTGGCCATGGCGTTGCTGCACAATGTCACGTTGTTCCCCAGCCGCACTTCCGATCCACGCTTCCGGTTCACGCCGGGACGACCCATGACAATCACCCCTCGTCCACACTGCACACCGCGGAACCGCAGATACATCCGCCAAAACGGAGAAAGGCCGGTAAGGACCAGAATTTTGCATTTGTTTAGCATGGTCATGATCGTGCCGAAAAAAGTCGTTTCGCTCCCCCGCTGCGAGCCCTCAACGAACCACTGCCATACTCTCCACCGGAACCGCGCAAAGGCGCCGATAGTGGGTGTCGATCTCTGCCGCTATGCCCGACCACGAAAACTCCCCCACCGCCCGGCTTCTGCAAGCCTCCGCACCCAACCGCCTACCCTCGGTCGCCAGATGTCTCATCGCCTCGGACAATCGGGCAATGGTCTCTTCCCGATCAGTCGGCACCACTTTGTATCCGCTCGTCTCGTCAACGATCAACCCCGGTCCCCCCCAATCAAGACAAATCACCGGAACTCCAAGTGCCAGGGACTCAAGACAGGCCTGCCCGAATGCTTCATGCAGCGCCGGGTGCACCAAAGCATCACTTCCCCCAATCTTCGCATAGACATCCTCCAACGCCGGAAGCCGTCCTAAAAAGTGAACCCGGTCTCCCACCCCCAGATCCTTCGCCAACTTCCGGA
>JAQCFL010000293.1 GCA_027619375.1 Verrucomicrobiota bacterium | reverse complement strand
CGGGGTAACGGGGGGCGCGGGGATGTTTGTCGGGGGGAGGGAGGTGGAGGAGTTTTGAGGGAACCTCGGCGAGTTCGGGGATCCATTGGCGGATGTAGTCGCCGTCGGGGTCGAAGCGTTTGGACTGGGTCCAGGGGTTCTGGATGCGGAAGTAGGGGGCGGCGTCGGCGCCGGTGCCGGCGCTCCATTGCCAGCCGCCGTTGTTGGAGGCGATTTCCCCGTCGAGGAGGGACTGCATGAAGAACTGTTCGCCGAGTCGCCAGTCGAGGTGGAGGTCCTTGGTGAGGAACATGGCGGTGATCATGCGGAGGCGGTTGTGCATGAAGCCGGTGGCGGCGAGTTGGCGCATGCCGGCGTCGACGATGGGGAAGCCGGTGTGGCCTGATTTCCAGGCGAGGAAGGCGGGGCCTGGTTCGTGCCAGGGGAGGCCGCGGTAGCTTTCGTTGAACTCGAGTTCGAGGACGTGGGGGAAGTGATGGAGGATCTGTATGTAGAACTCGCGCCAGGCGAGTTCCTTCAGGAAGGTGGTGAGGTTTTCGCGGGTGGCGGGGGATCTGGTGGGTTGGAGGGACGCGGCGACCTTTTTGTAGATGGTGCGGATGGAGAGGGTGCCGAAGCGGAGGTCTTGGGAAAGGCGGGAGGTGCCGTCCCGGGCGGGGAAGTCGCGTTGATCCCTGTAGGCGGCCAGTCGTGAGGAGAGGGCGAGGTCGAGGCGTTGTCGGGCGGCGCGTTCGCCGGCCGGGGGGAGGGTGGTGCCGAGGGAATGGAGTCCCCAGGTGTGGAGGGTTGGAGCGGGTTCGGAGGGGATGTCGGGCGGGGTGAAGAGCTGGCGGGGTTTTGGGAGGGGCGGGGGCTTCTCGGCGTCGAGCCATTTGCGGCTGTAGGGGGTGAAGACGCGGTAGGGATTGCCGTCGTTGGTGAGGAGTTCGTCGCGCTCATGGAGGGCGACGTCCTTGCAGGGGTGACAGGCGACGCCGAGTTCGCGGCAGAGGGCGGTGATGTTTCTTTCGACGGTGCGGCCGTGGGGATCGGGATCGCGATTGAAGTAGAGGGCGTCGATTTTTTGCTCGAGGAGGACGTTGCGCAGGACGGCGGGGGCGTCGCCGGAGCGGAAGATGAGGCGTCCGCCGAGGGCTTCGATGTTGCGGGCCAGGGAGTCGAGGCAGGCGCAGAGGAATTCCTGGCGGGGTGGGCCGGTCCAGAGGTGTTGGCCCGACCAGGTGCTGGTGATGTAGAGGGGGACGACTTGGTCGGCCTCGGTGGCGGCGCGGTGGAGGGCGCTGTTGTCGCTGATGCGCAGGTCCCGCCTGAACCAGTGTAGGGAGCGGGTGGGCATGGAGCAGGGGGGCGCGCCGGGGATCAGGAGGCTCCGAGGAGCTTTTCGGCCTTCCGGACGGTGGACTGGCTGAGTTTACCGTTCACGCGGCGGGAGTTGTCGACGAGTTGGCGCAGGTCGGCGAGGGCTGTTTCGGCGGCGGCGAGGGATTTCTTGGCGCTGCCGTATTTTTTGTCCGAATAGTAGCGGGTGAATGTCGCGCCGGCTCGGCTGAGCCAGAGGCGCCATCCTTGGAATGCAGTCGTTTCGTATGTGAAGCGGGTCAGGTTCCTTTTGGATTTCATCATGGGGGGCGCGGGGGGAACCCGAATATGTACCCGGAGGGGGCCGATACCACTAAAAAAGTGGCCCAAATGTTAGAATCCAAAGGATATCTGTTAGGACGGAGGCGGGGGCGGGGGGCGGTCTGTGCGGGGGCCAATGGGGCGGGAGAACGTGGGGACGGGGGCCGGAAATGGGGGCGTTTTGGGCCTGAAAATAGGGGTTGCAAAGGGGCTGGCTTTCCTCTTTAGTCCCGCCCCGCGAGCCGCAAAATCGCCGTAGGTCCTCCCGACCGGTCCCACTGGATCGGCCTGCTCGCAGGGAGGGAAACCCGGCCACCAAGAAACCACATGTCAGAAGAAGCTATTGCTACTAAGGAGGATACCAAGGAGTCGATCAGACTCGACCGGTTCGAAGTGCCGAACCGCTTGGTCAAAGACGAGGACACCGCCACCGGCACCTATGCCAAGTTCGTGGCCGAACCATTCGAGCGGGGCTACGGCCACACGATCGGAAACACCCTTCGCCGGGTGCTGCTCTCCTCCCTGGAGGGTGCTGCGATCATCTCGGTCCGGATCGCCGGTGTCCAACACGAGTTTTCGACCCTTGCCGGGGTGGTGGAGGATGTCACCGACATCGTCCTCAACCTGAAGAAGGTCAAGTTCAAGCACCACGGCAAGGATGCCCGGGTGCTGTCCATCAACGTGGACAAGGACGGGGTGGTGACCGCCGGGGACATCACCGAGGACCACATCTACGAAGTGGTCAACAAGGACCAGGTGATCTGCACGCTCGACCGCAAGGTCAAGTTTGACTGCGAATTCGAGGTGCAGGTGGGACGTGGTTTCCGGACCGGTGAGGAGAACAAGCGTCCGGACATGCCAATCGGGGTGATCGCGATCGACTCCATTTTTTCGCCCGTGACCCGCGTCAAGTATGGTGTGGACGCCACCCGGCTGGGTCAGATGACCGACTACGACAAGTTGATCGTGGACATCTGGACGGACGGTCGGATTGAGCCGCACGAGGCGCTTTTGCATGCTTCGGCCATTCTTCGCCACCACCTCGACGTGTTCGTCAACTACGACGACGACGCGGTGGAGTTCGAGGAGGCCCCGGCCGAGCAGAGCGAGGAGAACGCCACGCTCAAGAAGCTTCTCAACATGAGCGTCAACGAGATCGAGCTTTCGGTCCGTGCCGCCAACTGTCTGAACAACGCCAACATCACTTCGGTGGGTCAGTTGGCGATGAAGACCGAGGCGGAGATGCTCAAGTATCGCAACTTCGGCAAGAAGTCGCTCAACGAGATCAAAGACAAACTTTCCGAGCTGGGGCTCAGCCTTGGAATGACCTTCGATCCGTCCCTCCTTTCGGGACCGATTCCGTCCGTGCAGGCACCGCGCCTGGGACTGGAAGAGGAAGCCCCGGTCGGCTTGGCGGATCTTATCGCCCAAAACATCGACGAGTAAGAAAGACCCGGAACCATGAGGCATCGCAGAAAAACGCCAAAACTCCAACGCACCGCGGATCATCGTCGCTCGATGATGGCCAACCTCGCGTGCTCATTGATCAAAGAGAAGCGGGTTCGCACCACGGTAGCCAAGGCCAAGGCCTTGCGTCCGGTGGTGGAGAAGTTGGTGACCCTCGGCAAGCGTGGCGACGTCCATGCGCGTCGGGTTGCCGTCTCCTTCCTTCGTCAGAAAGAGGCGGTGAGCGCCCTTTTCGAAGAAGTCGCGAAGGCCTGTGCCGACCGTCAGGGCGGCTACTGCCGGATCACCAAACTTGGACCACGTCCATCCGACGCCGCACCGATGGCCTACATCGAATGGGTTGATCTGGCCGTGGCGGTTGGGGTCGGAGCAGACGACGACGACGAGTAAAGACTTCCCGTGGCGCGAGTCGCGGATCAATTCTCAAGCAAAAGACCCGCCCTGGATCAGGGCGGGTCTTTTTTGTGGGTTTGGCAGTGTGTTGAGTGTGCTGGAAGGATCCAAGGTGATCGTCCGGGTTGAACCATTCGTTGAGGGGAGTTGGCGCGGGGCGGTTTGAGGCCAATCGGGTGGCTTGGTGCGTTGCGGGGGTGTCGCTCTGAGTATTCACACATCCCGGAGGGCTGGCATCCTCTCCGTCCCGGAGGGACGATTGATGTTAGCCGTGGACTTCCTCCTTCGCCCTCCGGGCTATGGAGGACACGTCAGTCCACGGTGCAACGGAAGGGAGCACCCCGGTCAGGGGTGTCGGCCGCGGACGTTGCGCCCTCAACCTCTCGCGACGGCTGCGACCCTTGCCAGGGTTGGGAGCATGTGAGCCGATCTACCGGTGGTGTCGTCGCGTTGCTCCTCAACCACCGGCTAATGGCTCTGGATCCCTCCGGGATGTGTCTAAAGATCAGGGCTGTCGTCTTCGCTTTCAGCTTCGCCGGGCCAGGAAAGCCGACGGCTAACATCAGCTGTCCCGCTGGGACAGGGGAAGGAGGACGGCGCTTCAGCGCGAGTTGTAGGGCCGGTATGGGTATAAAGAGCAGGGTGCAGCCAGCGGACGGCATGGAGCGACCGTCCCCGACCTGACGGTGCGGTCGTCGGGTTTAACCGAGAGCCCTTCGGGCTAGAGTTTCTTCTTCAGGGCGGCGTATTCGCGCTTCAGTTTTGTCAGGACGGTTTCTGCCTGCATGATTTCCTCGTGAATATCGGCCAAGCGGCGCAGATTGGAGGAAAAGTGGGCACCGCTCCGAACAGAGGGGGGAGTGGCATCGGTTTTCTTCATCCAATTACTGATGGTGAGGGGCGTGACGTTGAATTTTGCGGCAGCGGCGGTGATTCCACCGCGTCCTTTTTCGGCGTTGACCTTATCGACGAACTCGAGGACTTGGGATTTTTCCTTGTCGGTGTAGCGCTTTCCTTTGCCGTTCGGTTTCTTGCTCATGATGTGGTAATGAAAATTAACACGCCTAATTAAGAAGGAAAGCAGATAGTCGGCGGAATATGTGAATTTTGGTCAAAGTTATACACATTTGA
>JAQCFL010000292.1 GCA_027619375.1 Verrucomicrobiota bacterium | reverse complement strand
GGGGGGGAGGGGAAGGCCGAATAACAAACGTCGATTATTGGATGTTGAATGGGGGGGAAGCGGGATGGGTTGGGGGAGATCGGGAAGAGGTGAAGGAGAGGCGGAGGGGGAGGCGCATGAGATGTCCCTTCAGGACAGGGACGGTGGTGGTGTCCCGTCCCAGCACGGAGTGCTGGGCTGGTATGGGACGTCCCGTTGGGACGGGGAGCCGGGGCAGTGGGGCGGGCGGGACGCCCAGGCTCCCTTGGAAGAGCCGGGGTAGTGGGGATTGCAATCGGTGGGGGGTGGGGTATAGGAGGCGGCCCCGCAGCGGGGTGAGTGATGCCGAAAGTATTTATCAAGACCTACGGGTGACAGATGAACGAGCGAGATTCCGAGCAGGTTGCTCGGACGTTTGTTGAGGAGGGCTATACCCTCACCCCGGAGGAAGGAGAGGCCGATGCGATCCTGATCAACACGTGCAGTGTGCGAGATCAGGCGGAGCAGAAGGCCCTCGGGAAGATGGGGATGATGGGCAAGTACCGCGATGCGCGGCCGCATGTGGTGTACGGGTTCATGGGGTGCATGGCGCAGAGTCGGGGGGAGGAGCTGTTTGAGCGGGTGCCGCACCTGGACGTGGTGGTGGGGACGCAGAAGTATCACCGGGTCTTCGAGTATGTGGATCGGATTTTGCGGAAGCGCTTGGAGGAGCGGATGGACGAGGTGGGCGGGGAGATCGGGACGGTTTCGGTGGAGGAGGAGATGGACCGGAGCAGCCAGCGGGTGAAGTCGCACGTGAAGGTGGTGTCGGAGGGGATGGTGGATGTGGCCGAGGAGGAGGGTTCGCAGAACACCATCAAGGATCACGTGCCGAGGCCGGAGCAGCGGGCCACGGCCTTTGTTTCGATCATGCAGGGGTGCAACATGCGGTGCAGCTTTTGCATCGTGCCGGACACGCGGGGCAAGGAGCGCGGGCGGCCGATGTCGGCGGTGGTGGACGAGGTGAAGGGCTTGGTGGACGCGGGGGTGAAGGAGGTGACGTTGCTGGGGCAGATCGTGAACCTCTACGGGCGGACGGAGTTTGAGAAGGTGGATGGGAAGTCGCCCTTCGTGCAGTTGCTGGAGGCGGTGCATGCGGTGGAGGGCTTGCAGCGGATCCGGTTCACCTCGCCGCATCCGATCGGGTATCGGGATGATCTGGTGGAGGCGTTCACTTATCTGCCGAAGTTGTGTTCGCACATTCACTTTCCGATGCAGAGTGGGAGCGACCGGATCCTGAAGGCGATGCGGCGGCCATATCGGAACGAGAAGTTCATCGCGATCTGTGAGAAGATGAAGGCGGCGCGGCCGGACTTGGCGATCACCACGGACATCATCGTGGGGTTTCCGACGGAGACGGAGGAGGATTTTCAGGCGACGGTGGACTGTGTGCGGCGGCTGGAGTTCGACAATAGTTTCATCTTTCGCTACTCGAAGCGGAAGGACACCCCGGCGGCGGAGATGGAGGGGCAGTTGCCGGAGCGGGTGAAGGAGGAGCGGAACCAGGAGTTGCTGCGGGTGCAGGGGGAGTTGACGACGCGGAAGAATGCGGCGCTGATCGGGACGCGGCAGGAGGTGTTGTGCGAGGGGCCGAGCAAGACGAACAAGGCGCGGTTGTCGGGGAGGACGGGGCAGAACAAGATCGTGATTTTCGACGGGGATGCGGAGCGGATGACGGGAGAGATTTTCGCGGTGGATGTGGAGGATTCGACGGGCTACACGCTGTATGGGACGGCGGTGGTGCGGGGGTGAGCTAGGCCGGGACAGGTGGGACACCGCCACGGATGGGAGGCGGTTTGCGAGGAGGGGGGAGGGGCCTTGGAGGGGAGAGGGGCGGAATCGCCGACGCCTCGCAGAGGCGCCGCTACGCGGGAACGGGCGGGCTTGCGACCCAGTCTTCGCCGGAGGCTACGCCCGGGCATGCGGGACGGTCACGCCACTGTTGGGCGCGCGGAACGGAAATTCGGGGGCAATTGTGTGCAGAATGCCTGCGGCACATTTTTGGGGCTTTACCCTTGGGGGCAGGTGGCGTAGCCATCGCGCACGTGTACGGCGGACCACATCCCTATGAACTCATCCCACTGGATATTGTGGGGTATGTGGTGGCGGCGTATCTGCTGATCGCGCACGGCTACATGCTGGCGAAGCCGGCCTTTTGCAAGGGGTGGCTGATCAAGTTGCCGCGGCATTACAATGCGGGGGTCTATACGCTGGGGCTGGGGATGGTGTGGTTTTGGTTGCTGGTGGCTCCGGACCACATCAAGGGGCCGTTCTCGTTTTTGAGTGCGCTGGCCCTGGACATTGGGGAGTTCAATGCGGTGAAGCCGTATCTGCGGCTGGCGGTGCCGGCGGCGTATGTTTTGATGGTGCTTTACGTGAGGGAGTTTCTTTTTGTGCGCGGGCTGGGGGTGGTGGCGCTGATGGCGGCGGGGCCGATTCTGGAGGCGGCGTTTTTGCGGGATCCGGCGACGCGACTGTTGTTGTCGGTGTTTGCGTATGTGCTGTTGACGAAAGGGATGTTCTGGGTGGGGATGCCCTACACGTTTCGCGATGCGGTGACCTGGGCAACGGCGAATGAGAAGCGGTGGAGGTTGGTGACGCTGGGTGGTTTGGCCTACGGGGTGGTGGTGCTGGTGTGTGCGGTGGCGTTCTGGCGGGGGCACTGATTGTTTTGCGATGAGTGCGACGCCCCAACCATGGTATGTGATCGGGCACCGCAATCCGGATGCTGATGCGATTTTTTCGGCGATCGGGCATGCGGCGTATCTGCGGGCCACGGGGCATCCGGAGGTGCGGGCGGGGCGTTGCGGAGAGTTGCAGGAGCGGACGCGGACCGTGTTGGAGCGGACGGGGCTGGAGACGCCGGAGTTGTTGACCGATGTGCGGCCGACGGCGGGGTCGATCTGTCGGCGGAACGTGGTGGGGGTGAGTGAATCGAACACCTTCATGGAGGCCTACCGGCTGATGCTGGATTGCGGGGTGCGCAGCGTGCCGGTGCTGAATGCCGGCCGTGAGGTGGTGGGGATTCTGCGCTATCTGGACTTGATGCAGTTGCTGCTGCCTCCGGCGACGGAGGGGCTGGCGGTGCGGACGATTCACGCCAGCTTGGAGAACATTTCCAAGACGCTGGGGGCGACCATGGAAGGCGGCGGGGACGACGGGGGTGAGGAGGACTACATTTTGATGGTGGGGGCCTCGAGTCAGGACACGGTGGAGCGGCGCTTGAGGACGGCGCGGGAGGAGGGGACGGTGGGGCGGTACGTGGTGATTTGCGGAGACCGTCCGGTGGTGCACCGGCATGCCCTGGAGTACGGGGCGCGGGCCCTGATCGTGACGGGGGGCTACCTGACGACGATGGAGTTGGCGAACGGGGCGCAGGAGCGGGGCATGACGATCATCCGCAGTTCGCACGACACGGCCACCACGGTGAAGCTGGCGCTTTGTGCGCGGCGGGTGAAGCATGTCTTGGAGGAAGGGGTGCAGTTGATTGAAGAGTCGCGGCCGGTGAGCCAGTTGAGCCGACAGTTGGTGTCGCTGCGGCAGGATTTGTTTCCGGTGGTGAAGGACGGGACGCGGGAGATGATCGGGGTGTTTTCGAAATCGGATCTGGTGAACCCGCCGCGGACACGGCTGTCGATGGTGGATCACAATGAGTTTTCGCAGGCGGTGATGGGGGTGGAGGAGGCGGAGGTGGTGGAGATCATCGATCATCACCGTTTGTCGGGGGATTTGGTTTCGCGGGAACCGGTGCGGTTTTTGAACGAGCCGCTGGGGAGCACCTCGACGATCGTGGCGCGGCGTTTTCGGGAGAGCGGATTGAAGCCGGATGCGGCGACGGCGATGTGTTTGTGTGCGGGATTGATTTCGGACACGCTGAATCTGACCTCCCCGACGACGACGGAGGTGGATCGGGAGTTGCGGGACTGGCTGGCGGGGTTGGCGGGGGTGAAGGGGGATGAGTTTGCGGCGGACTTTTTTGCGGCGGGATCGTTGTTGGTGAACGGGACGCCGGAGCAGATCATCGGGTCGGACCGGAAGGAGTTCACGGAGCTGGGGGATCGGGTGAGTTTGTCGCAGATCGAGGAGTTGTCGCTGGAAGCATTTGCCGGAAGACGGGAGGCGCTGGAGACGGGGCTGCGGGAGGTGTTGGAGGGCGGGGGATTTGCGCTGGCGGCGCTGCTGGTGACGGACGTCAAGAGTCACGACAGTTTGTTGCTGGCGGTGGGGAATGAGGAGGTCTTGGCGGCGCTGGAGTTCGGGCGGCGTGATGCGCATTTGTTTGAGGCGCCGGGGATCGTGTCGCGGAAGAAGCAGTTGTTTCCGGCGGTGTGCCGGGCGCTGGCGAAGGCGGGGGCCGCGTAGCGGCTTTGCTGCTGGTTATCGGTTATCAGTTATTGGTTATTGGGGGCTGTGGTGGAGCGGGGGTTGCCTGCGCCCCGTTGGGGCTTTGGATCGATGGGGCGTTTTCCACGGGGTGAACCCCGTGGCTAATTGCCTGCACCCCGTTCGGGGTTGGGGAGAGTTGAGGGGGGCGGCTCGATGGGGTTGGGAGCGGGGGATTGGGCGAGGGATTGGTCGGCGATTTCCTCCTCGACGC
>JAQCFL010000023.1 GCA_027619375.1 Verrucomicrobiota bacterium | reverse complement strand
GCGGTGGCTGGGAGGGCCCGGGTTCGAGAAGGTGCGGTGGGCTAAGCCATTGCAAACGGGGGCGGGGAACGCAGACTGGGGACCGGGAGGAGGAGATGTCGATGAGCAAGGAAACCGGCCAGAGAAGCAAGCTGGGGCAGTTGGCCGCGACCGCGATCTGCGGGAACGACATCACCTCCTCGTGCCTCTATGTCTCGGCGCTGGCGATTGTGTATGCCGGGCGGTGGGGGCCGGTGGCGCTGCTTCTGGTGGCGGCGGTGCTCTATCTGTTCCGCTCGATTTACACCGAAGTGGTGGGGGCCCTACCGTTGAACGGGGGGCCTACAACGCGTTGCTCAACACCACGAGCAAGTTTCGCGCCTCGGTGGCGGCCTGCCTGACCATTCTTTCCTACATGGCCACCGCGGTGATCTCGGCCAGCGAGGCCACGCATTATGCGCACGAAGTGTTGCCGGGCCTGCCGGTGCTTGCAGTGACGGTGGGGTTGCTGGCCTTCTTCATGGTGTTGACGATCGTCGGGATCAGCGAGTCCTCGGTGGTGGCGATCGTGATCTTCGTGTTTCACCTTGCTTCGCTGACCCTTCTGCTTGGGGCGGGTGGCTATTACTTGTGGGGGCACGGTCTGGGGCAGTTGATGGAGAACTTGTCCACCCCGGTGCCGGGCGGTGCGGCCAAAGCGCTGCTCTTCGGGTTTTGCGCGGCGATGTTGGGGATCTCCGGGTTTGAGAGTTCCGCGAACTTTGTGGAGGAGCAGAAGGAGGGGGTGTTCCCGAAGACGCTGCGCAACATGTGGATCGCGGTGACCGTGTTCAACCCGGCCATGGCCCTGCTGGCGCTGGCGCTGATTTCCTCGGGGGATGTCCCGGCGCACAAGGAGGCGCTCCTCGCGCACATGGGCCGGGAATCGGCCGGTCCGTGGCTCGGCACGCTCATCTCGATCGATGCGGCGCTGGTGCTGAGCGGGGCGGTGCTCACCAGCTTCGTCGGGGTGAACGGCCTCGTGGGACGGATGACGCTGGATCGTTGTCTGCCGCAGTTCCTCCTGAAATGCAGCCGCCGGGGCACGACACACCGCATCCTGATTGCCTTTTTCCTCCTCACCGTTTCGGTTCTCCTGATCACACGGGGTGAGCTGGAGGCCCTCGCGGGGGTTTACACGCTGTCGTTCCTGGCGGTGATGCTGCTCTTCACGATCGGCAACGTGCTGCTCAAAATCAAGCGGGCGCGACTGCCGCGTCCGCACCAGGCGAAGTGGCTCACGGTGATCGTGGCGATGCTGGCGGTGACGGTGGGGTTGGTGGGAAATGCCATCATGAACCCGCAGTACCTCAGGGTGTTTGCGGAATACTTTTTCGGGGCCTTTCTGATCGTGGTCATCATGCTGACCCGCACCACCCTGCTCAAGGCGAGCCTCTACGTGACGCGCAAGATCATCGCCTCCCTGATCAGTCCGTTGAGCCGCTGGACGCAGCGGATGCGCGACGGCATCGAGTCCATCAACGCCCGGCAGATCGTGTTCTTCACCAGCGGGGACAACATTGCGAATCTCAACGAGGTGATGCAGTATGTGGAGCGGAACGAGCACACCAGCCGGCTCAAGGTCGTGCATGTCCTTGGGGAGGGGGGGGAAGTACCCGGGCACCTCAAGGAGAACCTCGAGTTTCTGGACAAGGCGTATCCGAAGATCGACATCGAGTTCGTCTCGCTGGAAGGGGAGTTCGGTCCGAAGTTGATCGAGGAGTTGTCGCGCAAGTGGGGCATTCCGAAGAATTTCATGTTCATCGGCTGCCCCGGGGAAGGCATGCCCCACACTCTGGCGGAGCTTGGGGGGGTGCGGGTGATCGTGTGAGGGGGTCCGGTTATGGCCAGACCCAGTTGACGGGAAAGGTGGCGCGCTGGAGGCGGTTGGGGGTGGGGGTGGGGAAGGTGATGGTGGCGTTGGGATCGCCGGTGGCGAAGGGTTCGAGGATGGTGGTGTCCGGCAGCCAGGGGGCGGGGCCGTGGCGGCCTTCGACGCAGCCGGCGCGGGCGAGGGGGATGTTGGCGAGGGTGAGGTGGGTGTTGCCGCCGCTGAGGGAGAGGCCGGTGATGGTGACCGGGCAGATCTGCTGTTGCACGAGGGCGGCGAGGTGCATCTGGACCTTGGCGGAGGGGTGCACGTTGTCCCAGAAGACGTAGTTCGCGCCGGGACCGTCGAGGGTGGGTTCGAGAGGGGACGGGTTGTAGAGGTCGGAGATCGCGTCGATGTTCGCGACGGTCAGCCCGTAATTTGCAGGCTGTGCGATGACGTCGTCGAGAAAGGAGAACGCGTCCGGTTGGTGGATGGTGAGTCCGGGGTGCAGAGCGACGAGGTTCGAGGCGGCGATTTTGAGGGCGGCATTGAACTCGATGACCCGCTGGCGGATGAAGGCCTTGGAGGAAGCGCCGAAATAGGCATATTGCGGCACTGCGCCGATATCGACCGCATCGGGCAGGACGATGGTGCGGACGCCCTTGTTGTAGAGTGTGGTGATGGCCGTTTCGTGATCGGAGACGGCTTGGTTGATGAATGCGGTCCAGAGGGGGAGGTCGCTGTCGTCATAAGGGGGAGGGCTCTCCCCGCTGTTCAGGTAGCCGACCAGATCGGCATCGTTGGTCCAGACGATGAAGAGGGCCGTGGCCACATCGGGTGGGGCGCTGAAGGCGTTGACGTTGGTGATGAGATCGCTGCTGTCGTGACCGAAGTAGGATTGGTTGTTTGCCTCGACATAGGGGAGTCCCTGCCAAGTCGCGAGGACCTCGATCCAGACGCGCCCATTGCAGAAGCGTTGGCTGCCACCTGTTTGGTAGTAGGGCAGCCCACTACTCATGTTGCCGTTGGTGGTGCAAACGCCATCCCCGAAGGCATGGAGGGAGGTGAACGGCCCGGCGGGGGACGGAGCGGAGGAGAGCAGCCAGACGAGGCACAGGGCGAGAGTCGGACGGAGGGCGCGGATGGTATCTTGGAAATCCATGAAGCCAATTAATCCTGATTATACGGATTTTTCGGGGATCTGCAATATTTTGAGTCTCCCGATGTTCCACGGACTTGGTTAAGATTAATGAACTTGTTGCCTTGATGCCCCTGTGGAATGCTGGGGGAGATCGGACGACAGTGCAGCAATCACGGAGCCATTTGAGTCAGTGGAGCGTTCTCGTCCTGGCGTTGATGCCAGGGGCGCTGTGGGGGAATGGGTTTCGCTTGGTGAGTCAGGATGCTTTTGCGGCGGCGCGGGGAGAGGCCTTTGCGGCGACGGCGGACAACCCTTCCGCGATTTACTACAACCCGGCGGGACTGACCCAGCTGGACGGGCAGCAGTTGCGGGTGGGGAGTTACAGCCTCTATTTTGATCCGACCTTCCGGCCTCCGGCGGGGGCGATGAATGCCGGGACGAGCTATGACATTGAGCGGAAGTTCGCGGTGGCGCCGCAGTTGTTCTATTCGTACGGCTTCGAGGATCGGCCGGTCACGCTGGGGCTGGGGATATATGCGCCGCATGGGGCGGCGGTGGAGTGGCCGCAGGACACCGGGTTTCGCTCGGTGGCCACGTCGGGGGAGTTGGTCTATTTGCGGATCAATCCGGTGGTGGCGGTGGAGTTGCGGCCCGGGTTGTCGGTGGCGGGAGGGGTGATGATCGACTATGGGGACCTTTCGCTGGAGCAGGGGTTGCTGCGCAATGCGCTGCCGTTTGCGAACAAGTTTCGTTTCGAGGGAGACGACCTCAGCGTGGGATTCAACCTTGGCGTGTTGTGGGAGGTGAACGAGTGCTGGACGCTGGGGGCGACCCTGCGGAGTGGGACGACGATGGATTTCGAGGGTGAGACGCGGGTTGAGCAGCAGCCATTCATTCAGGGAACGAAGCTGGATGCCTCGGCGAAGTTTGAGTTTCCGCTGACCGCGGTGCTGGGCGTGTCGTATCGGCCGAATGCGGAGTGGAACTTTGAGGTCAATGCGGACTACACGAACTGGAGCAGTCTCGGGACGGTGCTCATCAAGCAGGACGGTGCGCCGCCCTTTCCGGTGCAGCAGGACATTCCGGTGGCCCTGGAGTGGAAGGACAGCTGGCTTTTGAAGTTCGGGGTGACCCGCCATTTCGGGGAGGGCTGGCACGTGAGTGGGGGCTACGTCTTCAACGAGAACTCCGTGCCGACCGAGTTCTACGCGCCGGTGGTGGCGGATTTGGACCGGCACATTGCCAGTGTCGGGGTGGGGCGGGAGAGGGGCGATTTCAGCTGGGACGTGACCTATCAGTTCGGTTACGGGGCGGAACGCGAGGTAGGTGGCAGCACGCCGGGCTCCACGCCGGGGTTGTTTCAGAATCAGAGTGCGGATGGGACCTATGACTTTGTGAGTCATGCGTTGCTGGTGTCGGCGGGGTGGCGGTTTTGAGGGGGCGTTGGAATTCACTTGCAGGGGGAGGGTGGCGGCATTAGCGTGGCGGGTCATGAAAACCGGTCTCACCACCCTTGCCGTTCTGCTTCCCATTCTGGCCTTCGCGGAGGAAACCGGGAAGAAGCCAATTTCATTGTTCAACGGGAAGGATCTGGCGGGGTGGCACGCCGACATTCCGGCGGCGGACAAGAACAAGGAAGTGGAGCCAAGTTTCGTGGTCCGCGACGGCATGCTGGTGAGTCTTGGAACGCCGGGGGGTCACCTCATCACCGACAAGAAGTATTCCAACTACAAGCTGGTGGCGGAGTATCGCTTCCCGGGCAAGCCGGGGAACTGCGGGATCCTGGTGCATGCCTCGCGGCCCCGGGCGCTCTATGAGATGTTTCCGGCCTCGATCGAGGTGCAGATGAATTCGGGGCACGCGGGGGATTTCTGGTGCATCCAGGAGAACATCGTGGTGCCCGAGATGGAGAAGCGGCGTCCCCGGGGAAAGAACCAGGATTGGGGCGGCACGGAGAAGGATGCGCGGCGCATTCTGAACCTCACCGACGATTCCGAGAAGCCGTTGGGGGAATGGAACATGATGGAGATCGTCTGCAAGGGCGGGGAGGTGGTCGTGCACCTCAACGGGGACCTGGTGAACCATGGCAAGGAGTGTACGGTGGAGGAAGGGCAGTTGGCGGTGCAGGCGGAGGGGGCGGAGGTGGAGTTCCGGAAGCTGGAGCTGACTCCTCTGGGAGAGTCGCGGGAGGAAAAGTGATCAGAGGTAAGTATTTTGTGCTCAGGCGGCTGAGAGAATTCCGGGGTGGGGGGGGTATTGGATCGGCCAGCGAGGTGAATTGGCCCGCTGGAACCACCAGACACCCATGAAAACAACACTCGTTTCCGTCATTTTGAGCGCCTGTCTCTTCGGAGTCGGCACGGCCAGCCCGCGGGAGAAGGGCAGGGATCAGGCCCCCGCCACCAAGCACGTCGAACCGGCCGCCAAGAAACCGAGGGAAGAGAGGAAGGAGAAATGCGCAGATGCGGAGGCCCGCAAGAAGGGGGAGGAGGCCAAGAAGGCCGCTCACGCTGCGGCTCGCAAGAAGGGGGAAGAGGCCCGGGAAGCCGCTCACGCTGCGGCCAGCAAGAAGGCGGAAGCTGCCAAAGAAGCCGTAGCCGTTGACGCGGCGGCCGAGAAGAAGGCGGAGGAGGCCAAGAAGGCCACTGACGCGGCGGCCCACAAGAAGGCCGTTGAAGCTGATGCCAAAAAGAAGGCCGACCATGAAAAGCGGGGCAAGGACCTGGATGGGCTGAAGAAGGGTCTCGCCGCGAAGCGGTTGCACGCCGACGAGGAGCATCGGAAGGCGGCCGAGGTGCTGAAGGCAGCCGCGCAGAAGGTCGCGACGGTCGATGGCGAGATCAAGAAGGTCGCGCAGGAGCAGGAGGCACGTGCCGCCGCAGAGCGCAAGCTGGCCGAGGCCGCCAGGGCGCAGAAGGCCCGCGACGAGGAATGGAGGCAGAAGGAGATGCTCAGCAAGATGCGGAGGGACATCGACGACCTGAACCGGACTCTGGAAAGCGTGACCAGGCAGTTGGAGGAGTTGCGCAAGCAGGGGGTGAAGAAGTAGGGCTTCGCAGAAAATCTGAACCGAAGATGGCTGCCTCCGGGCAGCCATTTCCGGTTAATGCCACCTCCCAATAACAATTGGGCGGTTCGGATTGAGGGCGGACACTTTGAAGTGCCTTCTGGGTTTGGCTCTTGGGAATTGGATTTGAAATCTATTTGGAGCTTGGGGATTGGAAATTTTAGCTGATTCATCGGATCTGCCCCGTCGAATTTCCACGATCCAATTTCCAATTATGCTCCAGTCTCCAAATTCAAAATCTCAAACCACAAAAGGCTGCCTCCCGCGCCAGCCCCCGTTCTGACGGCTCGCCAGGGGGGCTGGGGGCGCCAATCCGCCAATGGTGGGCCAGCGATAGCCTGACCTCGATGCGCCGGATGCGGGATCGATTGAGGAGCTGGGGTCGGCCCGGAACTTTGAGTGGACGGGGGTGGGGGGACTGTGGTTCATGGCGGCCGTCTTTCTGGTCGCACCGACACAACCTTCGGGGTGGCCGCTCGTTGAGCACGATTCTTCGCGATCCCTCCCTCCTTGTTGTCGAAGGCCTGTCCGAGCAGGGGTGGGCTTGTGTCCCGGAGTTTCTGAGTCGGGAGGAGTGCCTGGCTCTGGCGGCGGACGGGATGGCGGCGTGGGAGGAGGGCGATTTCCGCAAGGCGGAAGTGGGGCGCGGGAAGAACAAGGTGATCCGCGAGGACATCCGTCGGGACCATGTGCGCTGGCTGGAGCCGGAGTCGATGAGTGCGGCGGAGGGGCGGTATTTGGAACGTCTGGAGGAGGTGCGGCGGGCCATCAACGGACGTCTCTTCCTCGGACTCTTTGGATTCGAAGGGCACTTCGCGCTGTATCAGCCCGGGGCGTTCTACAAACCGCATCTGGATCGCCATCGGGAGACGATGGATCGGGTAGTGACGGTGATTTTGTATTTGAACGACGGGTGGGAAGCGGCGCATGGCGGGCAGCTGAAGCTGTGGACGACGCCGGGTGACAAGGAAGGGGCGTCGGTGATCGTGGAGCCGCGGCTCGGCACGCTGGTGGCGTTCATGGCGGGAGACCACTGGCATGAGGTGCTCCCTGCGCAGGAGACGCGGATGAGCATCACCGGTTGGTTCCGGGTGCGGGAGGGGTGAGGGGGGGCTCAGGGAGCGAACTTCGGGTCGGTGAGGGTGTGGAGGAAGGAGACGAGGGCGGCCTGGTCGGCTGGGGTGAAGGCGAAGCCCTTCGTGGGGAGCTTGGCGAGTTCCGGGGCGAGGGTGGGGCTGCGGTGGAGGCCGGAACTGTAGTGGCTGACGACCGCCTCGAGCGTTTTGAGGCGGCTGTCGTGCATGTAGGGCGCGGTGAGGGCGATATTGCGGAGGGTGGGGGTGGCGGATTTGGCGCGGTCGGTTTCGAGCCCGGTGACTTTTTCACGGCCGCGGTCATCGGTGGGGGTGAGGCCGTTGTTTCGGAAGGCGTGATCGGTGAAGAGTGGTCCGTTGTGGCAGGTCGCGCAGCTGGTGCCGGAGGAGTTGCGCAGGAAGAGCGATCGTCCGCGTTCCTCTTCCGCGCTGAGGGTGGCCTCCCCGCGTTGAGACTGTTCGTATTTGGAATCGAGGGAAGTTCTGGCGAGGAGAAATTGTTCAAGGGCGACGGCGATGCGTTCGGCGGTGACCTCGGGTGTGCCGAAGGCTTCCTTGAAGACGGGGAGATAGACGCGGCTTCGCGAAAGCTTGCGGACGACGTTGTGGAGCGACTCATCCATCTCGCGGTGGTCCTGGATGGGGATGAGGACCTGGGCTCGCAGGGAGGGGGCGCGGCCGTCCCAGAAGAATTCCTTCTTCCAGGCCACGTTGAAGATGGGCATGGAATTGCGCGGGGTCGGCAGGCCATCGAGGCCGAGGGAGAAGGGTCGGCGGTCGGCGTAGGCGAAACGGCGTTGGTGGCAGCTGCCGCAGGTGATGCGGCCGTCGCGGGAGAGGGCACCCTCGTAGAAGAGGGCCCGGCCGAGGTTGATGCGCTCGTCGGTGAGCGGGTAGTCGTCGGGCAGGTCGGGAGCGGGGAAGCCGGCGGGGAGTTGAAGATCGTGGGGATGACCGAGGGGCGTCTCGAAGGGATCGATCTCCGGCTCCGCACCATGCAGACCGGTTGCGGTGAGCATCAAGAGGAAGCAGAGGAAGCGGGCCACGAGGGCGGAAGGTAGTTGGCGAGGTGGTTCGTGCAATGGGGAATGGAGGCATCCCCGGGTGGGGAGATCCCGTCTCGCATGGCCCGCCGTCCAATTTTTTGGGTTCGCCATGTAACCATGGCCGCTGGTTCCCGATCTCCACTGCATGGAGACCCTACTTGAATCCCCCCCGCTGCAGGAACAATCGGCTCCCCGGGCCCGTAAACCCTTGGAATCGGAGGTCACCATCGACCTCAAGAATCCCCATCGGCCCCTGAGCTATCGGGTGGTGCGGGCCCTGAAGGGCTCCCGGCCGCTTGATCTGGAGGCGCTCCGGTATGCCGAGGAACTCGACCCGGTGACCCGGGGGCACGCCGAATTTCTCATCGAGTGTGTCGAGGAGACCGCGGCGCTCAACGGCTTCGGGCGCATGATGTTCGAGAACTTCGTGAAGGAGGCGCTGCTCAACCGCCATCAGATCGCGGAGCGCTCGAAGGGCCGGACCTTTCGCGCCATCAAGGCGCCACTCGTCATCCTCGGTCTGCCCCGGTCCGGCTCGACCTTCCTCTTCAATCTCCTCGGCGCGACGCAACGGTTTCGCACCCTGCGCAACTGGGAGACGCACAAGGTGGCCAGCAGGCGGCCGGTGCTTTTCAAGAAGATGGAGGCGGCCTTCCTGTTGAAAGCCCTGCACCATTTCACGCCCCGGCTGATCACCCTGCACGAGCAGCGCCTGGAGGGGCCGGAGGAATGTTCGAAGCCGCTCCTGAACGCCTTCGTCTCGCAGATGTTCCCGGGGCTGTTCCACATCCCGCGCTACAACGAGTTTCTCGAAACGGCGGACTACCTCCCGACCTATGAGCTGTATCGGCAACAGCTGCAGATTCTCGGCGATCACGGGAAGCGCTGGCTGCTCAAGTCGCCCCTCCACGTGCAGTCCCTCGACAGCCTGCTCGAGGTCTTTCCGGAGGCGCGGTTCATCAATCTGGTCCGCAATTTCGACGAGGTCCTCGGCAGCACCTGCTCGATTTCCGCGGCCTTCCGTTGTCTGACCAGCGACAGCATTGACGGCAAAGAGATCGGCCACGAGGTGCGGAAGTTCCTGGCCCGCGACCTTGCGAAGGCGCGGACCATTCTTGAGGCCCATCCGGAGAAGGTGCTCGACATCCACTACAAGGACTTCGTGAGCCAACCGGTGCAGACGGCGCGGAGGATCTTCGAGTTCGGGGGTTGCGACTACACAGAGGACGACGAGCAGGCCATTCGGGCGGAAATGCAGGTGTCGGTCCCCAACAAGTTCGGCAAGCACGTCTATCGGATGGAGGACTACTTTTAGGAGGGGAGCGGCCCTTTGCATATCCACGTTCCATCCCATGAAATTCCATCCCATCTTCCACGGCTTCATCCGTCGCCTTTACTACGGCCGCATCACGGTGACCGGAGGGGAGCATGTCCCGACGTCCGGGCCGCTGTTGGTGCTCTGCCTGCATCGCAACGGTGCGGTGGATGGCTTCGTTTACCGTGCCGCGGTGCCGCGCCTGACCTTTCTCGTCCGGGCCAAGCTGCGGAAGAGTGTCCTCGGCAAACTCTTTTTTTCCGGCGTGGAGGTCGTTCGCAGCGAGGACGGGGGCAGCCCGGCGGACAACCTCGCCATGATCGACACCTGCGTCCGCCATCTGCAATCGGACGAACCACTGGCCATCTTTCCGGAGGGCACCAGCAAGCTCGGTCCACGGCATCTGCCGTTCAAGAGTGGCGCGGCCCGCATCGCCCTGAGTCATCTGGAAACGGGCCGTCCGCTCACCGTTCTTCCGCTCGGCATTCACTACGAATGCCCGTGGGCCTTTCGTTCCCGGGTCGAGGTGGTGGTGGGCGAAGCGATCCGTCTGGAAGGGTCCGGGTTGCCGGCCTCCCGCGGGGCCCGCCTGCGGGAACTCAAGGAGCGCTTCACGACGGCCTTGGAGGCGGTAGGTTCCAATGCGCCCGACGCGAGGACCTTCGACCTCGCGCAAGAACTCGCCTACATCGCCACCCTCGGCACCGGACGGCGCTATTTCGAGGCCTTGAAGTCGATGGAGCAGTCGCTCCCGGCGAAAGCGGTGCAGGCCTGGAAACGGCGGGAGATCGTGACGTGGGACAAGCTTGTCCTGCGCCATCAGGGAGTGCCGCTCTTCCCGATGGGGCCGGCCTGGCTTTACGTTCTCCTCGCGCTCCTGTTGGCGGTGCCGGTCCTCGGCGGAGCGCTGCTGAATCTTCCCCCTCTCGCGGTGGGCTATTTCTCCGCCCGACGTTTCGCGGACGACACCAACGTCATCGCCCTCTGGCGCATCCTCACCGGCGTGCCGTGCTTTGTGCTCTGGGCGGCGGCCTGCGTTCTCACGGCCACCCTGTTCGGTCACGGCTGGCTCGCCCTCGGCTACCTGGGCCTGACCTGGATCGCGGTGCGCGGATGGTACCGTCTGAAAAAACTCACCGTGGCCGCATCGAACGGCCTCATCCATTCCGATCTCCGGGACGAAGCCCTCGCCCTGCGCCGGACCCTCCTCACTGAACTCCCATGAACCACCCAATGAACACGATCCTCCACTTCCCTGATCCCCTCGCCGCACAGCCGGAACACAGCGGTGGCAAGGGAGCCAATCTCGCCCGCCTGACTTCCGGCAACTTCGACGTTCCTCCGGGCTTCATCGTCGCTTCCGCGGCCTATCGCCAATGGTTGTGCGGCGCGGATTGGTGGCGGCAGGCGGTGCGCGAGCTTCCGGAGAATGATCCTGCCGCGTTGTCCGAAAACGCGACGGTCTTTCGCGATCGCTTGCGCAGCCTTCCCTTGCCGGCGGCCGTGGCCACGGAGATTCGCCATGCTGTCGGGACCTTTCCGGACGGCACTTGCTTTGCGGTGCGCTCCTCCTCCACCATGGAGGACCTGGCCGAGGCGGCCTTTGCGGGACTGCACGATTCCTTTCTCAATTGCCAGGGGGTGGAGGCGGTGCTCGAAGCGGTGCGGAACTGCTATCTCTCGCTCTGGCACGATCGCGCCATCGCCTATCGCCACCGTCACGGCTTCGATCATGCCGCCGCGCACATGGCCGTCGTCGTGCAGACCATGGCGCCCTGCGATGCGGCGGGGGTTGCCTTCAGCATGAATCCCGTCACCGGTGATCTCGGGGTGGCCGTCATCAGCGCCAACTACGGGCTGGGCGAATCGGTCGTCAACGGGGCCTGCGAGGTCGATCACTGGGAGGTGGACAAAGCGTCCGGCGCCGTGCTCACCAGCACCATTGCCGACAAATCGATCCGCACGGTCTCCGCCCCGACGGGAGGCACCGCGGATGAGGTGCTCGACGAACTGGAGCGGCAGTCCGCTGTGCTTTCGCCGGAGAAAATCGAAGCGGTCCACGATCTCCTCAAGCGTGCCGAGGCCGCCTTCCGGTTTCCGCAGGACATCGAGTGGGGTTTTGTGGGCGACCGCCTCGTCATCTTGCAATCGCGGCCCATCACCACAATCCCGCCCCGCTGGACCCGCGACGAATCGGCGGAGCGCTTTCCCAACGTCATCACGCCCCTCACCTGGGACTTCGTGGATCGCGGTTTCCATCGTTCGATGGACCATTCCTTCCGTCTGATGGGTTTCCCGGCCTTCTCGGGACAATGGTTTGGCAAGCACGGGCACTACATCTACGGCAACCAGAACGCGGTGGAGCTTTACGCCGGGCAGTTTCCCTTCGCCCTCAACTCGCTCGACGATCTTCCCGTGCTCATCCCGCAGCTACGCGAGCGCTTCCACTGGGTGCAGGATTTGCCGGTGCATTGGTCCCGTGATCTCGACTACTACCTCCTCCGTCTCGGCGAGTTCATGGCGGAACCGCTGGAGGGCAAATCGATCGAGGGCCTCTGGCAATTCGTGCAGGAGGTCAACGACCACGGCTCGCAGTATTTCCTCCCGAACATCGCCATCTCCGTGACGCAGGGGGTGCTCTACAAACTGCTTTCCTTCCTTTTGCGGGAACTCTTCGGTGCGGCGGAGGTTCCGGCGATGATGGATGGGCTCCTCGCCTTCTGCGAAACGAAGACCGGCACCATCAACAAGGAGCTCTACGAACTGGCCCAGATGGTCCGCCGCGACCCGCTGCTGGAACAGCGCCTGCGCTCGAAGGAGGGCAACCGCGCCCTCTGGGAAAGCGGGGTTCTGCCGATCGAGCACGGCGAGTTTCATCAGCGCTTTCTCCTCCTGATGCGCGATCACGGGCACCGCGAAATCGACTTCGATCTCTACCAACCGCTCTGGACGGAGGTGCCGTGGGTGGCGCTCGATCAGATCCGCCTCATCCTCGATGCGCCGGTGGGACTGAGCCCCGCGCAGCGGGAGCGGGAGCTGAAGATCCGCTCCCAAGCGGCCGAGTTCTCGCTCATCCAGCGGTTGCCGAAGGAGCTGCATTTTTTCATCCACGAGATCATCCGCCTCGCGCGGATCTACACCAGCCTCGACGACCTCGAGCACTACCAGACCACCCGGCTGGCCGTGCCGATGCGCAAGGGGCTGAGGATGCTCGGGCAGCGGCTTGTGGAGCGCGGCATTCTTGCGGATCCCATGGACATTTTCTTCGCCCGGGAGGTGGAACTCGACGCGGCCATTGCGGCGGACGACGTGTCCACGTGGCGTGCTCTGTCCGGCGCGGTGGCCCGCGAGAAGGCTTCCTGGGAAGAAGCCCGGCGGCGGACACCCGGTTGGGAGCCGGATGCGGCGGATGGCGCCGTCCCCGCCCCTGTGGCGGGGACTGAACTCTCCGGTCTGCCCGGCAGCGCCGGGGTGGTGGAGGGCGAGGTGTACATCGTCTCCGGCCCGCAGGACTTTGCGGGGTTTCCGCCGGGAGCGATCCTTGTGGCCCGCACCACCAATCCGGCCTGGACGCCGCTGTTCTATACGGCGAGCGGCGTCATCACCGGGAGCGGCGGTCCGCTTTCCCACGGAGCCGTGACAGCCCGCGAAATGTGCATTCCCGCAGTCATGTCGGTGCGTGAATGCCTGTCCTCGCTCGGCAACGGCATGAAGGTCCGGGTGGACGGGACGCACGGAAAGGTGCAGATCCTGAGTCCGGAGCTTGCGGAGCGATCTTCGCCTCAGCTGGTGGCGGTGTGAGGGTCAGAGTGCTGCGAGCAAGGGTGCGATAAAAAGAGCCAACCATCATTTACGCCGCCGCGGTCCGGGGCAGGATGCGCTTGCGTTCCCACCACAGGAGGGCGACGGCACCGAAGGCGAGGAGGGCGCCGAAGAACTCGCGGGTGAGTTCGACGCGCGGGTCGTCGCCCGCCATGCTCTCCTGCATCATCGTGAAGGGGCGGTCGCCGAAGAGGTTTTCCCAGAGGCCGGGAGCGCTGCGGCCCATTTCGATGAGGCAGGCCAGTCCGGCCACGATGAGGAGCCAACGCGGGAAGGGCCGGAAGAGGACCACCAGGAAGAGGACCGCGATGAGGCCGTAGAAGAGAAGCCACTGCGCGGCGTCGAGGCTGGAGGGTTCGTAGTAGATCTTCGGATCAATGTCGTTGCGCTGCACCCACGAGAAGGTGGCGAACAGCAGGAAGCCGAGCACGTTGAGGATCCTGAGAGGAAGGGGAAGAGCCATCTGACGTGATACTACGCGGAGGAACCGGAAAAACCTCGGCGATTTTTTCTGAAAGCCGGTCGTTTTCTGCGGTGGGTGGGCCCGGCGGGCCGCCGCGAGCCCAGATGAAGCCGCGATCAGGGCGTGTTTTTCACGCCCCCCGGGAAGGAGTTGTCGGTCTCGGTCGAGGCCGGGCTGCCGTCGCCTTTGCCGGGTGTGCCGCTGCCGTCCGGCACGAGGCAGACCAGAAGGGGGTCTTCATCTGCCACGAGTCCCGCTTGGTGCCCCGTCAGGTCTTGAATCCGGGGGCACGATCCTCGCTTTGTGGACCGTGGACCGCAGGTTGGAGGGAGGATGCAGAAGGGGGCGCTCCGGGCCCTCGCTGGAATCGAGAACCTACTCGCCGCCCTTGGCCTTGCGCTCGGCTTCGAGCTCGGCTTCGAAGGCGATTTCTTCCTCGGTCATGAGACTGAGTCTGGCCTGCTCTTTAGCCACCGCGGCCAGCCGTTCGGCCTCCTCGGCGGCGGCGATTTCGGCGGCTTCCTTGGCGGCAACGGCCTCGGCTTTGGCGGCCTCGCGAGCCATACGCTTGTCGAACTTCTTCTGCTCCCGTTCCCGGCGCTTGTAGTCTTTGCTTGGTGTGACGGCCATGGGTCGGTCCTGGTTAGGGGTTCATCCATGGGACAGCGGCGTCTGTCCCGGTTCGGAGGAGACCGGAGGCATACAGGCCCCCCGGAGTTCGAATCAACATAAAATAAAGGGAAATGACCGACTCCGGCCCGCCATCCCCGTTTCATCGGGGGTTCCCCGCCCCAGGAAAAGTTCCGGCCCCGCCGTGATTTGCGACCAACCGACGGCGACCGGCCCACCACCAGCAGGTGGCCCCGGGCGCGGTGGCGGGGGAGCGGTGGAGAACGGCGATGAGCGAAAGCCACCTCCCTTCGTTCTCGGGCTGGTCCACCGCGCCTCGCTGAAACTCTTCGATGGTCATGAGCCACATCTGATGTTCAGCGCTTTCCTCGGCACGGATTTCCTGAAATCGCTCCATGCTCAAGTCCTCGCCTCGGTAATGGATCACAAATTGTGCCGTCCCTTCCCCAGAGGGATGACTTTCCTCTGTAACTTCTGCCTTGCGCTGGCAACACGCCACCAGGAAGACGCCTAAGACGATGAGAGCGAGCTTCCTCCTTTCGCAGCACTGTAGCAAAGTGAGCGCGAGGTGGACAATCGAATTCACTGGCGGGGTTGTTCGCGCTTCACTTCTGCGATTGGCTCGCCTTCGGTTTCATAAGTCGAACGGACACGGCTGCTTGTAAAGGTTCTCAAAGTGATGGGGACGGCAAAATGCGCTAACAGCCTGTTGAAAAACCCCGAAACGAAAAATAGAGGGTAGGGGGGCTGGATCAGAGTGCGGCTTCGCCGGAGGTGCCCAGAAGAAAACCCTGCGGGCTGCGGCCCTTTTGGAATCTGGCGGCGTTCTTCGTCGGTCGTTGGTCCCGACCAACTCCCTCCTCACGCCTTGCCAGATCCCAAAATGACTCGCAGTTTTTCATTCCCGTCTTTTTCAACAGGCTGCTAAGCTTCAGGCTGCCGCGAGTGCCTCCCTCCTTGCAACAAGCCTGGTCGGGATCTTCGGTTCCGAGGGTGTCGTAGAAGTCTCTCCGCATCTTCAGAGTGACCTCTGCAGCCTCTCGCTGGAGCTTCTGGTGCTCCCCATCAGACATCGGCGGTCCATAACCAACCTTCCACGGCAGGGACTCGATCTCGGCTAATGGGGGTTGCCATCTGCGGCTTGTGCAGTCTTGGTTGGTAGAGAACGAACTTCGGGCAACGATTCTGATGGCTCAATCGATGACCAAGGGATGTAAAATGAAAGTCCCTTCTGTGGGATCAGAAAGATCCCGTTCTGACCAGGATTGGCATCAATGAATCCGGAAAGGAGAAAATGCCCTTCCGAACTGTCAGTGCGGATGTAAATGCGATCCTCATGAAACTCGAACTGTCCCGAGGTGCTGCCGCCTGCCTGTAGACGTTGCTTAATCCAGCGTGAACGATACGTCAGGGAGTCAATCAGGGAAAAGGCTCCCAGTCCGATGATCCCAGCCCCGAGGACTCTGAGATTTTCATCTTTGATAAGCACGATGATTGGCTGTGATTTTCGGGAGGCGGGGTTTGAGCGGGTGGGGAATCGGTTGGAGGGGCGAGCTGACAGCAGGCCAGTCCCCTGGATTGGATCGTTCCGAATGGGGAAATCGAAGGAGGTGTCGGGGAAAGGGCTCGTCCTTGAGCGCGAAGTGCCACCATTCCTCGGGGGGAGGGATGAAGCCGTGCCTGACCACGACCGGCTCCTCGGCCCGTTCCGCGCAAACTTCCACTCCAAGGCCCGGATTATTTATCCGATCCGGCGTGAAAGAAGCCCCAGCCATGGGAGGTAGCATGACCTTCCATGCCCATGCAGCAAATTCCAGATACCGAATCAGTCACCCCGGCCTTCGCCGCCGTTCCGCTCGACGACCAGGCTGCGGCAGCCCTGTTGGTCGAGAGTTACCAGAAGATTGTTGCCGAGATGGGCAAGTTCATCGTCGGCCAGAACGAGGTCATCGAACAATTGATCATCGCGGTCCTGGCGGGCGGCCACTGCCTGCTGGAAGGGGTTCCCGGCCTGGCGAAGACCGCCATGATCCGCACCCTTTCGCAAACCCTCGCCTTGTCGTTCCGCCGGATCCAGTTTACCCCCGACCTGATGCCGAGCGACATTACCGGCACGGACATCATCCAGGAGGATCCGGAGACGGGACGGCGCTCGTTCGTGTTCCAATCCGGTCCGGTGTTCACCCAGATGCTGCTGGCGGACGAGATCAACCGCACCCCGCCCAAGACACAGGCCGCGCTGCTCGAGGCGATGCAGGAAAAGACGGTCACCGTGGGTGGCCACACCCTGTCCCTCGACCAGCCGTTCTTTGTGCTGGCGACGCAGAACCCGATCGAGCAGGAAGGCACCTATCCGCTCCCCGAGGCGCAGCGCGACCGCTTCATCTTCCTGGTGAAGGTGGAATACCCGAGCCGCGAGGAGGAGCGCCAGATCGTGGCCCGGACCACCGGAACCTTCGAGGTGAAGATCGATCCGGTGCTGAGCGGGGAGCAGATCATGGCGCTCCAGAAAACCGTGCGCAAGGTGCCGGTCCCGGATCATGTGACCGATTTCATCCTTGATCTGGTGCGCTTCACGCGCCCGGACGAGCCCGGCGCGCCGGACTTTGTCAAGGAGCTCGTGGCCTGGGGGGCCGGTCCGCGGGCGTGCCAGAACCTCGTGTTGGCGGGGAAGGTCCGCGCCGTGTTGCGCGGGCGTTTCCATGTGACTATTGATGACGTCGAAGCGCTGGCCCGGCCGATCATGCGGCACCGGATCGTCCCCACCTTCAACGCCGAGGCCGATGGTGTCACGGTGGACGAGATCGTCACCCGGATCCTCAAGATGGTCCCGCGCGGTGAGGCGGCCCGCCCGTTGTAAGTCCGCAACCGTGCGATGGCCTGCAGAGGCATGTTCCCGCACAATCTTGAAGCGCTCCCCAACAGACCAGCAACCAGCCTATGGCCCGCGTCAGCGACTTTCTCAAGCCCTCCGATCTCCAGCGTATCTCCAACCTCCAGGTGCTTGCCCGCCAGGTGGTTGAGGGCTTCACGAGCGGGTTCCACCGTTCGCCCCACAAGGGCTACAGCGTGCAGTTCAAACAGCACCGGCAATACGTTCCTGGTGACGAGATCAAGCACCTTGACTGGAGTGTATTTGCCCGGAGTGATCGCTACTATATTCGCGAATACGAGGAGGAGACAAACCTCCGCGCGACGCTCATTCTTGATCGCAGCGGCTCGATGAACTACGCGGGCACTTCCGCCGGCGGGGTGACCAAGTATGAATACGCCACCAAGCTTGCCGCCTGTCTGGCCTACATGATGGTGCAACAGGCGGATGGCGTGGGGCTCACCACCTTTGACACCGCAATCCGCAGCCACATCCCGCCACGGTCCCGTGCGAGCCACCTGCGGGTCATCTTTGATGAGTTGGAAAATGGGCGGCCCGGTGGCGAGACCGACCTGGGCGACGTGTTCCACGAGCTCGAGGCCAAGCTGCACCGCCGCGGGCTGCTGATCATCATCTCGGATTGCTTTGGGGAGACCGCGAGCTTTCTGAAGGCCCTGGCGCATTTCCGCCACGCCCGGCACGAGATTCTCGTTTTCCAGATCTGGGACCGGGATGAATTGGAGTTTCCCTTCAAGAGCTGGACCCAGTTCGACTGTCTGGAGCAGGCGGGGGCGAAGCATCTTCTCGACCCGGCCATGTTGCGCCAGACCTACCTGGAAAATCTGGCCGCCTTCCGCGACGGCCTCGTCCGCGGTTGCCGCCGGCACAACATCGACCTGGTGCCCTTCTGCACGGATGAGCCGTATGCCAACGCGCTGGCCGCCTACATGACCCGGAGACTCGGACGCCGATGAATTTTCTCAACCTGGTCATGGTGGGTGGTGTGACGGCGGCCGCGATTCCGATCATCATCCACCTGTTTCACAAGAGCCGCTTCAAGGTGGTGAACTGGGGGGCGATGCACCTCCTTGCGGCGGTGGTGCGGACCAATCAGAAGCGGATCAAGATCGAGCAATTGATCCTGTTGGCGATCCGTTGCGCTATTCCCATCCTGCTTGCGTTGATGATGGCGCGTCCGATGTGGCAGGGGGCGGCGGGATTGCGGGGGGACCAGCCCACCTCCACGGTGGTGCTGCTGGACAACAGCTATTCGATGGCGGCGGGGCGCGCCGGGACCAGCAACTTCAGTCTTGCCCGGGACGAAACCCAGCGGCTCTTGGGAGGACTCCCGCGCGGTTCGGAAGCTTACGTGTTCCTGATGGGTGAAGGGGCGGGAATGCTCGACGAGAGCACCCGCGACATCTCCCGGGTGACCGAGGCCCTCGACAAGGAGGGCGCGGGATACGGGGTGGCGCGGGTGCCGGCGGCTCTCGATTTTGTGGCCGGAACGGTGGGCAACATGACGGAGGGCCCGCGTCAGGTGGTGGTGCTCACCGACTTCCAGCGCCTGAGTTTCCCAGTCACGGAAGACGAACTCCTTGGCCATGCCCTGGAGCGGCTGAAGGCCCTTCCGTTCCCGCCCGGCATCACCCTGTGGGATGTCGGCCCGGAGGTGACCGAAAACGTCGCGGTCGAGTCGGTCGAATTTTCCAAGCTGATGGTCGGAGTCGGCCAGAAGATCCAGATCCGCGCGAACCTCCGCAACTATGGAGAAACCGCCCGCTCCGATCTGCGCGTGACGATGAAGATCGACGGCCGGGCCGAGGCGCCTTCGCAGGTGGCGCTGGGAGCCAAGGCTGGAGGCCAGATCCTCTTCACGCACGTCTTCGACACACCCGGCTCGCACGTGGTGGAGATCGAGACGGAAGGCGACGAGCTCAAAGCCGACAACAGCTTCCTCGCCAGCATCACGGTGCGGGACCGGCTCTCCGTGTTGCTCGTGGATGGCGCGCCGGGCACCACCCCCGATGACCTGAAAGGCGAAACCGGATTCGCGCAGATTGCGCTTTCCCCCTTTTCCGCAGGCAATGTGGAGCAGGCCGATCTGATCCAGACGACGGTGGTGCCGGTGGAGGCGCTCACGGCCGCCAAGATCGGCGAGGCGGCGGTGGTGGTGCTTGCCAATGTCGCCGCGCTGGCCGACGGGCAGCTTGCGGCCCTTGAGTTGTTCGTGCAACAAGGCGGCGGGTTGCTGGTCTTCACGGGGGACCGCACCGACCCGGCCTGGTGGAACGGCGCGTTCGGCAGTCTCGCCCCGCTGCCGATGGGATCACTTGCCGAAGATTTGCCGGAAGGCGCCCCTGCCATGGGGATCGCCAGCCAGCGTTTCGACCATCCCGCCCTCGGAATTTTCAATGACCCGGCCAACGGGAACCTGTCCGACGTGGCCATCAAATCGTGGTTCCGCCTCAAACAACCTGAGCAAAACACCGGTCCGGGGGACGCCGTGATTCTTGCCCGGCTCGATAGCGGCGATCCCTTTCTGGTGGAGAAATCGAGCGGCGAGGGACGCGTCATCGCCTGTGCCACGGCCCTCGACTCGGACTGGAGCAACTTCCCGGCCCGGCCGTCCTACCTCCCCTTCGTGCAACGGCTTTGCGTGTATCTGGCCTCCAACATTTATCCGCCCCGCAACCTGCAGGTGGGAGAGCAACTGGTCGGATTCCTGCCCGCGGAGAGTGCCGGAGGAATCGCGCAACTCACCCTGCCGGATGCCAGCACGGTGGAACTCGCGGTGGTCGGGAAGGGCGAACGCGGAGTGGTCGAATATGCGCAGACCCGGAGCCCCGGTCTCTACACCCTCCAGACGCCGGGGGGTGGGGCCCCGATTCATTTCGTGGTGAACGCCGATCGCGGAGAGTCGGACCTCGCCAAGCTGACCGACTCGGAAATTGAGGCGCTTGCCGAGGCCCATGGCCTGCAACTCGTGCGCAGCGGGGCAGAATTCAAGGCGCTCGACAAAGTCCGGCGCTACGGCCACGAGCTGTGGAAGTGGTTGCTGCTTGCGCTCCTCGGGCTGCTCTTTGTGGAGCTGTTTCTGCAACAGAAATTCGCGAGAGGAAGGAGCAAGGCATGAAGGACGAAACTGTTACCACCACCCTTCAGTGGCTCGGCGACTGGCCGTGGTATACCGGCGTGGGGGCCGCAATCGCCTGCGCGCTTCTGGCGTGGCGGCTTTATCGCCGCGATGTCGGCGGGATGCGCCCGATCTTCCGATTCCTCCTGCCGATGCTGCGTGCCCTCGCGGTGTTTCTGATCGTGGTGCTGGTCGGCGGGCCGGTTCTGCACCACCGCAGGGTGATCGGGGAACTCCCCCGTCTCATCGTGCTGCTCGACGGATCGGAGAGCATGCAGCTTGCCGACCCCGGCATGGACGCGGGACGCAAGATCCGGATTCTCGAGCGCCTCGGCGGGCTCGACCCCGGCACGGTGACCCTCGACCCATCCCTGGAGTCCGCCGCCTTGGAAGACGACCCCAATCCGGTGGTGAGGAACGCCCTCGCGCAATTCGACGCGCTGCCCCGCTGGGAACGGGTCCAGGCGCTCCTCTTGGAGGGCAAGTCCGGGCAGGGTTTGCTGGCCAATCTGGCCGGAAACTTCGATCTGCAGCTCGCGACCCTCGACAATGACGAGGTCAACCCGATCTGGCGGTCGGGCTCCCCCGACGCCCCTCTCCCGGCGTCCCTGCCAAAGCCGGAGGGCAGCCGGACCAACCTCACCAGCGGCCTCGAGTTCTGCGCGGCCGGTGTCCGGAATGCCGGGGAAGGCGCCGTCATCCTCATCACCGATGGACGGCAGAACGCGGGGGATCCGCCCCTCGACGCCGCAAAGATCCTGGCGGGCCGGAGCATGCCGGTCTTCACGCTCGGCATCGGCGGTGCCGTCGCGCCCAGCGACCTCGCGATCCTCCGCACCAGCGTGCCCGACAGCGTCTTTCACGAGGACGTCGCCCGCGGCGAGATCATCCTCAAGGAGGAGGTCGCGGCCGGCCTGCCGGTCACCCTCACCGTGAAGGACGGTGACAAGGTCGTTTGGGAAAAGCAGATCACCACCGAGGGAAAATCCGCCCGCGTCGTGCCCTTTGAAATCCCGGTCAAGGAACTCGCCGACGCGCGCATCAAGGACCTGCCCCGGAACGTCGAGATCCTCGGCGTGCCGATTGATCTCACCGTCCATGTCACCCCGCTCGAGGGCGAGCGTGAACTCACCAACAATGGCGGCTCGATCCGCTTCCGCGCCGTCACCCAGAAACGGAAAATCCTGCTCGTGGACGGGCGCCCCCGCTGGGAAACGCGCTACCTGAAGAATCTCTTCCAGCGCGATGAAAAATGGCAGGTCAACACCGTCATCGCCGGTATGCGGACCGACACGGGCTTTTTCCGCGGGGACCGGGAAGGAAGTTTTCCGGCCGACAAGGCGGAGCTCGATTCGTATGACCTCATCATCTTTGGCGAGGTTCCCAAAGCCCTTCTCAAGCCCGAGGAGATTCGGTGGCTGGCGGACTTCGTGGGCAAGCGCGGCGGCGCGGTGATCTTCATCGACGGCTCCCGCGGGCACCTGCGCGATTACGCCGACACGCCCCTCGGCCCGCTCCTGCCCGTGGAATATACCGAGGCCCGACCTTCCGTCGGTCTGCGATCTCTCGTGCTAACCGGACGGGCTGGCGATCTGGCCCCATTCTCGCTCAGTGGGGACCTGGCCGCCAACGCCGAAATCTGGTCGAAACTGCCGGCCCCCCACTCGGTGGTCGGGGTCCGGGCACTGCCGGGTGCGGAAGTGTTGATCGAGGGCGAGACGGCGGGTGGGCGCGTGCCCCTCGCCATGCTGCGGCCGTTCGGTTCCGGTCAGGTCTATTACCATGCCTTCGACGACTCGTGGCGCTGGCGCCGCGAGGCGGCCGACACCTACCACGTCAAATTCTGGAACCAGATCGCCGGATTCATCGCGGAGGAGCCGTTCTCCGCCCGCGATCAGAACGTCTCGCTCGACGCCGGGAAACTCACTTACGAACCCGGCGAACAGGCGGCCATCCGGGTCCGCCTGCGCAGCGGGGAAGGGAAGACGGTGACGGACGCCATCGTGGCGGCGATCCTCTCACGCGACGGCAAGCGCGTCGCCACCATCCCGCTCACGCCCGACGAAGGCGGACTCTACCGCGGCCGGACCGCCGCGCTCGATTCCGGCAGCTACGAGGTCACGATCGAGAGCGCTGTCGTGCCCGAGGGACGCATTCAGGTGCGTGCCGGGTTCAAGGTGGAGGCTCACCAGAACATCGAACGCACGCGGCTCAGCATCGACGAGGACCTGCTCCGCCAGATTTCGCTGACCAGCGGCGGCCGGTATTTCCGCGAGGAGGACGCCAACCGGATCGTGCCGTTTCTGGAACCCCTGACCGCGGGAAAGATCCGGGAAAGTGAGACCGCCCTCCTGGAAAGCCGGGGCTGGTTTGCCCTTCTCATCCTGCTGCTCACCGCCGAATGGCTCATCCGCAAACGGGTCGGCATGCTTTGACCCGTCGCGATTTCCATGCCAAATACCATTGACCCATGAGTTCCCATCTCGATCCCGTCATTCCGGAAAAGCTGCAGGCCTTTGCGCGCCGCCGCCGGCGCCTCATCCTGCTGCGCGGAGGGCTTGCGGCACTCGCGACACTCGTTTCGGCCATGATCCTGGTGGCCGCGCTGGATTACTGGTTTCCCCTCCTTCCCGACGGGGTGCGTTGGGCGCTCAGCGGCACGGCCTACGGGGCGGTGTTCGTGGTGGTGTGGCGGAAGTGCCTCCGACCGCTGCTGCATGCGCCGAACGAGCGTGAGTTGGCGCGCCTCGTGGAGCACGCCGAGCCCGGGCTCCGGGAGGACCTGCTCTCTGCGGTCGAGTTGGGCCGCAACGAGGACGAGATTTTCGACTCCGAACAGTTCCGTGCCCTCCTGCAATCCGACGTCTCGGCACGCATTCAGGATCTCAAAATCGAGTCGCTCCTGCCAGTCAGGCTCATCAGGCGCTCCATCAGCATCGCCGCAGTCATCGGTCTCGCCGTGGTGGCATTCATGCTGCTGAGCGACTTCCGCTTCGGAACCCTGTTCCTGCGCGCCCTGATGCCCGGGTCGGACCTGGAACGGGCCTCTGCCACGAAGATCGTCATCATCAAGCCGAAAGCCGGTGACATGACCGTGCCACAGGGCGACCTGGTGCGGCTGGAAATCGAACTGCAGGGCACGCTCGCGGCCACCGCCAGGCTGGAATCGGACAGCGCCACCGCAGGCCGCATGGTGGAGGAGATGCTCCCGCTGGGGGACAACCGGTTCGCCGCCACCATCCAGGTGGGTCGCGAAAGTGTCCGCTACCGCGTGCAGGCAGGCGACGCCCTCACCCGCCGCTACGAGTTGACCGCCATCGCCCGCCCGCACGAGATCGCGTTTGAGAAGACCTTCCACTTTCCGGCCTACTCCCAGATCCCGCCCGAAACGGTGCGGGAGGATCACGGCGATCTCACCGCCTTGGAGGGCACCGAGGTGGAATTGGTGGTCACCACGAACCAGACCGTGGCCGCAGGCGAGGTGCGGATCGACCGTGGCCTGAAGCCGGTCGCGATCCCCCTTGCGAAGCTCCCCGACGGCCGCCTTGGCGCCCGCGTCCCGCTCACCGGGTCCGGGACCTATCGCCTTCATCTCATCGCCGCCGGCACGGGATTCGAGAACAAGTTCAGCCCGGAATACGAGTTGCGGGCGGTGCCGGACCTGCTCCCCATCGTGGAAATCGAGGAACCGAACATGGACCTCATCGTCCCGGCGGACGAGTTGGTGCAGCTCTCCGGCCACGCGGGCGACGACATCGGCATCGCGAAGATCGTGCAAATGGTGCAGGTGAACGAAGAGCCGTGGAAGGTGATCGATCTGGCGTCGGCCAAGGCCCGGCCCGGCGACCTACCCGCCCCCTACTTCGCGCGGGTTCATCGCGAATGGGATCTCTCCGAGGAAGGGGTGAAGGCGGGCAGCGTGATCACCAGCAAGCTCGTCGCCACCGACTTCAAGGGCAGCACCAACGAGTCGCGCCCGCTCCACATCATCATTGTCGCCGCGGGGGCTGAAATGAACCGCCTCGCCGGACTCACGAGCCGCAAGGCCCTCGACGAATCGATCAAGGCCCTCGACTTGTCTGCGGCCGCATTGGAGGCGGCGGCCCATCTCGCGAGCCTCGCGTTCGAGCAACCCGACGGCCCCGGCCGCAGGGAGGCACTCGCGGCCTGCGCGGCGGCCAGCATGGATTATCGGGGCAAACTTTCCCTGTCCTGGATGGCCCTCGACACCCCGCTCCGCAACGCCCCGGCCAACCATGAAAGTTCTGATCTGGTCCTCTTGGGCCGGCTCCTGAGCCGGCTCAACAGCGGGGAGGCGCAGCCGCTCGACCAGCTCCTTGGATTTCTCGATCGGGATCCCGCCATGCCCGCCGCACGCGGACTCGTGCAGGAGATTCACGAGGGCGCGGCCCGCATCCGGACGCTCACCGGACTGGCGCGGGAGTTCTATCAGTTCGGCCTCGCCGCAGAACAGATCGACGTGACCACCGAACAAATCATGGTGTTGGGTGCCGAGCAGCGCCGCACCCGGGCGCTGGCCGAACGCATTCCGGTGGATTGGGGGAAGGTGGCCGGCCGGCTGCGTGCCGTGATGAATGTCAGCAGAAACATGGACAGCCTGCTGGAAGACCTCAAGACCGGGGGCGGTCCCCTCGCCGTCCGGGCCGAAGGCCTCCTGAATAGCGGGTTCTTCCAAGAGAACCGCGAACGGCTGGAAGCGGAGTTGGATGCCGGGCCGACGGAGGAAAGGTGGCCTGGACTGATCGAGGATCTCACCCGCGAGCTCGCGAAGCTTCAGGGAAATTGCATCGGCACCAGGGAACGCCTCGCGGAGGCGGCCAGGGACGCGATCGTCGCCAAAGGCAAGACCCCCGCCGCAGACAAGGATACTCCCGCCGGGCTCATCGCGAGCATGCACCAACACCTCCTCGGCGAAGTGGGGCCGACTTGGATGTGCCTCGCCAGCCTGCCCCGGGAGCAGGCCCTCATTGCGAAGTTCGGGGGGCTCTCCCCCGAGACCCGCCGCATCTTGAACGAGGCCCGCTGGAACGGCGCGGCGAACCTTTTGACTGTCCACGCCGACCTCGAGGAGGTGCGCACGGCGGCCGACACCGCCTTTGTGGGCGACCTGCGGCGGGCCACCGTCGCGTTGCAATCGACCCTCACCCTCTTCCCGGGCGCAGGGACGGACCAGGCCGCCGACCGTCTTGAAGTGGTGGATCAATGCCTCCGCATTCTGGAGGCGGGCCACAACCTGCAGGAGATGCTGGATGGCGTCATCGGGCTCACCTGGCTGGAACGTTGGGAGCAGCGGCTGCCGCACGGAAAAACCGTTGCGCCCCGCGACTGGGGCTGGATCGGGACCCGCCTGCGCATGGCCCCGGACCAACTCAGGGGACTGGACCTGCAGGATGGCGAGGCCCGCAAGGCGGTGGCGTCTGCCGCGGAGCTCCTGGCCGGGGTGCCCCTCAGCGAACCCTTCCTCGCGATGGTCGCGGAGATGACCGAACGCAGGAAATCCGGTCACCGCCCGCAAAACACGCAGGGCTCCCTGAACCTGCTGGCCGGTCGGATCAAGGCCGCCCTCGCGACCTTGGAGCAGCCGATGCAAACCGCGCGGACCAGGCTCGCCGAACTCACCCCGCAGATCAGCGAACTTGCCCTCGCCCTGGCCCGGGAGGAAGCGGAGTTGAAGAGGGAATCGCTTCGGCTGGCCGGCCGGATCGACACCAACCAACCCACCGAGAACCAGGACAGCGCCCGGCCGCAACTGGCCCGCCAGGAACAGATCAATGTGCGGATCGAAACGCTCAAGGATCTCATCCGCGCCGATGCCAACACCCAAGACATCCTGCAGAAGGACCAGCGCGAACGCATGCGCGACGCCGATGACGCGCTCGCCACGCTCAAGGACCCTCCCCCTGCCGCAGCCCAGGCGCTGTCGGATGTCGTGCAAGGTCTGCAAACATTCCTGCAGCAGGCCGACCTCGACCTCGCCGTCGAGCAGGAGCAGAACGTGGTGGACGCCCTGAACCGGATCGCCAACCACTACGAGGCTCTCGAGCAGGGCACGGACCCGGCCGAGACCCGCCTCGCCCTCCGGGAGGCCGAAGTGGAGGCCGGGATCAGGGAGCAACTCGACGAACAATACGCCAGGGCTGAAATGCTGGCCCAAATGGCAGCCCAAAGTCCCGAGGAGCTCCTCAGGGAATTGGAGGAGAAGCTTCCCCTGAATCCGGAGATGCAGAAGGAGCTCGACCAGATTTCCCGGACCGCCCTGGAGGTTGCGCGGGAAGAACTCGACCGCGCTGTGCAGGCCGAGGGGTCGGTCGTCCGGAGGGTCGATGTGCAGACTGCCAAGGATCTGGATCCCAAAACCAAGGTGACCACCCTTGAAGCCGCAAGACTCGCTGCCACCCATGCGCAGGAAGCCAGCG
>JAQCFL010000291.1 GCA_027619375.1 Verrucomicrobiota bacterium | reverse complement strand
TGCTCTTCGGCAGGAATGCCGATGCTCCGGGGGATGTTGTCGCGGAGCGACAGGGGGAGCCGGGCCGGGGAAGCGGGTTGCAAACCCGCGCTCCCTATTTAGGGGCGCTTGACGGTGACGCCGTGGAGAGTGAGGTCGTCGAAGTAACCTTTGTCGTCGAAGGAGCCGATGCCGATCTGGCCCCAGGTGAAGGTCTTGTCGGTGGCGGACTTGGTTGGTTTTTCCATGTCGTCGAAGAAGAGGTCGATGCGGCCGGAGTCGATGTCGCGGACGATCTTGAGCTTGTGCCATTGGCCGTCCTTCCAGGGTATGCCGGTCTTGCTATTGGTGATGGCGGTGCGGTCGGCGTCGTTGACGATGAAGATCTGGCTGGAGTGGGGATCGGGGGCTTCGCCGAGGTGGATGTAGTAGTAATTGGAGGGGCCCTGGTAGTTGAAGAAGAAGCAGAGGTCGCGGTGGCCGCGGGTGGTTTGGGTGGTCTGGATGCGGGCGGTGAGTTCGAAGGAGCCGACGAGGAGGTCCTTGCGGAGGGAGATGCTGTGGGGGCTGCGGTGGGGCGGTTGGTAGTCGGACTTGCCGAGGAGTTCGTAGACCTGGTTGTCGTCCACGGTGGTGAGCTTCCACTTTTTGGCGTCGGTGGGTTGCCAATGGGAGAGATCGCCGGAGAAGTCCTCGGTGAAGAGGAGGGGGAGAGGCTCGGCGAGGGCGAGGGTGGGGAGGAGGGTGAGGAGGAGGAGTTTCATATTTTGAATGGGGAGTGCGGAGTTTGGAACGGGGAGTTATGATTTATGATTTGGGAATGGGGAAGTCAGAAGTCTGAGGGGATTACGGAGGGAACATCCGATGTCGAACCCTTCTTCGCAAGGCTACGGAAGGGCAGGCAAGGAATCTCCAATGTTTAAGGGGAGCGGGGAGGGGATTTCGGCGGATTCCAGTCTTCTCCAAGGCTACGACCGGCACGCGGAGATCCGTCGGCCTTATGCCGGTTGGAAACCCGCACTACGTTTGGCGGTTGGAAGCCTGTACGACGTTTGTCGGTTGGGAACCCGTGTGGCGGGTTAGGGCTTGGGTTGGCGGTCGAAGTGGCCGCGGTAGTCGGTGAAGAATGGTTCGGTGCCGTCATTTTCGACGACGGCGCGGAATTCGTGGCAGTGTTGCTCGTCGCAGACCTGGGCGTAGATCTGGATGAGGAGTTGGAAGTCATCGGGGTTGGTGACCTCGAGGATTTGTTTCAGTTGGACCTCGCCGTCGAGGATCCAAGAGGGTGCCACGCTGTCCTCGTCGAATTTTTTGGGCGGGGGTTCTTCGGTGGGGCCGATCAGTTTGAAACCCTTGCCGCGAAACTCCAGTTGGGTGGGGACGCCGAGGCTGCGGCGATGCATGCTGTAGATGTGTTTGTCGTGGGGGAGCTTGATGGTGAGGAGGGCGGTGATGCGTTGGCCCGGGCGGGTGGGTTTGGCGGTGAGGCGGGCTATTTCGCTGCGACTTTTATCCTCGCCGGAGAGCATGAAACCCATTTGGAGGGCACGGCCGTCGCGGGTGACGTCGAGGGTGATCAGTTCTCCCGGGGTTTTGTTGTCGAGGAGGGTGCGCAGGGCCTGGGCCTCGGTGAGGCGGGTGTAATCGAGGGCGACGATGCGGTCGCCGACTTTCACCCCGGCGAGTTCCGCGCCGCAGCCGTCGTTGACGTTGCCGACGCGGAGGCCGTCGGTACCGGGGAGTTGTTGGACGATGAAGCCGAGGACGGCGCGGGGGGCCTTCTCGACGCGGGAGTAGTTGAGGTGGCTTTGGCTGACCATGAGGCTCAACTGCTCGCCCTGTCGGAGGAGGCGGAGTCGGAGATCGCGACCGGAACGGCGGAGGGATTCGCAGAAGGCGTAGAAGTCGCGGGTGGTGGCGAAGTTGGTCTTGTTGTCGGCGCTGAGGACGATGTCGCCGCGGCGCACGCCGGCGAGGTGTGTGCCGTAGTTGAGTTGGGTGATGTGCAGGGCGAAGGAGTTTGCGGGGAGGGCGTTGGATTCGAGTTCGGCGGGGGTGAGCAGATCGCCGGTGAAGCCCGGAGCGGGGAGGAATTTGGACATGTGCTCGGTGTAGACGTTGCGGACCCGCCAGGCGTAGTCGGCGGGATCACCGACCTTCCAGGTTTCCCCGAGTTGGAGGTGGCCGGCGATGGGTTTGTTGTCACGGAAGAGGGTGAAGGGGAGGGGCTGGGTCTTGTCCTCAAGCTGGTTGAGGATCCATTGGATGTCATATTTTGTGAGGACCGGTGTGCCGTTGAGGGTTTGGAGGTGGTCGCCGGGTTTGAGGCCCGCCTTGGTGGCGGGGGAATCGGGGAGAACGGCCTGCACGACCGCTTGTTGGACTTGATTCATTTCCAGGCCGAGGCGTTTTGGTTCGGGAAAGATCCAGAACTGGTCGGGGGTCCAGGTGCCGGCCTCGAGGGCGAGGTATTGTTCGGCTTCCCGGGCATAGTGGCAGTGGAAGCAGCCGAACATGGGGGCGATGCGGGCCTGCAGTTGCTCGTTGGCGAGTTGGGGAAGGTAGAGGGGAGGTTTCTGCGCGGGTGGGGAGGGATGGCGGAGGTAATCGGTGTGGGATTGCAGGCCGCTTTTCATGAGGTCGACGAGGCCCTCCATGCTCATGGGGGAGAGTCCGCTGCGACCACCGTAGCGGTGATAGACGGTGCCGTCGGGATTGGCCAGAAGGACGGCCATGGTGAGGTCGTGGTCGAAGACGAAAGTGTTCAGGTCAACGTTGTTGATGTTGGTGATCCGGACACAGACGTAGTCCTGCGCGGCTTCCTTGAATTCGGTTGGGGGACGGACAACCTGCCCGTCGAAGAGGCGGCAATCAATTCAAGGCTCGCAGCGGAAGACGATGAGGAGTGGTTTGCTCTGGGTGGCGGCGAGTTCGCGGGCTGCGGCGAGGTCGGTGAGCCAAGGGAAGCGCGCGGAGTCCGCGGCGTTTGCGCAGAGTGCGGTGGCGGCGAGGAGGAGGATGGTGAGGAGGGCGGATGTCATTTTGTGGTGCACCGATTGAGTTGGTGAGGCGGAGGGGAGGACTCGTGGGAGGGATCCCCTCAGCGCGACCATACTCTCGACCTGTTGGGGAGAATCAGCAACGCATGGGCTGCTGCATGGTGGGCATCTTCTGCTGATTCCGGCGGCAAAAAACAATTGGACGGGTCGGGCATGGACGGCGACTCATCATCCCGGAGGGATCCAAGCCATTAGCGCGGGGTCGAGGAGCGGAGCGACGACCACCCCGGGAGACGACGGTACAAGTGAGGGGGGCACCCCGGTCAGGGGTCCCAGCAGCGGACGTTTCGCCCATGGCCTCTCGCGGTGGCTGCGACCCTTGCCAGGGTCGGGAGCACCTGGGCCGGTTGACCGGTGGTGTCGTCGCGTTGCTCCTCAACCACCGGCTAATGGCTCGGTATCCCTCCGGGATGTGTCTAAAGATGAGGGCTGAAGCCGCCCGGCTACCATCGGCGGTCCCTCCGGGACCCGAGACCCGGGGACGCGAGACTCTAGCAGCCTGTCGGACTTGAGTCCAGTGCCGCCGATTTTTCACGATGAGGGCAGGGCATGCCGGTGATTGGTCGGGGGTTTGGTGGGCGGCGATCTCGGTTTCGTTCGGGATCCAGAGCCGACGAAGGCCGATTGGATAGGCGAACCTTCCCGCAGAGAGCCCCAAGGGGCCCTTTCAGACCCTTTTGACCTGCATTCCCATGTTGAAGAGGCGCTTTAGGTTGTAACTGGTGGTCACCAGGGTCCATTCGAGGTTCACCTTCTCCAGACCGCGAAGCCTGAAGCGCCGGAAGCCAAGAGCTTCCTTAATGATGCCGAACACCGGTTCCACCGTCTGTTTGCGCAGCCCGTAGAGTTCCTTTCCCGCCTTGGTTTCGAGTCGATGAGCCATGACCTCGGCCACCGGTGCGCCAGGCGGTGGCGGAGGTGGATCGTCGCGCTTCTCAAGTTGCTCCACACTGCGACCATGCCGGTGGCGCTTCATGGCCGCATACACCGTCGGCCCGTTGCCATCGTCCTCGACTTTGGTGACGGCCTCTTCGCTGTAGTAACCAGTGTCGGACAAAATCTCGGACACATCGCCAACCACTGGACTGATCGAAGCCACCGTTGGTGCCAGCTGCTGCTTGTCGTTGGGCGCGTCGCTGACGTGCTGCCCCACCACCAACATGGTGCCCACTTCCACCGCAGCCTGCGCATTGAAGCATTGCTCGAAGCTTCCACCCGCTTTCATGATCCGGCTTTCCGGATCCGTGAAATTGTATTGGTCCTTGGACCGCGGGCCTTCTTTGGGGGGCTGTGGCTCCGTGCCACCGGTCTTGCGCCCGGTGGCTTTTTCCTTGGCGCGACGGGCCGCAAGCTTTTCCTCGTATTCGGCCCGCTCCTCTTCGAGACGCGCCTTGGCCCGTTCTTCCATCACCGCCTTGGCGGCCTTGAGCTTGGCGATGCGGTCTTCGCGCCGCTTGATTTCCTCCGGCACGCTCAACCCGTCCTGCAGGGGCGTGCTGTCCGCATCCTCCGCCTTGGCCAGCAACTCCGCGATCTGCTCTTCGGCCAAGACCATCTGCTCTTCAAGGTGTCCGTGGCTCATCGCACTGTGCTTGCTGGCGGAGGCCAG
>JAQCFL010000290.1 GCA_027619375.1 Verrucomicrobiota bacterium | reverse complement strand
CCTCCTTGACATCCCCCCTCTCCCTGTCAACCCTACTCCCCGACAGGAGAGCCCCCCGATCGAGGGACTGAGACTGGCTGACGCGCGGCCAAAATCCTCCGAACCTGATGCGGATCACGCCGCCGTAGGAAGTCGACATCCTCCCAGTCCTCTTCCCCGGCCGCACCAAATCCGTGCGGCCTTTTCCTTTTTAATCCAAAACGCGCTCCCCAGAGCGCCATTCTCCCCCCTGATAACCGATAACCGATAACTCAAAACACCATGATCTCCCCGGACGAACACGCCCTCACCCCCGAAAATTCCAAGCAACGGAGCGACTATACCGGCAACTTCATCGAGGACATCGACAACAGCGAGGAACTGGCCGCCCTCGAAAAGGACCCCACCATCTTCCCCAACTCCACCCGCATTTACGTTGCTGGCGCCCTCCACCCCGAGGTCCGCGTCCCCATGCGCGAAATCCGACTCTCCGATACCGAACACCCCAACGGAAAAATCGAAAAAAATCCCCCCATCCGCGTCTATGACTGCGCCGGTCCCTGGGGCGATCCGGCATTCGACGGCGATGTCACCCGGGGCCTCCCCGCCCTCCGCCGCGACTGGATCCTCGCCCGCGCCGATGTCGCCGAATACGACGGCCGCGAAATCACCGCCGCCGACAACGGCTACATCTCGGAGACCCACGCCGAAAAATACAACGAAAGCAAGGCCGCCAAAAATAAGCTCAAGGAATACCCCGGCCTCAAACGCGCCCCCCTCCGCGCCTCCGCCGGACACCCCGTCACGCAAAAGTGGTATGCCGACCAGGGCATCATCACCCCCGAGATGGAATACATCGCCATCCGCGAAAACATGGGCCGCGAAAAGGAGTTCAAAACCATCCACGACAAGTATCCCAATCTCAAGGACCTCCCCGAAGACGCCTCCGATCGCCTCAAGCAACTCTGCACCACCCCGGACGGCTACGAAATGCCCCGCCCTTCCGACATCGACCCCTTCAAGCAGGTCTCCCGCAACGTGATGAACCACCAGCACCCCGGTCAGCCTTTCGGAGCCCAGGTCCCTGCCCTCATCACCGCCGAGTTCGTCCGCTCCGAAGTCGCCCGGGGCCGCGCCATCATCCCCGCCAACATCAACCACCCGGAGAACGAACCGATGATCATCGGCCGCAACTTCCTCGTGAAGATCAACGCCAACATCGGCAACTCCGCCGTCGCCTCCACCATCGATGAGGAAGTCGAGAAAATGCGCTGGTCCACCAAATGGGGCGCCGACACGGTCATGGACCTTTCCACCGGAAAGAACATCCACGCTACCCGCGAGTGGATCCTCCGCAACTCCCCCGTCCCCATCGGCACCGTCCCCATCTACCAGGCCCTCGAGAAGGTCAACGGCCGCATCGAGGACCTCTCCTGGGAACTCTACCGCGACACCCTCATCGAACAGGCCGAGCAGGGCGTCGATTACTTCACCATCCACGCCGGCGTCCTCAAACGCTTCGTCCCCCACACCGCCCGGCGCATGACCGGCATCGTCTCCCGTGGCGGTTCGATTATGGCGAAGTGGTCTCTCCACCACGACCAGGAAAATTTCCTCTACACCCACTGGGATGAAATCTGCGACATCTGCGCCGCCTACGACGTGAGCTTCTCCATCGGCGACGGCCTCCGTCCCGGTTCCATCGCCGACGCCAACGACTACGCCCAACTCGCCGAACTGGAAGTGCAGGGCGAACTGACCACCCGCGCCTGGGCCAAAGGTTGCCAGGTCATGAACGAAGGCCCCGGCCACGTCCCCATGCACCTCATCCAGGAAAACATGCAGAAGCAGATCGAGTGGTGCCACGAAGCCCCCTTCTACACCCTCGGACCACTCACCACCGACATCGCCCCCGGCTACGACCACATCACCTCCGCCATCGGTGCCGCCAACATCGGTTGGTATGGCTGCGCCATGCTCTGCTACGTCACGCCAAAGGAACACCTCGGCCTCCCCAACCGCGACGACGTCCGCGAGGGCGTCATCACCTACAAGATTGCCGCCCACGCCGCCGACCTCGCCAAAGGACACCCCGCCGCCCAGGAACGCGACAACGCCATCTCCAAGGCCCGCTTCGAATTCCGCTGGCGCGACCAGTTCGCCCTCGGCCTCGACCCGGCCCGCGCCATCGACTTCCACGACGAAACCCTCCCCGCCGAAGGCGCCAAAACCGCCCACTTCTGCTCCATGTGCGGCCCCACCTTCTGCTCCATGAAAATCACCGCCGACGTCCGCAAATACGCCGAGGACCACGGCTACACGGAAGCCGCCATGATCGAGGGCCGACGGGCGGATGCACTCGATGCCGTCACGTAAGGCTCCAATCGACCACGACTCGAAATGGGTTTCTGGAACAGCAGAAACAAACAAGAACTGGATCGAATCAGTGCTTCTACGAGCGGCAGAAGGCTCCCCAGCCGCTCCTGACCCCGGAAGGAGGCTCCTCAAGTGAATGATTTTGACTCTTCTTTTGATTGACCCCCGCCCCTCTCCTGCTAGCTTCCAAGCATGAACTACGGTGATTCCCCGGTCGTCACCACCTTCCTGCCCCCGGCTGCTGCGGTCGTTTCCCGGGTGCACGAAAGGTCGCAGGGGCCCCCGACTCCCCTCGTGGAAAGGATCCGCAACGGACTCCCCCTCTCCGAGTTTCACGCCCTGCATCAACTCCTCCAGATCCCGGAAGACGAACTCGGACGCTTCCTGGGCATGTCCCCCGCCACCCTCCATCGCCGCAAAAGGAGCAAACAGCTCACCTCCGCGGAAAGCGAACGGATCGTCCGCTTTGCCCGGCTCTTCGGCGCCACCATGGAGGTCTTCACCACCGCAGACGCCGCCCGCTCCTGGCTCAAGACCCCCAATCCCGGCACCGCCAGCGAAGCCCCACTCTCCTACGCCGACACCGAGTTCGGAGCCCGCGAAGTCGAACACCTCCTCGGCCGCATCGATCACGGCGTGTTCTGAACAACACCGTGGCCGCCAAACTCCTCACCGCCTTCCGTCTCGTCTCACCGCGCTGGGCCGACACGGCATTTTCCGGAGAAGGTGCCCGAAAATTCGGCGGGCGCTGGAACTCCCCGGGGCGTCCGGTCGTCTATCTTTCCGAAAGCCGGGCCCTCGCCGCCCTCGAACTGCTCGTTCACCTCACCACTCCCGAATCCCGCCTCAAACAATTTGTCCGCTTCGAGGTCGTCCTCCCCTCCGACATGATCGAAGTGCTTCCGCTCTCCACCCTGCCCGCAGGATGGCGCGCCTCCCCACCGACCCGAGCAAGCTCCGGCTTCGGCGACCGCTGGCTGGAGGAAGACCGCTCCCTCATCCTCCGCGTGCCCTCCGTGCTGGTTCCCGAGGAGGGCAACCTGCTCCTGAACGTGACGCACCCCTCATTCCCCTCATTGGAAATCAGCGAGCCCCATGCGTTCTCCCTCGATCCCAGATTCGCTCCCCCCCCTTCGACGCTCTGAATCCAGCAGCGTCACTCCGTCCGGGAAGTCGCCGCATTTCCCCCTTGTTCCGCAGCCGTCCCGACCTCAATTTCCAGTCCAACTCCGGCCTCCGTGCCCCTCTCCTCCCTCCTCTCCCTCATCTCCATGCCCCAGGACGAAATCGCCCAACTCGTCGGCGCCGCCTGCGTCTTCATCATCGGCCTCATCATCATCGTGAAGGTCACCCAGATCCTCATGAAACTCGGCATCGCCATCATCATCCTCGGCGTCCTCGCCGTCCTCTTCCACGACAAACTACCCTTCTAATGGGGAGCGCGCCCATGTCCCACACCCGCATCGCCGTCGTCGGCGGAGGCCCCGCCGGCCTCCGCGCCGCGGAGGTCGCTTCCGCCGATGGCACCCAGGTCACCCTCTTCGACGCCAAGCGTTCCGTGGGCCGCAAATTCCTCGTCGCCGGCAAGGGCGGGCTCAACCTCACCAACGCCGAACCGCTCCCCGAGTTCCTCACCCGCTTCCACGGACCCGATCAACCCGCCGACTTCTGGCCCCGGGCCCTCGCCGAGTTCGACAACGAAAAAATCCGTGGCTGGGCCGCCCGCCTCGACGTCGGCACCTTCGCCGCGCGAAACGGCCGCGTCTATCCCAAGGCCCTCAAGGCCGCCCCCCTCCTCCGCCGCTGGATCCATCGTCTCAAGGAACAGGGCGTGCAGTTCGTCATGAACCACAAACTCTCCGCCCTCACCCCCGGCACGCCCCACACCCTCACCTTCGACACCCCAGACGGCCCACAAACCGTCACCGCCGACGCCGTCATCCTCGCCCTCGGCGGCGGCTCTTGGCCCCAGACCGGATCCGATGGCGCATGGACCGCCATCTTCGAAGCAAATGGCATCGCCACCGCCCCCCTCACCGCCGCCAACTGCGGCTGGAACGTCGATTGGCCGCCGTCCTTCATCGCCCAGCACGAAGCCGTCCCCCTCAAGAACCTCCACCTCCGCGTCGGCGACGAGGAAGCCATCGGCGAACTCATCATCACCCGCCACGGACTCGAAGGCGGCCCCCTCTACGCCCTCGGACCCGTCCTTCGCTCCATGCCGGATCCCTCCCTCCTCCTCGACTTCAAGCCCACCTTCACCGCCGAAAAACTCGTCGCCAAAATGGAATCG
>JAQCFL010000289.1 GCA_027619375.1 Verrucomicrobiota bacterium | reverse complement strand
ATCTCTTCATCTCTTCATCTCCTTCCTGACAACTGACAACTGACAACTGACAACTGATAACTGATAACTGATAACTGATAACTGATAACGGTCGCACCGCGACTCACGCCCCCCGCATCAGCGAGATCTCCGCCAGACTCACCATCGACTTCAAGAGCTCCTCCCGCTCCCCGTTCTTCAACTGATCGATCGAAATGGTCCGCTCCAGATTAAAACGACCCGAACGCGTCCGCCGCAGGGCGCTCAAATGCCCCCCGCACCCAAGTTTCGCTCCGATGTCGTGCGCATAGGTCCGCACATAGAATCCCTTCGAACAGTTCACCACGAAATCAATCTCCGGCAACGCCACCCGCGTGATCTCATAGCTCGTCACGTGCACCGGCCGCAGCGCCCGCTCCACCTCCTGACCCTTCCGCGCCAGCTTGTAGAGTGGCACCCCGTCCTTCTTGATCGCCGACACCATCGGCGGCATCTGCTCAAAGGCCCCCGTGTATTCATCAAACACCGCCCGGATCTGCTCCTCGCTGTAGTCCCCCACCTCCGCCTCCACCAACACCTCGCCCTTCGCATCCTGCGTGTTCGTGGTCTGCCCGAGCGTGATCGTCCCCACGTATTCCTTGTCCTCACTCATCAGGAGGTCCTGGATTTTCGTGGCCCGCCCCACCACCAGCATCAACAGCCCCGTCGCCATCGGATCCAGCGTCCCGCAATGCCCGATCTTCTTGATCCCCAAACTCCGCCGGGCGATCGCCACCACGTCGTGCGAGGTCATTTCCTGCTCCTTGTCCACCAAAAGGACCCCACTGTGTTCTATCTCTTGTCTGTGCATGATCTGTTTGAAAACTGTTAGACCCCTGCCTCCTCCACCGCCTTCGTCAATACCGCCAACACCCTCGGCATCACCTCCTCCACCGGCCCATCCTGCCTCGCCCCCGAGGCCAACACATGCCCTCCTCCGCCGAACGCCGCACACACCTCGCAGACATTCACCTTCGTCGTCAGCGACCGCATCGATATCCGCACATCCCCGTTCTTCAACTCCTCAAAGAACACACAGGCCACCACCCCGCGGATCGCCCGCATCACGTCCACCAATCCCTCGCTGTCCCCCGCTTGGATCTTCAAGCGGTCCTTGACCTCCTGCCGCAGAAACCACCACGCCACCCGCCCGTCCGCACTGCGCTCGAGTGTGCCCAGCAACTCCTCCAACAACTCCACCCGCCGATACGGAAAGTCGTGGTAGATCGCCGAGTTGATCTCCCCCACCGCCACCCCACGCTCCACCAGATCCGCCGCCATCCGCAGGGTCCGCCCCCCCGTGTTGGAATACTGGAATGATCCCGTGTCCGTCGACACCGCCACATACAGCGCATCCCGCGCCTCATCCGGCAGCGGCAGCCCCAACTCCATCGCCAGATCATACACGATCTCCCCCACCGCCGCCGCCCGCTCATTCACATACACCAGATCCCCATACTCCTCGTTCGAAACGTGATGATCGATGTTCACCCACAACGGCACCCCCGTCCCCGCCGCCAGACAGCGCGCCCCCAACCGCGCCTTGTTCGCCGTATCCAGGGCAATGAACACTTCCGCCTCCACCGGACTCCCATCCGACACCACCACATCCTCCCAGCCCTTCAAAAACCGCAGATTGTCCGGCACCCCATCCTCATTCAGCACCACCACCTTCTTTCCCATCGCCTGCAGGATCGCCTTCAGCGCCACCACCGAGCCGATCGCATCTCCATCCGGCCGACTATGACTGCACAGTGCAAACGACGCGTGCTCGGAAAGCACGGGGCGGAGATCGGCGAGAGAGATTCGTTTTCCCATAAGACGGCTCGAACGTGCTGCGGGGCTGCGGGGCTGCGGATTCTGCCGATCAGCCCCCCTTGCGCAAGTAAAACCGCCTATTTTGACCCTGCCCCCGCCGGATCACCCCAGTGAATCGAGGTCGAGGAGCGCGGCACCCCGTCATCCAACCACCCGCGATAACTCATCCCCTTCCACCACCGGGCCTTGCCGATCCATCCCCGCAACAACCCTTCCGGACCCTCAAGGCCCTCAAGATCCAAAAATGGCGGCAAACTCAACGCCCCCCAACCCGCTTCCTCCTCTTCCTCACCGGCAACATCATCCGCTTCCGCCTCATCACGGTTCAACAACTCCTCAATGTCCTCCACCTCATCCTTCTCATCCACCGGCTCATCCATCTCCTTCCGCGCCCTCGGGTCCAGGCCCTTCAACTTGTCCCGGTTCGCCATGCCCGCTTCCAGCCACGCTGCGCAAAAATCCCACCACGACGTCATGTTCACCTCCATTAGCAACCCGGATTCACCAACCTGATCCGCCTTCACCTCGCGCATCGCCTTGTCCACCTTCGCCGCCAAGGCCTTCGAACTCCCCACGATGAACAGCTCATCGCTCACCGACAGGCTCGGTAGAAAGTCATCCGTTGCAAAAGGCATCGGAATGAAATGCGTCCGTAGATCATTCGTGTCCGCCGACATGGTGTCCGGAAAGGGAATCGGCGTCTCCACCGCCTCGGAAAATATTCCCAGCAACCGCACCCCCGCGTCGCGCCACAGCTCCCAGGCCGCCTCCAGATCAGCGCGACTCTTCACCGGACGAATGTAGGCCACCCGCGGAATGCGCCCCCGCTTCAGGGTCTCCTCCTCAAAGCCCACAATCGGCGGAGCCTCGCCCTCCAGATCGATCAGCAAGGCCGCCTCCTCGCCCAGGGCCGTCCGGAAATGATCGCGATAGCCTGTCCACAGGTTCTCCATCGCCTTCAGGAAATCCCTCCGCATCAACTCCGCCAACCGTCGCTCCCGCTCCACTTCAGGCACCTCCTCCCCGTCCTCTTCGGCCCCGTCCTCCAACTCCTCCGCTCCTGCATCCATCGCCTCGGAGATCTCCTTCCCGATCAACCCCACCACGTTCATCGCTTCCTCGAACTGCTTCACGCTCTTCTCCCCGTGGCTCGCCCGCTCCTTCCAATGCGCTCTCAAAAACGGCTGCTCCTCCCATTGCTCCAACGCCGCAGCAAACACCAACGGCGTGCTCAAATCCAGCCGCTCCCCCTGCCAGCCGCCCCGCGTCTCCAAATGCAGCCCATCCTTCAAAATCAAGGCACCCACCGTGTCATGCGCCTCACCCGCCTCCTTCTCCCCGCTCAATCGCGCGATCTCCCGGATCGACTTCGCCATCAGCCCCCCCGTCCCCAGCCGCTTGCTCTCCTCCAGCCCCGCCGCCACCCCCTTCCACACCGGCACCCAGCTCTGCAGCTTGTGCAGCGTCCCCGTCAACTCCTCCTCCATCCACGCCATCCCCAACACCGTCCCACGCTCATACTCCGTCAAAAAATCGAACGCCTTCCGCGCCGCCAACGACTGCTCCGCCGCCCCCACCGTCTCCACCGATTGCTCCCCGAGTCCGATCGAAATCACCACGTAGTTCCCCACCTCCGCACAGGCCACCACCAAGGGCAAATCCTCCGCCATCTCCCGCAGTTGCTTCCAGTCCGCCTCCCCGAACACTTTCAGATCCGCCCCCGCGGAGGCCTCTTCCAACATCGAATTCCACTCCAGTTTCAGACCCTCCCACCGAACCCCCTCCCTCGTGAACTCATGCTTCACGAAGGGGCTTCCCTCCTGCACCACAAACTCCAACCACCCCTGCACCCCGGCCAAAACCTCCTGGCGATTCTCGTCCACCCTCCCCCCAAACTGCACCGACAGGACCGGCTTCCCCCCCGCCGCATCCATCTGCCCCTTCATGAACTCCATCAACTCCCCCACCAGTTCCTCGGCCTGCTCCTCATCGCCTCCCATGAAAAAATCCCCGTCCGCCGCCCTCTTCACCATCTTCTGCAACATCTTCGGATAGACCACTTCCTGATAGTGCGCATACGGCTGTATCCACCAATCCAGCCCCCGCGCTGCAAAAAACACCTCCCGACCAAAGAGCGGACGCACAACCTTCTCAAAATCTCCCTCCATCCGCCTCTTCCACTCCTTCACCGTCTCCGCATCCTTTCCCGTCGCTTCCGCGATCTCCTCAAGCTTCAACCGCTCCACCGCCTCTTCCGTCTTCAGGTCGCTGAACAGATCCCATACGAACTCCAGCTTCCGCGCCTCCACATAGACCTCCGTGTCCTCCGGCAAATACCGCGCAAACCCTGCATCCTCCCGGCTCCACTTCGGCTGCACCGGCTCCACCTCCCGCGGGGGGGCCGCCTCCGTGGACTCCACTACCGCCACGCCCTCCTCCGACAGAAGCGGCCTCTCCCCCTCCACCACTTCCTGCTCCGCCTTTTCTTCCCGCCCCACTCCGGGTCCCTCCACGTCCTTCCCCTTGCACCCCACCAGTAATCCGCCTCCCAGAATCACCCCCACCGCCGTGGACGACACCAACTTCCAAGAATCTCGAAAATTCACCCCTCCTCCCTATCCTTCCCCTCCCCGCCCGGCAATTATTTCTCCCCCTAATGATTCTAACTGCGGCCCCCCATCCCGGAAGGACCCAAGCCATGAGCGCGGGGTCGAGGAACGGAGTGACGACCACCCCGGGAGGGGTGCCAGCAGCGGACCTTACACCCACAGCCTCCCCACGCTGCCTGCGATCCCCCTCCCGCGTAGCGGCGCCTCTGCGAGGCGTC
>JAQCFL010000288.1 GCA_027619375.1 Verrucomicrobiota bacterium | reverse complement strand
CGGTTGGCGGGATTGGTTTGGCCACCGGTGCAGGGACAGGGCGGGTGGGGGTGAAGGTGAAGTCGACCTGGAGGGGGGAGTGGTCGGAGCCGCAGGAGGGACCGATGTGCCGGGCGACGGGTTGGAGTTCACGGGAGTGGAGGACGTGATCGATGGGCGTGGTGAAAAGGGGGTTGCGGCGGTTCCAGGTGGATTGGAAGCCGCGGCCTTTTCCGCTGTCGCGGAGTCCGGTGGTGGAGAGGAGCTTCGAGAAGAGGGGGGACCAGGGGGTGGTGTTGAGGTCGCCCATGAGGAGGACGGGTCCCGGGAGTTTGGAGACGGTGGCGGCGGTGGTGGCAAGGTAGGTGTTGTGGAACTCCGCGCCGAGGGCGCTCATGGGAGGGACGGGGTGGGCAACCACCACGGTGAGGAGAGAGCCATGGTAATCGAGTTTCGCGATGAGCAGGGGGTGGCCGCGGGTGGGCATCGGTCGGGTGAAGCCGAGCACGGGATACTTGCTGTAGAAAGCGAGTCCGAAGTTGTGGCTGTTGGGGAAGTGGGCGATGTGGGGATAGGTTTTCTGGAGAGGTTCGAGGTCCTTGACCCATTCATCGTTCACCTCGATGACCGCGATGATGTCTGCGTCGGTGGATTGGAGATAGGAGAGGACCTTTTCCCGCTCCGTATTTTTACGCAGGATGTTGAAGGTGACGACGCGGAGGTTGGGGGTGGTGTCGGGGTAAAAGTGGGGAAGGTAGTAATAGGAGAGTTGGAAGAGATTCGGGAGGAGGAAGACCCCGGCGAGAATGGCGAGGCGCTTGCGGCGGGTCTTGAGGCAGATGGTGAGGAGGCCGAGGAGGGCGATGGCACGCTGCAGGGGGAGGTTCTCGAAGAGACTAAGGATCCAATGGAGCGAACCGAGGAGGGGGAGGACGGTGACGATTCCGCAGAGTGCGACGAGGCACGCCAGCGGCAGGGTGAGGGAGCGGGGGTAGCGGAAATCGCGGAGGATGGGCGGGAGTATGGAGAGAGGGGAGGATGGGGAGCAATCATCATCTTGACAGATACGTTCTGTTAGATTAACTTATTGATATAGCTAAGTCACCCTTACTATTTGTGCTGAGTTTGGCGGCGGTTTCCCTGGGGGAATCTGCCGTCGTGAATGTTGATTTTCAGGGGGCTGGAGAGGTGACGAGCGTGTCCACAGGGGGGGTGTTGCAGCCGAGCGGGTTGTTGTGGAACGTGAATGGGCCGGGGTATGGGGCGGAGGCGTCCTTGGTGACTTCGCACGGGGTGGCGTCGGGGATTATTTTGTGGACGGATGGTTTCACGGGGACGCGGGTCGAGGGGGATGCGTTGTATGGGGATTATTTTGTGGGGGATATTGAATTGCGGGGGTTGGTGGCGAATGAGGCGTATGAGTTGGTGTTGTACAATGCGGCGAACATTCTGAGTTCGTATCACTTCGGCGGGTCGTGGACGCTAACGGGTGCCTCGGCCACGCCGCCGGGTGTTTGTGCGTATCATGATCCGAGCCTGGCGACGGGGGTGGAGGGATGTGATTTTTTGCGGGGGATCGCGGTGGCGGATGAGAACGGGGTGATTGCGATCGGAGCAGGGTTTGGGGCGATTGCGGGGCTGCAGTTGGATTTGCCTGGCGTGCCCAACCCGGAGCCGTCGATCTTGTTGTTGCAGGGGTTGGCGGTGGTGATGGGGTTGATGCGGCGGCGGCGGGAATGAGGCGGGATGCTTGATCAGGGATTGACCTGTTCCTCGATCGGTTGGAGTTCGATGCGGATGGCGTTTTCGCGGGGGAGGTATTGTTTGGCGAGGGCGTTGATGTCCTCGACGGTGATGCCGTTGTAGTCCTTGTCGCGCTGGCGGGCCCAGTCGAGGCGGTGTGGTTGGTCCTGGGACTGGGCCATGACCGTGCCGAGCCAGTAGCTGTTGTCGCGCAGGGTTTCCTCGAGTTGGCCGAGGACGGGCTTGAGGGAGCGGTCCAGTTCATCGGCGGTGACGCCTTCCTTGGAGAGGGTGTCGCCGATATCGATGATGAGTTTGCCGACCGTTTCGCTGTCCTCGGGTTTGCCGAGGGAGAGGGCGGTGAGGATGCCGAAGTCGAAGGCGTCGCTGGGGTTGGCGCCGGCCTGGGGGCTGTAGGAGGCCCCGAGTTCCTCGCGGATTTTCTTGCGCATGCGGTCGTCGAGGATCTGGGCGAGGATATTGAGGCGGCGGGTTTCCTGGATGTTTTCGCGGAGGGCGGGGATCTTCCAGGCGATTGCGGCGGCGGCCTTGGGGATCTTTGATTCGTAGGAAAAGCTGCGCTCGGCGGGGGTCTCCGGGTAGGAGAGATTGCGCAGGGCGGGGTCGATGGTTTTCTTGTCGTCCCGCTTGGGCAGGGCTCCGAAGGTTTTCAGGATGAGGGGGAGGGCGGCGTCCATGTCGAGATCGCCGATGATGCTGAGTTCGAGGTAGTCCCTGGCGAGGGCGGGAGCGATCCATGACTTGGCGTCCTCGATTTGGTAGGCGGCGAGGGTTTCCTCCTCGGGGATGGCGAAGCGGTGGTCTCCGCCGTGGAGCCAGGCCTGCATGCGGCCCATGGCGCCGTTGAGGGTGTGGCGGAGCTGGGTGAAGACCTGGGGGAGCATCTGCTGATATTGGCGGACCGCCTCCTCGCGGTAGCCGGGGTCGGTGATGCCGGCGGTCATCACCTGGAGTTGCAGTTCGAGGTCGTCGGGAGTGGTGGAGCCGGCGAGATAGAAGGTGTCCTCTCCGATGCCGAAGCCGCTGCCGACGTTGCGGCCGGCGAGGATGCGCTCGAGTTCGTCGGCGCTGTGTTGGCCGAGGCCGCCGAGGTTCATGACCATGCTGGCAAAGCCGTCGAGGCCGGTCTTGCCGGCCGGTTGGGTGAGGGTGCCGCCGCCGAAGCGGGCCATGAGGCTGATGCGGTTCTTCTGAAAGTCGGTGGTCTTGAGGTTGATCCGCACGTTGTTGGAGAGGACGAGTTGGCGGATGCCGAGGTCTTCCACGGTGGTGTCGGAGAGGACCGTGCCGGCCGGGCCGAAGTCGGTGTAGGCGAAGGCCTTGGTGTCCTTGGCGATGGGAGGTTCCACGGTGGTGGCGTTGCTGGCGAGGAAGAGTTTGCGCAGCGTTTCGTCGGTGTCGGCCGGGGCTTCCTTGGTGGTGAGGGTGAGGGTGAGGTCCTCGGTGTCCCAGAACTCGCGGAGGGCGGCGTGGCAGGATTCGAGCGTGACGGCCTTCAGTCCCTCGGTGACGATGCGGAGGTTTTCCTCGGGAGTGGTGAAGACCTTCCTGTCGTTGACGGCCTGGGCGAGTTGGGAGGCGAGGCCGCCCTGGCCGTCGGACTTGCGGGTGGGGGCCTGCTTGACGGCCTGCTCGTAGGCGTTGATGAGCCGCTTGGTGACTTCATCGAGTTCGCTCCGGGTGAAGCCGTGCTCGATGGCGCGGCGGAACTCCTGTTCGAGGACGGGGACCGCCTCCTTCCACATGCCCTCTACCGGGGTGACCGAAGCGGACCCGAACTCGACCGAGTCGAACCAATCGAAGCGGCTGACGCTGCCGGCGGAAATGGCGGAGCCTTCCTTCTTGGCGAGGATTTCGAAGCGCCGGTTGATGATGGAGTGGGCGAGGGAGAGGGGGAGGCGCTTGACGCGGTTGGCGGCGGTGTCTGGTTCCGGGGTGTAGGGTCGGATGACAATGAGGGAAAGGTCGTCGGCGGTGACCTCCTTGTCGGTGAAGACGGCGGTCTGCAGGCCGGTGCCGGTGGGGAGTTTGCCGAGGTCCGGTTCGGGGCCGGGCTTGGCGGGGTTCACGGCGCTGGAGAAGGCCTCCTTGATGCGCTGCTCGATTTCCTCGGTCTTGAAGTCGCCCGAGGCGATGAAGGTGATGTTGTCGGGGCGGTAGTAGCCGCTGTAGAAATCGACGAAGCGCTGGCGGGGGGCGGAGGAGATGACCTCCTCGGTGCCGATGGGGAAGCGATGGGTGATGAGGGAATCGGGCATGAGCAGCTCGAACTGCTTTTTCATGAGGCGTTGATCGACCGAATCGCGGGAGCGTTTTTCGGAGAGGATGACGCCGCGTTCCTTGTCGATTTCCCCGGAGGTGAGGAGGGCGCCGTCGGCGAAGTCGCGCATCACGGTGAAGGCGAGGTCGAGGGTGTCGGGAGCCATGTTGGGGAGGTCGAGCATGTAAACCGTTTCGTCGAAGGAGGTGTAGGCATTGGCGTGGGCGCCGAAGGCGATGCCGAGGCGCTGCATTTGCGGGACGAGATCGGCGGAGTCGGGGAAGCTCCTGGTGCCGTTGAAGACCATGTGTTCGAGGAAGTGGGCGACGCCCTGTTGGTCATGGGCTTCCATGAGGGCACCGGCATCGACGTGGAGGCGGAGGGCGATGCGGCCGGGAGGTTCGGCGTTGGGGAGGATGGCATACTTCATGCCGTTCTCGAGTTGGCCGTAGCGGACTTTGGGATCGGGCTTGAGGTCGCTGGCGTCCTGGGCCCAGGGTTCGGGGGCGGGAGGGGCGGCCTTCGCGGCGACCGGGGCCTTCCCGTAGGCGGTGTCGCGGAGGGAGAGGAAGGTGCCCCCGCCGAGGGCGAGAAGGACGAGGAGAAGGACGGTCGATTTGTTCATGGGCGGGATGGTTTGCAGTTTGGGATGGTTTGCAACGGCAA
>JAQCFL010000287.1 GCA_027619375.1 Verrucomicrobiota bacterium | reverse complement strand
GGTGGAATGGGCGGAAGCCTGCGGGCTTTCGACAGGCGGAATGGTGGGGCCCGGCCGGGCGGATACAATCCGCCGCCACGGGGATTGACCCGGGGGGTGGGGGGGCTAGAGTGTGCGCATGGAAGCAGTTCAAGAAGCGCACAAGATTTTGGACTCCATGCTGGGGAAGCTGGGGTTTGAGTTGGAGATCGAGGAGCAGGAGTCGGAGGAGGGCACCTGCCTGCAGATCACCTGCGAGGACAGCAAGTTCCTGATCGGGCGGCACGGGGAGCGGCTGGACGACATCCAATATCTCGTGAACCGCATCCTGCAGAAGCACGATCCCGACGCGCCGCGGGTGAAGGTGGACGCGGATCACTACCGGGAGCAGGAGGAGGAGCGTATCGAGGAGCAGGCCCGGGATCTGGCGGAGCAGGCCAAGGAGAGCGGCAAGGTGATGCGGATGCGTCCGCTCAATGCCTATCACCGCCGCATCGTGCACAACGCCCTGGTGGATGATGAGGAGGTGGAGACCAGTTCTCCGCGGGGCAGCGACCGGTTGAAGCGCATTGAGATCCGTCCGCGGAGCTAAGTGGTTCGATGGAAACGCATCGTCTCGTCCTGCCGGCCGACCTGAACCAGTATGGGTATTTGTTCGGTGGGCAGTTGTTGAGCTGGGTGGATGAGGCGAGTTGGATCGCGGCGAGCCTCGACTATCCGGAGTGCAAGTTTGTGACGGTGGGGATGGACAAGGTGGAGTTTCGGCACAGCGTGCGGGAGGGGACGATCCTCTCGATTCACTCCGAGCGGGTGGAGGAGGGCAAGACCTCGGTGAAGTATGGGGTGGAGGTGCGACAGGGGCGTTGTGGGGATGGCCCGGCGCTCTTTTCGACGCATGTGAGTTTCGTGAACGTCGATGACTCGGGGGCGAAGCGGGCGTTGCGCTGAGCAACTGGAGAAAGGAACGTGATGGGGGAGGGATTTGTGGAACTGGTGGATGTGGTCCTGACCGTGGAGCGGGCTGAGGATGAGGCGGCGTGGAGGAAGGCGGCGGCGCGGAAGCTGGGGGTGAAGGTGGAGCGGATTCGGGCGGTGCGGTTGTTGAAGAAGTCGATCGATGCGCGGAAGGCGCCGGTGAAGCTGCAGTTGCGGCTGGAGGTGGCGGTGGATTGTGACTTGCCGGAGGAAGTGCGGCCGACGGTGTCGTTTCCTCCGGTGGGAGAAGGCGTGAAGCGGGTGGTGATCGTGGGGTGCGGGCCGGCGGGGATGTTTGCGGCGCTGCGGTGTCTGGAACTGGGGTTGCGGCCGGTGATTCTGGAGCGGGGGAAGGATGTGTCGGCGCGGCGATTTGATCTGGCGCCGATCATGCGGGAGGGGACCGTGATCGAGGACTCGAACTATTGTTTCGGGGAGGGCGGGGCGGGGACGTTTTCCGATGGGAAGCTGTACACGCGGGCCACCAAGCGGGGGCCGGTGCGGGACGTGTATGAGATTCTCGTGGCGCACGGGGCGCCGACCGATATTCTGACCGATGCGCATCCGCATGTCGGTTCGAACCTCCTGCCGAACGTGGTGAAGGCGATGCGGGCCACCATTCTGGAAGCGGGAGGGGAGGTGCACTTCGGGGCGAAGGTGGTGGGGTTTCTGTTAGATGAAGGGAGGAGGATGCGCGGGGTGCGGGTGGCGGATGGGACGGAGCATTGCGGGGAGGCGGTGATCCTGGCGACGGGGCATTCGGCGCGGGATGTTTATCGGCTGTTGCAGAGCGAGGAGATCCTGATGGAGCAGAAGGCCTTCGCGGTTGGGGTGCGGGTGGAGCATCCGCAGCCGTTGATCGACTCTGTGCAGTATCACTATCGGCGTGGTGAAGAGCGGCCGCGGGTCTTGCCGGCGGCGCGGTATCGTCTGGCGACGACGGTGCGGGGGCGGAGTGTGCATTCGTTTTGCATGTGTCCGGGTGGGTTCATCGTGCCCTGTGCGACGGAGAACGACGAGGTGGTGGTGAACGGGATGTCCCTGTCGCGGCGTGATTCGCCTTTTGCGAACAGCGGGATGGTGGTGGGGGTGGAGCCGGAGGACACCGGGCCCTGGGTGAAGGAGCACGGGGTCTTGGCGGGGATCGGGCTGCAGAAGCAGATCGAGCGGGCCGCAAAGGAGGGGGGGGGGCGGGGGGCAGGTCGCGCCGGCCCAGCGGGTGGTCGATTTCCTGGCCGGGAAGGTCTCGGGGAGCCTGCCGGAAACCAGCTATTTCCCCGGGGTGCGCTCGGTGCCGCTGGCGGAGCTGCTGCCGGACTTCCTCGGAGGGAGGCTGGCGGAGGGGCTGCGGCGCTTCGGGCGCTCCCTGAAGGGCTACACGGGGCAGGAGGGGCTGATGTTGGGGTTCGAGACCCGCACGAGTTCCCCGGTGCGGGTGCCCCGGAGGCCGGAAACCCTGCAACATCCTGAGATCGAGGGGCTTTACCCCTGTGGGGAAGGAGCTGGCTATGCGGGGGGGATCGTCTCGGCGGCTTTGGATGGGAGGCTGTGTGCGGAGGCAGTGGCGGCCCGGGCCGCGAAATAGGATTTCCGTTCTTGTGGCGGGGGCCGTCCTGAGCGATTTGGAGAGGGTCTGCCACGGGGCGGATGCGCCATAGCCTTGTTACCATGAAGACCCCCCTCTCCGCCGGATGTTTGCTCCTAATCGCCCTCCCCGCCCTCGCTCCGGCAGCGATCACCGCGATCGGTACCACCGGTCAGCTGGACCGGGCACGGAAATTTCAATCGCTGGTGGCCGTGCCGGGGCACGACGACGTGCAGAACCTCACCAGCAGCTTTGATTTCGGGGCGGCCATGACGAGCGGAAACTCGGACACCCTTTTTGTGACCGGCAGCCTGACTCTGGACAAGGAGTTCGGGAACGGGGAGCATGAGTTGTTTGCCAATGTGGTTTACGCCTATGGCAAGGACGAGGATGCGGTGACCACGGATGAGGTGCTGCTGACCGCGTCGTGGAAGAAACTTTACAACGAGCGGAACTACACCGGGGTGCGGCTGGACGGACGGCACGATGAGCTGGCCGACATTGATTACCGGATCGCGCTGAGTGCGTTGTGGGGTCATTACTTCAAACGCGATGAATCGACCCAGCTCTCCTGGGAGGGCGGGCTCGGTTACACCTTTGAAAAGCAGGGCGGCACGGGCGACTCGTTCGTCCACGTCTATTCAGGGGAGCGCTTCAGTCATTGGGTGACGGATTACACGCGGATCTTTCAAAGTCTGGCCTTGTTTGGAAACCTGACCGACATCAGTGACTATCAGCTCATCTCGGAACTGGGGTTGGAGACCTACCTTTCGCAGGATCTCAGCTTTAAGGTCTTCGTGCAGGACAAGTTTGACAACGAGCCGGCGCTGATGCGGGAATCGAACGACCTGCGCGTGGTGAGCGGGGTTTCCTACAAGTTCTGAGCGGTGGATCAAAAACCCCGCCGGAGGGTTGCTCCGACGGGCTTGTTGATTCTCACAAATGACGCGAATGAAAGTCCGGGTGCTGCTCCCCTACTGGAGCACTTCGACCACCACGGGGACCACGCCGGTGTCGATGAAGCCGAGTTTTGCGGCGACGCCCTTGGTGACATCGATGACACGGCCCTTGATGTAGGGGCCGCGGTCGGTGATGCGGACGATGACGGAGCGACCGTTCCGAATGTTGGTGACCCGCACCTTGCTGCCGAGGGGGAGGGTCTTGTGCGCGGCGGTCATGGCGTAGTCCTGCAGACGTTCGCCACTGGCGGTCTCGGTGCCGCCGTTGCACTTGATGGAATACCAGGAGGCCTTGCCGTGTTGAATGGATCCGGAGGACGCGGCGTATGCCGTGGGGACGCTAACAAGCGCCATCACGATCATGAAAAGAGAACGGATTGAATTCATGGGACAGCGGGAGAAACCGAATCTCTCCTGCCGCGCAATCCTTTTAGTGCTTGTATTTTGTAATCGCCGCGTGATTTTTCCGCGACAGAATGTCGCGAAAATCGCGGGAATCCCCGTAGTTGCAACGATTTTTTGGAATGCAACTTGCAAGGCTTGCGGGGGTCGAGGGGGAGGGTTAGCTCAAGGGCATGCGTTACTGGCTCATCAAATCGGAACCGGATGTCTTCTCCATCAAACATCTTAGAAAAGTTAAACAAGAGCCTTGGGATGGAGTGCGCAACTATCAGGCCCGTAATTTCATGCGCGATGACATGAAGCAGGGAGACCTCGCCTTGTTTTATCATTCCAACACCGAAGTGCCCGGCGTGGTTGGTGTGGCGAAGGTTGTTAGTGAAGCGTATCCTGATGCGACGCAGTGGCAGAAGAAGTCGAAGTATTATGATCCCAAGTCATCGGAGGACAAGCCACGCTGGGTGTTGGTGGACTTCACATTTGAGTCGGAGTTCAAGAGCATCGTGTCGCTGGCGGCGATGAAGGCGGATCCGAAGTTGGAGGGGATGCGCGCGATCCAGAAGGGGAACCGCTTGAGCATCACGCCGGTGGAGGCGAAAGATTTCAAGTACATCTGCAAGTTGGGGGGGTAGGGGACGGTCGCTCCGCGCCGTCCGGTGGCGATCCCGCCGCAAGGCATCAGGACACTCGATCCGCCTCAAACCCGCCCGTCTCCGATGTCCGGCGAGGAATGGGCCACCCCGGAAGCCCCCTTTGCATCCCGACGGCACACGCCAA
>JAQCFL010000022.1 GCA_027619375.1 Verrucomicrobiota bacterium | reverse complement strand
TGAAATTTATTTGGAAATTGTCGGTTGGAAATTCTTAGCAGGTAGCCTCGGCGAGAAATGGCCCCGCTTCCATTGACGGCCATTACCAGTTCAGCATTCACCATGCCGAACCTTCTCTTGGTTGGAAACCGCCGCCACGGGTGGGGAAGTCGGGGAGCGTGGATGTGGGAGGGGCGTTGGAAGGGAGAGGGGTGGAACCTCCAAATGAATTGGCGGGGAAGTAGTCGGGTTCGGGAAGTAGTCGGGTTCGAAGGATTGAAGTTGGTTCTCTTCGTCCCGGCGGGACATCGTACGGTAGCCGGTGGTGCCACCACCGGAACTTTGGCCAGTCATTTGATTGGCACCCCAAGGGGCGCGGGAGCGGGCGGAACACAACGAGATTAGTTCGATCAGCATGCCATGATCTACCGCGCCCCTCCGGGGTGCTCTTCCAGACGACGATGGGACCCGGTGGTGGGACCCTCGGCTTTTATACACACCTCGGCCCTACAACTCTTGTGCTGAAGCGCCGCCCTCCTCTCCTGTCCCTCTGGGACGGGGAGAATGCCAGCCTTCCGAGTTGTGTATAAAGATCAGGGTGGGACCACCGGCTACCATACCCAGTCCCTCCGGGACATTACCCAGTCCCTCCGGGACATACTGAAAACAACGACACAGCGACCTATTCAAGCGCCAGTGAGTGCAAAAAAAAGAAGCGGCCCGGAACCGCATGCGCGGTGCCGGGCCGGTTTGTGGATTTTGCTCCGGGACTCGTTACGGGGCGGGGATGGTGATGGCGAGGTCGTCGAGGTACCAGCCCGCGAAGTTGTCGATGTCGTCGGCCTCGAAGCGGAACTCGATCTTGATCGGCACCGTGAAGGCGGCGGCGGGGAGGGCCTTGGTGTAGGCCGCCCAGACACCGTTCGTGTCACCTTCGACGCTCTGGTCCTCGAGGACGGCGAGTTCGCTGTTGTCGGAGGCGTCGAGGATGCGGATCGAGCCGTAGTCCAGGTCGATGCCGACGTCCTCAATCTCCTTGAACTGCTGGAAGGTGAGGGAGGCCTCGGTGTAGGAGGTCAGGTCGATGGCGTTGGTGCGCAGCCAGATGTCGGTGTCGAATCCGTGGTTGGTCGCGATGTTGGTGCCGACGCAGTTCGAGGGGCTGTTGGGGGCGGCCGGGCCGTTTGCGACGCCGCCGGTCGGGTCACCCAGTTCCCAGAAGGTGGTGCCGGTGTCGGGACCCTGGGCTCCGGTGGTCCAGTCGGCGGGGAAGGCCGGGGCGGTGACGCCGTCGAAGTTCTCCGAGTAGACCGCGATCGGCGGGGCGGGGTATTCCTCCATCCGGTAGAAGAGGGTGGAGTCAACCGGCTTCATGATCGAGGTGCTGCCGAGCGGGGCGGTGTTGGGGAGGTCTTCCGCGACCAGATCCCAGGTGGCGAACTCGGTGTCGAGGACCGCGCTGCTCCTGAGCCGGTAGAGCTTGCCGGCCTGGCTTTCCCAAGTGAAGTCGAGGTTCGGGTCGTCCTGGGCGACCCAGAGCTTGAAGGGCTCGGGGGCGGTCTGGCCGATGACTTCCTCGAAGGTGGTCGCGACCCGGATCTCATCGACCCAGAACTTGCCGCCTGCCACCGCGAGGGTGTCGAACGCGGACTGGTCAAGGTTCGGCTTGGGGGCGGGATTGAGCATGGCGTCGGTGACCACCCAGTTGGCGCTGGAGAGTTGGGGTTTGGCCGCCACGAGAGCGTCGAATTTGGCCTCGTCGAGGGCGCCGTCGGCCTCGGTGAAGCCGACCACGGTGAGGATGTCCTCGCCGCCGGTGTCGGCATCCCACTCGATTTTGCCGACCACGATGTTAGGCACGCCAAAGTCGGCCCCGATGGTGCCGGACACCCACGGCATCGTCTGGGTGGCGTCATCCAGCACGCCGTCCGAGTTGGAGTTGTTTCGATAGTTGGTCGGGATGCCGCTGTGCCCGCCGAGGGTGCCGCCGAGGTAGCCGCCGGGAGAAAAATGGATGATTCCGCCGCTGTAGTAGTGAGGGAAGATGTCGAAGTTGTTGAAACGCGGAAAGCCGCCGCCTGCGGCGATTCCGAATCCGCCACCGGTGGTTTGGGTGGTCTGGCCGCGTGAATCCACGGAGAACGGGTCGGTGCCCAGCATGACCTGCGGGGAGGCCGGATTGGCATTGTAGCCCCGAACCGACACGAAGCTGAACCATGTGGTGGACCCGGTGGTGAAAGTCGCCGTCACGGCGGGATCCAGGGGGATGGAGGCATCCATGTGGTCGGCAACGTTGCCGGTGTAGCCGGCGGGCTGACCGACACTTTCCGGGTCCGGAATGCCGGCATAGCCTCCGGAGGTCACGAGGTTATCGACCGTGCCGTCCCAGAGGTTGGGTCCGTTGGTGTTGTTCAGGTAGACGCCCGAGAGGTTGCCTTCCTGATGGACGTCCCATCGGCTGTTGTTATCGAAGGTCGTCCAGGTGCCGGTGGTGCCGAGGGCTCCCCCTTGGCCGGCGAGGGCCCCGTCCGGGTAGGCGTACGGTTCGTAAACGAGGAGATCGGCGGATGACGAGTAACTCAGCGCGAGGCTTGTGGCCAGAATGGCGGCCAGGGGCTTCCCGGCTGCGGGGCGGGTTGTTGTGGACGGATGGGATGGTTTGTTCGATGACTTCATGGGTTCAATTGGGGTTGTTTCTTGGGTTGGGGGATGGAAAACGGCACCTGCCCACGGGTTATGCTCGGTCCGGTCGTCGGGATGGGCAAGGAAATCCCAAAAACTCGAAAAATTTGAGGGGGGCGGTCCGGGAACACGCGCATTTCATCGGGACTCAAGGTGCTACAAAGCCCGTCGGAAGGCGTCAACCCAAAGTGTGACCGGCCCAGGGATGTTCTAGGGAGCGGCAGCGTCCCGCTGCCGAGATTCAAGGGAACGGTGGCGTCCCCGCCGCCGAGATTCTCGTCGCCTTCTCCCTCACAAGATGGCCTGCGGCGCTCCAAAAGTCCTCGGTAACCTTACCGGCAGCGGGAGGCAGCCGCTCCCTTGGACATCACCACCCCAAACAGGTCCGAGCGTTCCTCATTCCTGCCCCTCTGGTTTCCCTAAAGGCGTTGGGCCTAGGGGGCCGGATATTGGGTGGTTTACTCGGCTGGGAGCGGGACGATCGGTACCTCGGGGGTGGTGTCCACGATGGTGGTGACGAAGGGCTGGACCGAGCCCCGGGTGAGATAGACCAGGAAGATGCGGCGGGTCGTGTCGAGGAACTGGAGCTGCCGTTCGGTGATGGGGATCCAGGACTCGCCCTCCTTGTAGTAGAAGTTGGTCTGGGCCATGTTGAATTCGTTCCGGCTGGTCACTGCGGGGACGGAGCGGAGCTTCCCGGGCGGGATGTTGAGTTTGTGCTCCCCGGCGAGGACGGCGGTTTCGACGGGGGTGAGGTTGATGACGCGCGACTCTCCCTTGCGGAAGGAAGTGGGGGCGTCATTGATGACGACGAGGCGGTAGGGCCGCTTGGCGCCCTCGGGAGCGGGAAAGATCAGGATGATGGCCTTGCGGAGGTCGGCGGGCAACTTATAGACTGCGGCCACGGCATCGCCCGGATTCTCGGGATCGACCTGCGGCTGGGAGTAGAGGACGAGGGACCCCTCAAGGGGGCGGGTGAGTTGGGGACGGGAGAGGCCCTCCGCCACGAGGTTGAGCTGCACGAGATTGCCGGATTGGTCCGGGAGGTAGAGTTCCACGAAGGGACGAACCGGGTTGTGGTAGGCGGCGCGGATTTCGAGTGGGGCAGCCTTGTCCTGGGCCAGCCCCGGCAGGATCGAGGTTGCCAGCAGGAGGACCGAGAGGATTATTGGGGTGTTTATTGGGATCATACTTCCAAGTTCGAAAGCCAGCGGAACGCCACAATCTTCAGGCGGCGTCCGAAGACCTTGTTGGCGGGGTCTGCGGCGGCGTCCTCGGAGGCGTTCACGGAGGGCCGGTCGACCGGGTTGAGATAGTCCGGGATGCGCTGCACGACCGCCTCGGCATAGGCGCGGGCCGTGACCCGGCCGGCCGCGTCGGTCGCCTCGCCGCAGGTGCGGATCACGAAGGTGTCGGCGCGCACCGTGGCGAGCGGTCCGATGAGGCGCATGAGGTCGCCCTGGTTGACCCAGCCGGGGGCACCCTCGGCGGGGTTGCCGATGGCGTTTTCGATCGTCTTATACTTGTAAAGGAGGGGATTGTTGACGTCCGCGGCGGTGACCGGAACCTGCGTGACAAACACCGCGTCGTTGATCCTGGACTTGTTGATGGCGGCCTGAAGCGCGCCGGAGCGGGTCAGTTCTGAGTTGGTGCCGATCTGGCGGTTGACGAACTCGGCGAGGGAGAGGAAGGGGCCGCGGGTCCGGACCTGCTCGACGATGGCCTCGGCGAGGTCGCCGATCTCCTTCTCGGACAACTCGCGGAAGCCGTTCCACTGGTTGGCCCTGATATTGTCGATGTCGGGCGGGTTGACGGCGGCGGCGGTGGCCTGAGAGCCATTGAGCAGGGACATGGGCAGGATGGGGGTTCCATAGGGTTGCTCGAGGGTGAGGGCGAGGCTCTTGGGCCAGAAGATGGGGATCTGGGACTTGTTGAGGCAGGAGAGCACGGCCTTCCAGGCCTCCACGGAGGTGGAGTTCACGTTGAAGGGCCCCCGGACCATTTGGTACTCGGCGGCCAGGCGGTAGGCGTTGGCGGCGGGCGTGGTGGCGTCCGCGACGAGCTCCTCCTTCGCACCGTCGATGGTGTGGCCCTGCGGAAGATAGGGCTGGAAGGCCTGCGAGGGGAGCGGAGCCCGGCCCTCGAGGAACTCCTCCACCAGGTCCCCGAGGTCGCGGTCCTTGCCCGGGGCGAGGGTGGAGAAGTAGAAGCTGTCGTAGAGGGCTTGGTTGGCAAGGAAGCTGTGGTCGAGCAGGGGGTAGTTGGGCGGGTTGGCCTCGATCACCTGGTCGGTGCTGATGAGCGGCGAGACGCGGGAATTCGACACGGGCTGCACGGAGTTGGGCAGGAAGGGGGTGGTGAGCGCGTTGGAGCGGCGGAAGTCCGCGATGGTGAGCATCGGCCCGGTGGGCAGCTCAAGGTAGGTGCCGGACTTGAGGCCCTTGGAGGTGGTGTTGCCGGTGAGGACGTTGTTGCGGTTCTCGGGGTCGATCTCGAACACGTCGTCGGCGTGGCCCGGGAGGAGGACGAAGTTGAGCTCATGCGAGTGCATGCCCGGGACGTCGCGCTTCAGGTCCACGGTGACCACGGAGCGGGCCGGGTTGTGGTCGAGGGAGGGTTTGCCGGCGAGGCGCCCGTCGCGCAGGACGTTGAGGGCACCGGGCTGCTCGTTGCGCTGGTTGGTTTCGTAGACGCCGCCGTTGGAGGTGCGGGCGTAGGCCGAGAAGAGGGCAAAGGCCTTGGCGTTGCCCTGCTGGTTGAGGGGGGTGTTGTTGGAGTGGTAGGCCTCGTCGGCGAGGAAGCTGCCCTGCTTCGGAAAGCGCTGGGTCTGCCCGAAGTGCTTTCCGAGCACGCCACTATCCCCGTAGTAGAAGTCGAGCCCGCCGAATTGCACGACCTTGTCGTCCGTCACGATTGCGGCGGAGACCTGGAAGCGGTCCTTCATGCCCTTGGTGGGCTGCCGGATTCCGAACTCGATCGCGACCGTGTCGGTGGGCCGCAGGCCGAGGACCGCCACGCCGCCGTCGCTGGAGTCCTCCACGGAGGTGCTCTGCTCGAGGGGGGTGAGGATGTCGATGTCGAAGCCCACCGCCTTGCCGAGGAAGCCGGGCCGGCCCTGGATCATGGCGACCACGTTGCCGTTGAGGTCCACCCCGGTCGCGTCGTTGGCCCAGTCGTCGAACTGCGGCCCGATCCGCCCGGCTACCGAGAAGGTGGTGTTCGGGAAGAGGTAGGGGCCGCTCACGAGGGTCTGGCCGGGCTTCATGACGATCGGCCCGCGCGTGGTGGAATTGCCGGGCCTGCTCCAATTGCCGATGTCCAGGGCGAAGGATTTCTCTCCCCGCACGTCGACCCGGCCGTTGTTGAGGTGGAGTTCGCTGAGGGCGGTGATGTCGGTGAGCTGTGGCTTGCCGTTGACGATGAAGTTGAAGGCGACCGGGATGCTGCGGATCACGACCTGCACGCGGTCAAAGGAGATGCTCATGTTGTAGGGGTTGTGCAGGGTGATGAGGGGCACATAGACGAGGTGGCCCATGCGGGGCGTTTTCGGCGAACTCCAGTGCGCGTCGCGGGTGACGAAGGTGAAGAGGACCTCGATCTTCGCGATGACGGGGGCGGGGTAGAATCCAACCGGGGCGATCTCGGAATCCTTGATATCGACCGGGTATTCCGGCCCCTCCTCGTAGATTGGGGAGATGTCGGGGTTCGTGATCTTCCTGTAAACGTCGTAGTAGCTGGCGAGGGCGGACCAATTAGGGTCGGAGACGCCGGTGACGCCGTGGGTCGATTCGTAGAGTTTGCGCCCGGCATAGGCGGGCGGGAGGGAGCGGCCCTCGAACATCGAGGTGAGGTCCTTCTTGAGTCCGCCGCCGCGCACGTCGGACATCACCCCGAGCGAGTAGGGAGTGACGACGTTGCGGAATTTGCCGATCCGGCTGCTGTTGGCGAGGAGGTCGGCCTGGTTGAGGTCGAGCAGGCGTGCCGAGGTCGCGAGGGCCTCGCCGTAGGCCGCCTTGGTGTCGTCCACCGGCAGGAAGCTCAAGGGGGTTTGGTCGACGGCCTGCACCACGGAGGGGTCGGGCCGGTGTCCGGTGAGCAGGGCGCTTTTCTTCGCCAGGGTTTCGTTCCGGGAGGGATCCCGGTAAGAGTTGATGCGCGCCTTCACCGCCTCGTCCGCCACGTGCCAGGCGAAGGACCCGGTCCGGACCGAGCCGTTCATGACGGGCACGCGGCCGCCGTGCACCTTCAGGCTGTCGTCGTCCAGGCCACCGAGCGAGGCCTTGCCCACCAGTTCGACCGGTTCCTCCGAGAAAGGCTGGGAGGCATAGTCCAAGGCTGCGGTGGCGCCCGGTTCGGGGTCCGAAACGAGCCAGCGCTGGAATCGGTCGCGCTTCTCGTTGTCATAATTCGGGGCGGGGGCGTCGGGACGGACATCCCAGGACTCCCACACTCCGGTGAGGTTTGCCTTGGCGGGGTAGGCATCAATGATCTCCGAGGGGGCCGAGATGGCCTTGTCCGGCCCCATGGCCTTTTGGAGTTCCCCGAGTGCCAAAACCAAGGCGAGTCGGGCGGTGGCGCGTGCCCCCGACATGGCGGTGGTCTGGCTGGCGCGCACCGTGATGGTCGAGAGGGACAGCAACCCTACTGCGATGAGGGCCAACAGAACCATGATGGTCACCGTCACGATGATGGCAAACCCTCTGCGGCTCCTGTCGGCGCCGGGGCTGCGGGATGGATGGTGCTGGTTTTTCATGGGCGGGTCTCCAAAACGAACATAAGAGCGGAATTGCAATTGCAAAGACAAAGGGGGGGCCGAATTTGGGAGATTCCGCCGCAACGGTCGGGCGGAGGCAGCAATTTTCGGGGAATTTCCCCTTAATTTCTCGCATGGTTGCATCCTTCCCCTCACGGGAGCGGTGCAGGGGCCATGCTACGCAATCAACAGTGGCGGGCTCAACAGAAACTTGGAATCCCGGCCCGGAAAACGAAGGTGCAGGGTTACGGGGTTGCCGTGCGGGCCAGGCGAAAGCCCAGGTCGTAGAACTTGATGCTCGGGAAGCTGAGGCCGCGGTAGGCGGCCCGGCTGTAGCCGAAGCCGTTCCAGCCGCCTCCCCGGAACACCCGGCAGGGGCCTGCGGCGGGACCCCGCGGATCGTTCACCGGCGAGACCGCGTAGTAGTCGGCGGAATACCAGTCCCAGCACCACTCGAAGAGGTTCCCTGCCATGTCCTGGAGCCCGTAGCCGTTCCGGGCAAAGGTCCCCGCCGGGGCGGTGTAGGGCGGGACCCCATCATCGTAGGTGGGATGAAAGCCATCGGTTGGTCCCAGGTCGTAGCCGTGGTAAGTCGAGGCATAGTAGTTCGCCTGGTCATGCGAGATCGTGTCCCCGTCCGGGAAGCGCCTCCCTGCGGACCAGCCCCGGGCCGCCTTCTCCCACTCCGCCTCGGTCGGCAGGCGGTAGCCCATGCCCGGCGAGAAATCGCAGGTCACGGCGTCGCTGGCACCCGTTTTGTAAACCGCCCCCGCGACCCGGTAGCACGGGTCGAGCGCCTCCTTCTCGCTGCGCGCGTTGCACCATTTCACCACGTCATGCCAGGTGAGCGAATGGACCGGGTGCCCCGCCCCCTTGCCGTTGCCTGCGGGAAGGTCCGGATAGCCGTTGCCCAGCCCCCAGGTCCGCACCTCGTCCCACAGCGCCTTGGTCACCTCGTGCTCCGCCAGGTAATAGGCGGCCAACCCGACGCCGTGGACCGGCAGTTCGTCGTCCAGCCCCTCGTTCACATCCATCGCGTTGCCCATCTCGAACGGTCCCGGCGGGATGAGCCGGAAGCCGGCCGGGGCCGGAGGCGCCTCGACGAGGAGGAAGAACCCGCTCCGGGCCGCAGGGGTGAACAGGTGCTCCATCGGCGCGCCTGTTCCGGCCTGGGGGAATCCCTCCACGTAGGCCCAGTCCACCATGTTGCCGGAACCATAAAGGTAGTAGCTCGGTCCAAAGTCGGTGTCCCAGAACAAGGTGGCGGGATCTCCGGTGCCGACCTCGAGCTCCAACACGGGCTCTCCGTGGGCGGAGGGAACCGCCAGGACGAGCGCCACCGACCAGCGGGCGAGCGAATGGGGCATTTTTTTCATGATGTCTCGCAGATTGATCGGCAACTCAGTTGCCATACTTGTTGGTCGCCGCCGCCCCGGTGAGGTCGTTGAACAGTTCGCCGGTGGCGTCGTTGTAGACTTCGAACTCACGGATGCCGGGGTTGCCGCTGGTGGTCTGCAGGATCATCAGCCGCACCAGGCGCGTGCTGCGGCTGACGATCGGAGCCACGAACTCCGCGCCGATCCCCCGGCCGTTGAAGCAATCGTACCACCTTCCCGCAGCGTCGTCCCAGCGTTGGATCACGTAGCGGATGACCGAGGAGGACGGGTCTTCCCTGATCTTGAATTCGTTGATCCTGACCGGGGCGGGAAATTCGAGCTGCAGCCACTCGCCGGCCGCCCCGTTGGGTTTCCAGGCCGTCGCGGCATTGCCGTCCACCGACTTGTTTGCCTCGAAGCCGGCCCCGCCCGAGGAAGCCGAGACCGTCGCCGACCCCGCCAGGTTCGGCGTGCTGCACGCCTGGGCGAGGTTCTTGACGGTGCAGTGGCCGAACTTCGACCGCTTGTCCGTTTCGGGGTCCGCGATCCTCATGAGCGGCTCCCCCGGCGAGAGGTAGAACCGGCACTTCAGCCAGCTCGCGTCGGTCCAGTCGGTGGTGTTGAAGATCGCGGCGCGGCCCGGCCCGATCGTGTTCCTGGACTTCCCGTTCAACACGCAATTTTCCATCCGGATGTCCATGTTGGGATTCCAGTCGGAGGCATAGGCGACCAGCAGGAACCCGGGGCCGTCGGTGTCATGGAAGAGGCAGTTGCGCATGAACATGTGGTCGCAGTTGCCCTCGAAGTCGAAAGCCTCGCCATCCCAGCTGCCGCCCCCGATGGAGACAAAGCCCCATTCGCTGTCTTCAAAGACCCAGTTCTTGCAACGGAAGAACATCCCGCCCGCCACGCCGTTGAAGGACAGGAAATTGTCCAGCCGGCCGATGTCGTGGGTCACACAGTTGCGCACGGCCCCGCCGTCCACCCCGCGGATCCCCATCTGCCACTGGTAGCCTTCCTCGAACAGGCAGTCCTCGAAGGTCATGTTGGCGAAGTTGTAGATGAACGACGCGGACTGGTTGAAGTTGTCCGGGCTGTTGGTCCACACCCCGGAGGCCAGCCGGCGGAACACGCAGTTCCTGATCGTGATGTCGGTCAGCACGATCTTGTTCTCGGTTTCATGCGAGAAGAAGCAGACCCCGAGGCTGATGTTCTTCGGGAACGGATAGTTCTGATAACCTCCGTAGGTCAGCGAATCGTGGAAGTAGCAGTCCTCGATCCAGATGAACTGCTTGGTCGGGATCTCATCGGAATACTCCGCGTAGATCCCCGTCATGCAGCGGTTGAATTCGAGCCCGACGATCTTGTAGCCCTCCTGGTCGACGAGGTGGATCCCGTTGCGGTCCTGGCTGTCGTCCAGGCGGTCGATGACCGGCTTGTCCCCCGTGCCGTAGGCCGCGATCACGATCGGGTTCGCGGGTGTCCCGTTCCCCTTCGGCTGCAGTTCCTCGTTCCAGGTGTCGCCCGCCTTGAGGAGGATTTGGTCGCCCGGGACGAGGTTGACCGAGGAGGCCTTTCCCAGCGTCCTCCACGGGCCGACCCCGGCCCCCGGGGTTTCCGCCTCGCCGGTCCAGCTGTCATCGCCCTCCGATTCACTCACGTAGAACGTCGTGGGCGGCCGCGGCATGCTGTTGACAGTGAGGGTGCCCAGGCCGGCGAAATGCAGGTCGTCGGGGATGGCCACACCGGAGGCGGTGGAACCGTAAACGCCGTCCGGCAGCGGCGCACCCCCGTCGAGGGTGAGCTCGAAGACCCGGTCGGTGACCCCGGCCGTGAAGTTCAACTCGAGCTGCACGCCGCTCGCGATCGCGACGGCGGAGTCGTCGTTGTTCGGGTTGGGGCTGCCCAGCGCCAGGATGCCCGCGCTGACGGTGGTGTCGCCGCTGTAGGTGACGCCGCCCGAGACGGTCACCTTCCCCGGCCCGCTCTTCACGAAGCCATTGCTCTGGCCGGAGGCCTCGCCGAGGCCGCCGGTGACGGCGATGTCCCCCGCCGCAGCATTGAAGGTGCAGTCCCGCGAGCCGTCGAGGACCAGGCCGCCCGCCAACGCGATCGTCTGGGTGCCAGCGCTGGCGTTGACCACGTCGCCCGTCAGGTTGACGGCATTGCCATTGAGGGTGAACGCCCCGGCGCCCGGAAGAAACGTGATCCCCCTGAACGCCTGGTTCGCCGCAAAGTCGTTGCTGTTGCTCGTCAGCCCGTTGCCGGTGTCAAAGACGAGCGGGCGGGTGTATTTCGGCAGCGTCCCGCCCCAGTTCGCCGCGTCGGTCCAGTTGTGGGGCGGCCCCGCCCCGCCACCCGTCCAGTAACCGCGCATCTCGGGGTGCGTCCCGTTCATGATCGCGGTGACATCCTCCACCGAGTTGAAGATCACCATGTCGTCGATGCGGCCTTCCAGCCCGCTGCCATAGACACTGTATCCGCCGAGGCGCAGAGTCCCCCAGGTGTCGAGGGCGGAATTAATGGTGGCGGTGACCCCGATTTGCACGCCGTCGAGGTAGTTCTTCATCTGGGATCCGTCGTAGGTGACCGCGATGTGATGCCACGAATTCAAGGGGGGAATGAATCCCAGGCTATGGTTGAACTCGGTATTGCCACCACCGGACCAGAAGTAGGCCGCGTCGCCGCCATAGGCGCTGGTCTGGAGCAGCCAGGCCCGGCCACCGGGACCACCATCACCAGCGGTGAAAAGGTGCCCGTAGTTGGAACCCGTGTCGTAATACCACGCACCGAGCGTGAACGCATTGGTGATGTGCAGGCTCGCTGCGTCGGGAACCAGGACGTGGCCCTGGGCAAGTTGCAGGGCATGGTCCGCCGGGTCCGCCGTGTGGCCGGCAATCCAGGCCGGGACGCTGCCAGGCGAAACGGCCATGAGCGTGCCTTCGTTGTTGTTGACCGTGTAGTCGTAGGCCATCGATCCGCTGCCTTCGTCGAAATTCCAGTAACCGACCAAGCCGGCATGGGCGACCGGGGCAACGGCAAGGAGGACGGCAAAGGCTGCTCTGCGAGCGAGACGGGAGAACGAGGGGGGGGAAGGAGCGGGGGAGGTTCTCATGGACGGGTCTGGGTTGCGATCCTTGCTGCGCTTACTGTTCTTCTCTCGCTGCGTCGCACCGGGTTCTGCGCCGTTTGTGGCAGGCGCGCGGGCAGCGTGTCAATCGCCAAGCATAGCACGGAATGCCGCTGTCGCGCAAATATTGGACGGAACGGGAGCGCAATAGCAATAGGCAGGGATCCTTCCAGGTGCGCCGGGCGGAGACCGTACTCGTGCCCTCTGGGGGGAGCGCTTGGGAAGCCCCTAAGCGCTCGCATCACCGCCGGGTTCCCGTCGCCCCTTAACCCCTCGAAAACCGGCCGCAGACGGTTGATTTGCAGACCGTGATTGTCTCTCTTGGTAAATTTTTCCAGATATCATTATGGGATTGACACGGCCCGTAGGATTCATTGCACTCATCACGGAGCATCCTCTCAGGTCGGCATCGCCCCGGCACACGAGGGGCAACGACACACGAGGGGCAACGATCTGCGAACCTGAACCCGACAAACGAAAACCGTGAAATCAGCATTCTTCCGCTCCACCCTTCCTGGGCTCACGTCCTGCGGTGTGCTCGCCGGCACCGTCGCCGCGTTCCTTGGCTCCCCTGCCGTCCATGCCGACTTGGTGGGCTATTGGAATTTCAACGAAGGCTGCGGAACGACCGCCTTTGACGCCACGTCCAACGACAACGACGGCACCCTCGTGGCCGTTTCGCCCGGCACCGTTCCGACGTGGATCGCCGGTCACACCGCCGATCCGGCAGACTATGCGCTCGGACTTTCCCAAGGGAACGTCCTGGTTCCCGACGCAGCGAGCCTGCACATCACCAATACCTTCACCCTGGCGGCGTGGATATACGACACGGGCTCGAACTACGGGCACGTCTTCACCGCCGGAGATGGCGGGGCCGGTGGCCGGGCCTGGTTGCTCCAGACCAGCGCCTATGGCGGCGACTCGGCTTACTTCTGGTCCGGTGGTGGCAATACCGAATTCAACCACAGCTTGGGATTCATTCCCCCCTTGAATTCGTGGCATCACATCGCGGTCACCTACGACGGATCCCAGATGAAGAGCTACCTCGACGGCGTGCAAATCGGGGTCACCGCCACCATTAATTCCGCCCTTGACACCTGGGGGACCCTGCGGCTTGGCGGTTACAGCGTCTACGGCAGCGGCTTGGAAGGCCGCATCGACGACGCGGTGATCTTCAACACGGTGGAGGATGTCACCACGATCATGGACGGGACGCACCCCGAGATGGTTTCCACCATCACACGTTATGAAATATGGGCCAACTGCAAGGGCCTGACCGGCACGGCCGGCTCCGGCACCGATCCGGCCTTTGACGCCGACCCGGAGGAGGACGGCGTCCCCAACGGCCTCGAATGGCTCCTCGGCGGCGACCCGCTCGCCAGCGATCCCTCCATCCTGCCCGTCGCGACGGCCGACGCCAACGGCCTGACCCTGACCTTCACCCGCGAGGAGGAAGCAATCGACGAAAGCACCCTGCTCGTCGAATACGGCACCACCCTCACCGCCTGGCCCAAATCCGTCACCGTCGGTGCCACCAGCTCGCCAGCGGATGGCAACGGGGTTGTGGTGACCATCGACACCGTCCCCGATCCGGACACCGTCAGCGTTTTCATCCCCGCCTCCAACGCGCCGGACGGCGAGCTCTTCGCCCGCCTCAAAGCCACCATGCCCTGATCAGGCGCGGAAGAGCAGTCGCGGGAGGATGCCCTCCATGCCCTTGGCGACGTCGGTAGGGAGGGTCGGCCTCAGGCCTGCCTGCTGCAGATTCTTTCGTGATCCCTTATTTTTAATTCTCAGAACGGGGCCCCCGACCCTTCCCGTGATGTCGGGCCCCAGGGCGGGAGGTGCCTTGATGAGCTCTTTTTTCGTAGGGTTTCAGCGCCTCGTCAGGTAGTGCCAGGGAGAACAGGGAGAACAGGGAGTGGTCATCCGATTTTCCGCTTGACGCCCCCCGGCGTTTTCGCTGGGATTCGCGCAACTCTTTAACTGGGGGGAAGGGCGGCGAAAGTGGCTCCCGACAACCCCCGAAAGAACCCATCACCGAAATTATACGAAAACCAATATGAAAACCACATACCCACTCACCCTCTGCGGCATCGCCCTCCTGGGCCTCGCCCTATCCCACACCTCCCAAGGCGCCTTGGTTGGTTATTGGAATTTTAATGAAGGCATCGGAACGGCCGTCGCCGACTCCTCGGGCAATAGTAATAATGGCACGCTCTCGACTTTTGGAAATGGCGATCCCAACATCCCGACCTGGGTCACCGGCAAGTATGGCGGCGGTCTCAGCTTTAACGGCAACGGAAATGAAAGCGGGAACGTCACCATTCCGGATTCCACCAGCCTCCAAATCAGCAACACCTTCACCATCGCCGCATGGTTTAACGAAACCTCGACATCAAACTACGGGCACCTCTTTGTGACGGGTGACGGTGGTGCGGGTGGCCGGGCTTGGTTGCTCCAGACCGACAACGGCGGCGACGCTGCGTATTTTTGGTCCGGTGGGGGCAATGCCGAGTTCAACCACTCCTTGGCCTTCCAGTTGCCGGGCGATGGATGGCATCACATTGCGATCACCTATGACGGTTCTCAGATGAAGAACTATCTGGATGGCGTGCAGATTGGAACCACCGCGACCATCAACTCCGCCCTAGACACATGGGGAACCCTCCGGCTTGGTGGCTACAACGTGGCTGGAAGCGGCTTCGGCGGCGACCTCGACGACATGGTCATCTTCAACACAGTCGAGGATGTCACCTCGATCATGGACGGGACGCACGCCGCGATAATCCCCGAGCCCTCCTCCCTCGCCCTGCTGGGTCTTGGTGCCCTTGGTCTCCTGCGCCGGAAGCGCCGCTAGGCGATCCGAACGAATCTTACCAGCCGTGCGTCCCCCGGGGCGCACGGCTTTTTCGTCGCCGCGCTCAACAGCGTGGATCCACACTGAAGGCTGAAAAGATGGTGCCGGAGCCTGTCCTTGGATCGAGGCATTTCCAGATAGGCGTGGCGGAAGACGAAAAGGACGGTGCCGATCAGGAAGAATGGGGGGCAGCCGGAGGCCGGAAGGGCCTTCCGTCTCGATGGACCGCGCGGCTCTTTTTTCATCCCTGCTCTGCAGGGAGGGCGGCACGACGGGTCGCTGGTGTGGGAACGTGGGTTGATGAGGGCCTTGCCGACGAGATGGCCCGGAAGGCGTTGGACTACCTGATATAAGAGAAGGCCTTCATGTTGAGCAGGGCGTGGGCGAGGTCGGCCCAGGCCCGGCGGTCGCGGGCACCGTATTGATCCGACTGGCGGGTGAGGAATTCCTCCATCGCGGCGGCCTGCGCAACGGTCGGGGGGACTCCGTGGGCCTCTCGCATCATCGTGGCGGCGCGCTCGCGATCACCCATCTCCGGGATCGCGAGCATCCTGTCGGCCCATTGGCTGGCCTGCCCGATGACAAAGGGATCGTTGAGCAGCGCGAGGGCCTGGGCGGGCACATTGGACTGGCTGCGGCGGCCCTGCGAACCGAATGGAACGGGCATGTCGAAGGCGAGCATCAGGGGGTTCAGGAAATTGCGATCGACCTTCTGGTAGATGCTGCGGCGACCTGCCCCGTCGACCGGACCGACGTCCTTGGGTTGCTCGCAATCGACCATGAAGGGCGTCACGTGCACGGACACGCTCGGTCCGAACATGCCCGGGTCGAGCCGCCCGGAAACAAACAGGATGCTGTCGCGCAATGTTTCCGAGGTCATGCGGCGGACCGGCATGCGGTGCAGCAGGATGTTGTCGGGATCCATTCGTGCGATCAACTCCGGGTCCAGCTCGGGATGCGCGACGCTTTGCTGCCGGTAGGTTTGTGACAGCACGATCTGGCTGATGGCATGTTTGAGCGACCAGCCTTGGCGGATGAAGTCGGCCGCCAGCCAGTCGAGCAGTCCGGGGTGGCTGGACGGTTCGCCCTGCGGGCCGAAGTCATCGGTGGTGGGGACGATTCCGCGGCCCAAAAGGTGATGCCAGAGCCGGTTGACGATGACGCGGGTGGTCAGCGGGTTGTCGGCGTTTGCGACCGCTTCCGCCAGATCGAGGCGGCCGCCCTCCTCGCCGCCAAGTGCTTCCAGGAAGCGGGCGGAAACCAGTTCGCCGGGCGTGGTGTGATCGCCGCGGATGCTGACCGCAGCCATGGTCGGGGTCCCCTGCGTGATCGCCAGCACGGGCTGCGGGGCGGGGACCTCCCCGGCCAGCTTCCCAGCCTCGGCGAGGGCGGCGGCGGCTTCGGGGCTCAGCTCGGCCACGCTGACGAGTTGTTCCTCAAGCAAGGTGCCGAGGAAGGGATCGATGCGGCCCGCGCGCAGCGATTCGACGGAGCGGTTCCACTGGTCGGCCACCGAAGGGTTCGGGGTTTCGGTCGGATTTGCTTCCGGCACACCGTGGTCGGAAAACCAGATCTCGTCGATCTCGATGGAGCCATCCCCATCGTCGATGAACTCAAGGTGGGCCTTGTGTCCGATGTATTTGTGCAGGTCCCGGCCGAAGCTCTTCCAGGCCCACTGGCCGTGGGTGTCGGCATCCTTGTCCTGGAGGACGGTTCCCTCGAAGAGGAGGGCGCGGTAGCGCGCCAGCTGGTAGGAATCGATCACCAGCTGCAGCCGGATGTTCCGTGTGGCCCGCATGAGGACGTGAATTTTGGAGGTGGTGATTTCGAAGGTGGGAGAGCGCAGCGTTCCCTGCTGTTTCGGCCCGAGGCGACGGCTTGAAATGGTCCCCGGCTTCAGGAGCGCGCCATCTGCGGAGAGGATCGGTTCCGTTACGGCTTCAAAGGCGCTCCCCGAGGCGTTCCAGCCGGTGGGCCAGGCGCTGAAGTCCTGATACAGGACGGCGTCCGCATCCTCCCGCAGCGGGTTGCGGGAAGCGGTGAATTTCCCGGCGTGCCGGACCCATCGCTCCAGGCGGGCGCGGTCCAGGTCGGCCTCCCCGGCCGCCGCCTCGATCCACTCCGCCTTGGCGGCTTCGGGCTTGTCTTCAGCCTCGGCACGGTCGCGAAGTTTCATGGCAACCTCGTGGTAGCGTGCGGGCGACGGCTGCGGGAGAAATCCGGGCTTGATCGCCCTCATGGAGTTGCGGGCCATTTCGAGCCGCTCCTCGATCTTGTCGTTGATCAATTCGATTGTGTGACCGGGGTCGAGCAAGGCGGTCTGACGGCAGCTGCTTCGGAGGTAGGCGCTCAGCGCGTAATAGTCCTTGGTGGATATCGCGTCGGACTTATGGTCGTGGCACCGTGCGCAGGCCACCGTCAGTCCGAGAAACGCCTTGCCGAAGACGTCGATCTGGTTGTCGATGATGTTGGCCTCGTTATCCAGCGAATCCGGAGGGAAGGGGGCGGACTGGTGAAAATACCAGAACCCCGTTCCAATCACGGACTCGTTGAAATCCGCGGTCGGATGGCGCCGCGGTGCGGTGAGCAGGTCTCCCGCGATGTGTTCCCGCACGAACTGGTCGTAGGGCACGTCGGCGTTGAGGGCGCGGATCACATAGTCGCGATACTGGAAGGCGTTCTCGATCGGATAATTGTTCTCATGGCCGGAGGTTTCGCAGTAGCGGACGAGGTCCAGCCAGTGCCGGGCCCACGTCTCGCCGAAGCGGGGCGAGTCCAGCAGTCTTTCGACGACCGATCGGTAGGGGTCGGCCGACTCATCTGCCAGGAAATCCGTGATCTGGTCGGGGGTGGGCGGGAGGCCGACCAGGTCGAGGTAAACACGGCGGAGCCAGATCTCCTTCGGGGCGGGAAAGGCCGGCCGCAGGCCGGCTTGTTCGATCCCCGCCAGAATGAAGTGGTCGATGGAGTTGAGGGGCCAGGCGGTGTTTTCAACCTCGGGCGGATCGGGTGCTGCGATCGGCTGCCAGCACCAGTGTGCCTTGGCCCGTTCCTGCATGTCGGACGCGCGCGGGGCACCCTTTCCGCCGACCGGCGGAGCGGCACCGGAGACGGGGGCGAGGACCAGGGTGGTTCCCAGAACCAGGGCGATTGTCCGCGGGGCGGGGCTCATGCCAGGACCTCCTCGATCACGTTTCCGTAAACGTCGGTCAGCCGCATGTCGCGGCCACTGAAGCGGAAGGTGCTGGTGGTGTGATCGATGCCCATCAGATGCAGCATGGTGGCGTGGAGATCGTGGATCTCGATCGGTCTTTCCGCGGCCCGGTACCCCCACTCGTCGGTCGCTCCGACCGAAACGCCCCCCTTGATTCCGCCGCCGGCCATCCAGACCGTGAATCCATCGGGGTTGTGGTCCCGGCCGTCCTTGCCTTGCGCGAAGGGAGTCCGCCCGAATTCGCCCGCCCAGACAAGGAGGGTGGAGTCGAGCAGTCCGGAGCGTTTCAGATCCTTGATGAGCGCCGCGATCGGCTGGTCCATTGACCGGCAGTTTTCCGGAAGGGATTTTTGGAGGGCCCCGTGCTGGTCCCAGCGATCTTCGGTGGCCCCGTTGCAGACCAGTTCGACGAAGCGAACCCCCCGTTCCACCATCCGCCGCGCCACCAGACACTGCGTGGCGAAAGTCTTCAGCGGCTCGAAGTCCGAGTCGAGTCCATACAGGCTCATGGTCTCCGGGCTTTCCGATTCGAGTTCCATCAGTTCCGGAACGGCCGTCTGCATGCGGAAGGCTGTCTCGTAATTCTGGATTGCGGCCTCCACTGCCGGTTCGTTGCCGTGTCCCTGGTTCATCTGCCGGTCGAAGGTGCGGATGAGATCGAGTTTGCTGCGCTGCAGCGCCGGCTCCGCTTCGAGGGGTGCGATGTTGGCGATGGCCTCCTTCCGGGGAAGAAGGAGGGATCCCTGGTAAGTGGCCGGCAGAAAGCCGCTGCCGAAATTGTTCAACCCTCCGGTCAGGATCTTTCTTCCCTTGACCACCACGAAGCCGGGCAGGTTTTCGTTTTCGGATCCGAGTCCGTAGCCGAACCAGGCTCCCATGCTCGGATTTCCCTGGAAGACGCTGCCGGTGTGCAGGAAGTAGTTGGCGCTGGTATGTTCGGCGGAGTGGACCTTCATCGACCTGATGATGGCCAGCTCGTCGGCCACTTCCGACAGGTGCGGCAGGAGCGAACTGATCCAGTGCCCGCTGTCGCCGTGCTGCTTGAACTCCCAAGGCGAGGCGAAGAGGGTGCCCTCCTTTCCGAACTGGGTCGGGGTGAGATCCCCGATCACCTTGCGCGGATCCTGACCATGGTATTTCTTCAGGAGCGGCTTGGGGTCGAACATGTCCACCTGCGACGGCCCCCCGTCCATGTAGAGGAAAATGACACTCTTGGCGCGCGGAGGGAATTGCGGCGGTTTCGGCGCAAGCGGACGTTCATCGGGGAGGGGCGCGGCACCCTGCGAGAGCGCGCTCAGGGCGACTGCGCCGAAGCCATGGGCGCACCACTGCAGCATTTCGCGGCGCGACTGTGGCTGGTCCCCGAAGCGGCCGCAATGATGTCTCCTCCGGTCTGCAGGCATGATGGATGGGCTGTAAGACAGCCAAACAGAATTACGGGCCGTGATCCAGACGTCTTTCTGGAATTCCTCCCCGGCGGCGTTGTTGAAGGGTGCCCATACCTTGAGTCACCGCAGGGCAGCGGGCCGAACGCCATTTCCGAAGCCGGAGCCGAATCAATTATTTGTCCGGGAACAAGTCGTGTGGGGAACAAGTCGTGTGTGTGGGAGACCTTTTGGGTCAAATTCCTGAAAAACAGCTTCTTCCGCAGAATCTGTGGGTAGCTGAGGGTTGCCGACAAGCGGAATTGTTGCCGCTGCGTGACCGATGGGAGCAGGTCGGTTAAGGGTGTCCGAGTAAGGGTGGCGCTCAAGAAGGCGAGCAAGTGTGCGACAAAGAGTGTCAAAATTCAATTGGTCTCCGCCAACCAACACTTCAACGAACACTTAACCTCGCCCCTAACCATTGATTTGTCTGGGTACTAGTCGAGCCGGGAACTAGTCGTGGGGAACTATTCGTGACCGGTGGACGTGCGCGAGTAGGGCCGGGGCAAGGGTCATGGCAAGCCAACCGTCATCTGGCCGGGTCCGGGCCGGGTTTGGCTCCGCGCAGGGTGAAGGTGGTCGGCACGACGGCTTCGAACTGCAGCCAAACCACCAGCACCTCAATCCCGTTGGAATCACGGGTGACGCCCTGGCGGAACCCGGGACCGCCGTTGCGCGGCTGCGAGTTGACTTCGAGCGTGGCGAGGTCTCCGCAGTTCCAGTTGTGCACAACGAGACAGGGGTTGACGATCGGATGTTCGGCGGATGCCGAGATTCGGATCGACGGCGCGGTTCCCTTGGCGCGGAGCACATAGGCGGACTGCGCCGGGTCGTAGGCGGCATCGTCGCAATCCGCGAGGGATTCAACGGGCGGCGCTTGCAACCAGGATTTGGCCAGGGGCGCGAGCTGCTCCGCAGGGGCTTTGGAGAGGCCCTCCATGAGCAGTTTCTCTTGAAACGGCCGGTCGCCCTCCCGCGCCTGATGGTCAGGCAGATACACATGTGTCAGGGAACAGTGCGCCGCCCGGTCCGGGAAACTGGCATAGCGGCCGTCGGACGGAACCTGTGAGACCGGCCAATGGTTCCACGACGGGAATACCGAGTAGGGGTTGCGGTGGCCGCCATAGACATCGCCTCCAGTGAAATCGCCGATGGTGAACGGGTCGTATTGCGCACGGTAATTTACGATGTGGATCTTCTGGTTGCGATAATCCACCTTCGGCGGACCCTGCTCCCAACTGTAGGGCGTGGCGTTGCCGTCGAGATCGGCCAGAATCAGTGCCGGGTCGATCTCCAGCACCTGTTCGGGATGCTGATTGGGCCCGAGTACGGCAATCGATTCCTGCCACTCGTGGTTGCGTTTGCCGTCCGTCCACAGATGCATCCTCTTGACCGCGACCCCGTCTGGATAGATGGTGAAATACCAATCCGCCCAATCGCCCCAACCGGTTTCCGGATCATAATTGGCGATGGTGTGATTTACATCCACCAGCGGAAACCGCCAGTGAACCACCACGCGGGCCGGGGTGTTCTCGATCACCCGCACGTGGTTGAAAAACGATTCCTTGTCGGATATCGGCTCCTGACACCCCTTGCCGCCGGATGTTCCCCAGGTTTCATTGAACTCATTGCAATACCACTGGCCCTTCTCGTTGACGAGCATCGGGACGACGCCCACGCCGCGCCAGAACACGAATTTCGCCGGCGATTGATCAAAACCCACCACCACGTCGGCAGACGGTCCGACCCGCCACAGGTTGTCCCACACGTCGTAATACTTCAGCCGCGTGTAGTGCGCGCCAAAGCGCCCGCCGGTGTCAAAGGTGGGAAAGACCCGGCGATCCATGTCCGGCACCCGCACGAGTTCCGTCGCGGGGCGGAATTTCCGGTGGGACGCGGCGACCTGTTCCGGCTTGAGCGCCCGGTCATAGATGCGCACCTCGTCAATGAGCCCGTCGAAGGCATACGAAGCGATGAAGGTCGTGGCACCGATCGGATCGACGGGGCGGCGCGGCTTGCCCTGGCCGATCTGCACCGGGTCGGCAGTGGTCTGGATGCCGGCGGTGCCTGCCGACTGGGAGGCCGCCAGCTGGCCCTCCACAAAAAGCGCCATCATGCCGCTGGCGCTGTCATAGGTGCCGACAATGTGGTGCCAGCTGGAGCGTTCGAGCGTGTCGGTTCCGACGAGTTCCTGCCAGGTGTCGCCGACCTTCAGCTTGAATCCAGGATGGCCGTGGCCGTCGATGCCGAGGAAGTAGCCGTCGTCATCGCCCTGCTGGACGAGCGGGCACCAGTTCCACGGGTAGGCGCCGATGACGCACCAGGCCTCCAAGGTCAGTGCCTGGGAGATGGCCGGTACCTTGGCGGCCGGGAGCGACACCCGCGTGTTGTAGCCATCAAATTGTAGGCAGGTTCCGGAGACCCCCTTGCGCCAGAGGGATTTCGGACCGGCGATGGCACAGGCCTCGCCGGTGATGCTTTCCGCCGCGTGATCGCCCGCCGCGGCGTCAAGCCGCCATTCGCGCAGCGGCCGGACCACCGGGTCGCCATGCAGCGGGTTGCCGACAACCGGCTCCGGCGGCGGTGAGTGCCGCGCCTCGATGCGCGATAGCTGGCGGACGCCCCCCGGCGCAAGTTGCAGGATCTGGGTCGTCTGGTTGAGTGGATCGGTCCAATCGTCCGTCCGGGCCGTGCCCTGGCGGATGACTCGGGTGACTTTGCCATCCGGCAGGATCTCGATCTGTTCCTCGACGAAGCGGGTCGGATCGATGTCCTGATAGGGGTTGCCAGGCTTGAACTCGGGCAGATAGCGCCACGATACCAGAACCCTCTGCGCCGAATTCTCCACCAGCGCCACCCGCGAGAAGGCATTGACCCTGTCGGGCTGCCGGCCGTCGCCGTCGCCATGCCGGGCAACGATTTCGTCAAGGAACCATCTGCCCCGGGCGGTCTCCCAATAGGGCAGATAACTCGAGCCGCGCCAGAACACGAGCCGCCCGTCCGGCACCCCCAGCTTCACCACGATGTCGGCCACATCACCCGTGCGGGAGAATTTCTCGAACGCCTCGTCGGAGGCGATGTGGGTGTAGTAGGCGTGAATTCCGGCATCGGCAGCTGCGGCCGGGTGACCCGTGGCGAGCAGCGCCGCAAGAACCAGAATGCCCTTGCGGATTGATTTGACGGGGTTGCCTGTCATCGGCTCGGTGATTTGATTTGATTCGGCAATGGGGGTGAGGATCATGAGATTCATTTGGCATGGGGGTTTTGGATCAACCCGGCCAGGTCGGGGAGGTCCTCCACCGAATAGTCCGGATATTCGAGGCGTCCGGTGATTTTGGGATTCAGGGGTGTTTGGGGAGGTGGGCCGCCGATGGTTTGGAGGAAAAAATCCCGGCGTTTCCTTTGGTAGGCTTCGATTTGCCCGACGGACTGGAGTTTCTCCAACTCCTCCAGTCGGTCATCGAGCGCGGCATGGGTCAGGCCACGAAGATAGCTGCGCATCATCTGCTGCGTTTTGTCCGAATTAAAATTGGTTGGCAGAACGCGCAAATCAGCCGCCGGGCAGAAGGATGAACTACAGAGAAGCATCATTGCGACGATGCTGGAGCGGGTTTTTGCGAGGGCTTGGTTCATGACTGGAGGGATCTGCCGATCCAATTTTATCAAGAGGTTCCTTTATCCGTTCAGGATCTTTGCGGCAATCAATAACCTCCCAGACTCGTCGGCATCCCCGTTGTCACCGGAACAAACTCCCCTCCATTTGTTCCACTCACGGCAACACTGATGCCGGTCAAGTCGGAGGCTCCATCATTTCGAATCGTGATCTCCCGGATCACGTCCCCGCCCATCACGTCCCCGCCCACCAAGGCACTGCTGAAGGAATACGCATTCCCATGACCCAAGCCCCGTCCCCGATCATCAAAGACCGTGATCTCGGGATCCAGATTCGGTGGATTGGCGCTGGTGACGGCCAGATTCTGGAATCCAAAAATCGGAAACGTCAGCCAGCCCCCCGAATAGTCAAAGGCCTCCGGATCGAACTCCACCCAACCGGCACTTTTCCGCCAAAACGAAAAGTCCGTTCGCGAATACCCGAAGCCCACCCGCACGGAAATAAGGACCGTCTCCGCTGCCATGCTTGTCGAAAAATTGGACGCGGCCAGAATCAACTCTCCTCCCACGTCGAGCGGCATCAACTCCACCACATTGAAGGAAGCCTCCCCTCCTTCAGAGGCATCACCGGCAAACCCCACCACCAGGTCGCCTCCGTCAAAGGACAGGCGCTGCCCTCCCGCCGCAAACATCGTCACTCCGCCTGTCCCATCCACGATCTCCTCCGTCGTGAAGGTATCCGCCCCCTCGTCCCAGATCACCCCATAGCCCCAGACATCCCCTCCACCACTCACCAAGCCACCAACCGTCCCGGCCTCCAAGGGCGTATAGGTCCCCGCAGGCAACTGCGCATCCGCATACAAATTGAACTCTCCGTTGTAGATCAGGAGGTGCCCGCTGCCATCCGTTCCCGCCCTGACCACGCCGTCATCCCAGACAAAGACATTCGCACTGGTCACTCCCGCTCCATTCATTTCGAACTGGTCGGAGCACTCCAATGAGGCACCCCGTCCGATCAACAAGGACCCCGGCCCGTTGCCATTCGTATAGCCCAACTCAAAATTTCCCTGCACCGTGCAGCTCGAACCAGCTCCCAAAAGAGTAATCGTCCCATGTCCAGTAGAGGTTCCGCGAACCTCCATCCGCCCTCCCGTCGTCACGGCCCCTCCATCCTTAATCGTCAACACCCCCCGCGTTGTGGGCTGCTACCTTGTGGCGGGATGGAGTCCGCTGGAGCGGAAGCTGCGGCTATCGAGGGATGGCAGGGCCGGAAGCCTTGCCTACTTGGAAACCCCGGCTTCGCTGATTGGGGCGTTGGCAATCTTCAACCGGATGCTGGTGGCGGTGGGGTGGGTGATTTTGTAGGTGGTAAGCGTTCCGTTTTCCCAAGCGAGACCGATGGTGTATCCGCCGCGGGCTTTGAGGTCGGCGATCGAACCGTTCGGCCAAGATTCTGGCAGGGCGGGGAGGAGGTGGATGAATCCACCGTGGGATTGGACGAGCATTTCGGCAATGCCTGCGGTGGCACCGAGATTGGCTTCGATCTGGAAGACGGGCCTTCCCTTCCCGAAGACGGAGTTGAAGCCGTTGAGGAGTGTCTGGGTGCGGAGCATCTCGTGGAGGTGCTTGTGCGCCCTGTTGCCATCGCGGAGTCGGGCGTAGATGCTAATCGCCCATGCCCGTGACCAACCGATGTCGACGGAGCCGTGGGACTCACGAAAGTCGAGGGATTGCTTCGCGGCGGCGAGTAATTCAGGCGTGCCTTCCTGGGTGATGGTGCTGCCCGGGTGGAAGGCATAGAGATGGCTGAGGTGGCGGTGACCGGACTCGGCTTCCTTGTAAGACTTGTCCCATTCGAGGATGCGTCCGTCGGGGCCGATATGGAGTCCGTTGTCGATTTTTGACAAGGCGGCGGCGATCTCCTTGGTAAAGTCGTCGTCGATGCCGAGTTCCTTCGCCGCGGCCAATGTATTGGTGAGTTCTTCGGTGATGATTTGTTGCCCCATCGCGCCTTTGGCACAGATGGCGGAGCGCTTTCCGTCGGTGTTGATGAAGGAGTTTTCCGGTGAGGTTTCGAACGAAGAGATGAGTTTGCCGTCCTTCTCCACGAGCCAGTCGAGATAAAATCGCGCTTGTCCGGCGAGTAAGGGGTAGCCGGTGTTCTTGAGGAATTCCTTGTCTTGGGTGAACTCATAGTAGGTCCAGATGTGTTGGCACAACCAACCGCCGCCGTGGATCCAGCTACCCCAGTGGGCGGTGGCGGAAATCATGCCGGTGTGGGCGTCGAGATCGGTGGCGTGATGGCACATCCAACCGCGCATGTTGTATTGCTCCTTGGCGGTGACAGCTCCGTTTTTGGCGAGTGCCTTCATCCAGGTGAAGAGCGGAAGTTCGGTCTCGCTGATGTTGGTGACGTCGGCCGGCCAGTAGTTCATCTGGAGGTTGATGTTGAGATGGTAGTCGGCATTCCAAGGCGCTGTGATTTTGTCGTGCCACAGCCCCTGAAGGTTGGCGGGGTTGCTGTTGGGACGGGAGGAAGCGATGAGGAGATAGCGACCGTAGTGGAAAATCAGTGCTTCCAGCCCGAGGTCGGATTGGTCGGGCTTGAGTTGGGCGAGACGTCGGTCGGTGGGGAGTTTGTCCAGTTCTGGCTCGGTGGGGAGATTGAGGACGCAGCGGTTGTAGAGGGATTGGTGGTCGGCGATGTGGCGCTTCCTGGCTTCGTTGAGGAAGATGCCTTTGCTTTCTGGTCCGACACGCGCTGAGTGTTTCGTGAGGTGGGCTTTCTGGGTGGCCGTCGACCAGAAATCGGTGGTGGCGGTAAGGCGAAGATCGACTTCCCTGGCGCCGCGGACCTGTAGAGTGTCGCCGTTGACTGCGGTGGTTCCTGAAGTGGTGGCCGCGTGCAATCGGGTGAGAAACGTTACGCCGACCATGTCTGGATGGGGGCCGTTGGATGTCCCGGTGCGCTGGGTCACTTGGCCGGTCATCTCCAGAGAGTTGTCGACGGCGACGGTGGAGTGCGTGACTTGTCCTTCGTCCTCGGGGCGGTCGAGCGAAAGATCAAAATCGAGGGTGCCAGGCCCGTCGGCGGTGAGCTTGATGAACAGAGCCTCGTCCGGGTTCGAGCAGAAGACTTCCTGGGTGAATGTAGTGTCGCCCCGCTTCCAAGTGGTGGTGGAGACAGCGGTGCTCAGGTCGAGCGAGCGGCGGGTGTCGGTGGATTCCCGATCGGTGTTTTGCCACGCAATGTGGAGGTCGCCGAGAGTTTGATGGGAGCGTGTCTCCTCGCCGAACGAGAAGGCTTTTGGGACGAATGAGCTGGCCTCGGCAAGGTTGCCATCGGTTATCAATTGCCGCGCCTTGGCGAGGTCGGCGGGTGTCCCTTTGACGTTGCGATCGGGAGCACCGACGGGCCAAAGAGAGTCCTCGTTGAGTTGGATGCGCTCTTTGTCGGGGTTGCCGAAAATCATGGCGCCCATGCGGCCGTTGCCGACGGGAAGAGCTTCGTTCCAATCTTTCGCGGGTTGTTGATACCAGAACTCGTGCTGGGCAGAGGCCGCGGAAATTGAGCAAACGGCGAACGCGAGCGTGGCGAACATTTGGTGAGAATTAGGTTTCATGGAAAGGGTGTCTATCGAGTGACCCGCGCCGTGCTCCATCAGGTGTTGGGGGGGGACAGGGGCCTTCGCGGCGCTCAAGAGGGGGGCGGAGCTGGTGGATCGGTGTTTCGGGGAGAAAAATCCCCAGTCCACACGAGGATAAGGCGGAATCAAGAGATCTCGGAGCGAAGATCATTCACGGCGAGCGTAATTTTCCGGGCCGCATTGCCAAGAATGTTCTTGGCAGCGTTTTTTGGGGGGAGCGCTTCAACCCGTCAGGTTTCTTCGTGAACGAGGAGGCGACCGTCGCCGAGAGGAATTTCCGCGGGTTGCCAGGTCTAGTGTTGATCGGAGCCGTCCGGGTCCGAGTTCGTTGAGCTTCGAGGACCGCACTATTGTGTTTCCTGGAAATAGTCTCGCGAGCAGCTTAGGTCTGCAGCGGTTCTCGGCGGAGGTCGCGGAAGGTGCAGAGGGGGGTGTCGATGCCCCGGATCTT
>JAQCFL010000286.1 GCA_027619375.1 Verrucomicrobiota bacterium | reverse complement strand
TGCTGAGTTACCTGAAAATACGCAATTGGGCGCTCGTGGAGCGGCTCGACTGGGAGCTGGGCGCGGGTTTGGTGGGGGTGACGGGCGAGACCGGGGCGGGGAAGTCGGTGATCGTGGGGGCCTTGAAGCTGGTGCTCGGGGAGCGGGCCGGGAAGGGCTTGATCCGGACGGGGGAGAGCCAGTGCGAGGTGGAGGCGGTCTTCGAGGTGCCGGATCCCCTGGCGGTGGATCGGATTTTGGAGGAGGGGGGCTTTGAGGGGTGTGAGGACGGGCAATTGATCATCAAGCGGGTGGTGACGCAGGCGGCGAGCCGGCAGTTCGTGAACAACTCGCCGGCCACGCTGGGATTGTTGAAGGCGCTGGGGTCGCATTTGGTGGATTTACATGGGCCCCATGATCATCAGTCGTTGTTGTCCACGGAGCGGCAGTTGGTGATGCTTGATGCCTTTGCGGGGGCGGCGGTGGAGGGGAAGGCGTATGCGGGGGCGTGGAGTGTGTGGCGGGAGAAGAAGGCGGCCTATGAGGCGCTGCGCAATGCGGAGGAGGCGAGTGAGCAGGAGGTGGAGTTGCTGCGGTATCAGGTGGAGGAGATCGAGGAGGCGGCGGTGGTGCCGGAGGAGGAAGAGGATTTGCGGGAGCGCTACAAGCGGTCGGCGAACAGCGCGAAGTTGATCGAGGCGGCGGCGCATGCTTCGGGCTTGCTGGAGGGATCGGAGGCGTCGGTGATGGATCGTTTGCAGGAACTGCAGCGGGTGGTGCGGGAGATCGAGAAGCATGATCCCGGGGCTAGTGAGTGGACGGCGGGGCTGGAGACGGCGGTGGTGGAGTTGGAGGACTTGGCGCGGCGCTTGGAGGACTACCGGGAGGAGATCGAGTTGGATCCGCGGCAGGCGGCGAAGCTGGAGGAGCGGGTGGATTTGTTGGAGTCGTTGAAGCGGAAGTATGGGCCGAGTTTGGAGGATGTGGTGGAGCATGGGGCGCAGGCGGCGGCGCACCTGGCGTCGGTGGAGAACCGCGGGGAGTTGCTGGGGCAGAGGGAGGCGGAGGAGCAGGCGGCGCGGAAGGCGTTGGAGGAGGCGGGGGCGAAGTTGGGTGCGAAGCGCCGGAAGGCCGCGCCCCGCCTGGCGAAGGAGATCCGGGCGCATTTGGCGGACCTGGGGTTCAAGCAGGCGGAGTTCGAGGTGAAGCTGGATCGTTGCGCGGTGCCGAGTTCGGCGGGGGGGGAGCAGGTGGACTTTTTGTTCGGACCGAATCCGGGTGAGCCGCTGAAGCCGTTGCGGCAGATTGCCTCGAGCGGGGAGATTTCGCGGGTGATGTTGTCGATCAAGAGTGCGCTGGCGAAGCAGGACCGGACGCCGCTGATGGTCTTTGATGAGATTGACGCGAATGTGGGCGGGGAGATTGCGCGGGCGGTGGGGGACAAGATGGCGACGCTGGGGCAGAAGCACCAGGTGGTGGCGATCACGCACTTCCCGCAGGTGGCGGCGATGGCCTCGCAGCATTTCCTGGTGCTGAAGGATGTGGAGAAGGGGCGGACGATTTCGCGGTTGAAGGAAGTGCGCGGGGAGGAGCGGGTGGATGAGTTGGTGCGGATGCTGGGTGGTGGGGGGAAGCAGGCGCGGGAGATGGCGAAGAGCTTGTTGGGGTGAAGAGGGGGAGAGGAAGGGGGTTGGAGGATCGGGGGTGGGAACCGCCGACGCCTCGCAGAGGCGCCGCTACGCGGGAGGGGCGGTGTTGAATGGTGTGGCGGGGAATGGCCCGTTGGGATAGGGAGGGGACGAAGGCGTTGAAGACGGATTCCCTCGGCAGTAGCTCGTTCGAAGGCTTTCGCATCTCCGGCCTATTCCTTCCCTTCATAGGCCGCGAAGGCTATCCTCGGAGGGCGATTCATCATCGGTGAGTTATGTGAAACACGACGAATTTTTCTTGCTTTGTGGGCCCCATTCTCATTTCTAGCTTGGTATGGTACCAATAGGGAGATTGATCTGCTGTCACTTGTTGTTCTCCGCCTGCACTGGGGGAGCTTTCGCAGACGGCGAAGCGCCCGCCACTTGGTTCGAGGACGTTGTTCACAGCGACGGGAGTAGGACCCGCATGCTCGTCAACCCGAGCAGGGTCCGACTGTCGGGAACGGCAATTTTGATATCTGTCCCGACGGAACCGGCCCGGAGCAGGACGTGGTCGCCAATATAAACCGGACTGAACCAAGTGCCGACATCAACGCCTACATCATTGGAGGCCTGCGAGCTGGGGAAAATTTTCAGTCTTGGGGGCGTGATGAGACCGGCGCTTTCGGGAGTCAGGGTATTGATTCGAAGGGCACCCCTAATTTCGCTGGGCGGAAATTTTTCGTCAACGGGACCTCGAAGAACTCTACTGAAGTGGATATTGAGTCCGAAACCGAACGAATGATGAACACTATTGCCCACGAAATCGGTCATGTCATGTTGAATGCTGGACATCCGAATCTGAATGCCGACGACCCCACCACGCACCCCCTCCCTAGAAGTTACTGGCCTGATCGCCTGATGTATATGTGGCCTTTCGCTCCGGCCACCGCGAGGAGGAAGCTGCTGGTGAAGGGCGAATGGGATGAGATTGAGGCGTGGTTGGTGGCGGAGGAAGCTGCGGGGAGACTATGACAATGTGCAGAATATCCTATGTGACTTTTTTTGGGTTACTGTTGAACGTTGTCGTTTTCGCAGAAGGACTTAAGCCCCGCGAATGGTTGGACCAACAGAGGAGTTTTCTGGATGCGGCCCCTGGTATGACGTTTGCAACGCAGTTGGATTCGCTCGAAGGATTGCTTCGTGGTGTTGGTGAAATCCCAGTCGATCAGAGGTCTTCGGAGGAGCAGCAACTTTATCTCCGTGCCCAGGAATTGCTGACGGGCAGATCAGGTCATGCCGAGTATTTGGGCAAGCAAATCACAGAGTACGAAGCAAGTGGACATCTCGAGACGCCGACTCCGGGGTGGCGCCCTCAGTACGCGTTTGAAATTCTGCGGCAACTTCCCAGCCCGGAAACGGCGCGGGTCTTAGCTGAGTTGTTTGACCAGCGAAAGGATTGGGGACCTGGAATTCAGACTGTCTCCTCGGAGGCCGCGCGATGTCTGAACGCGATGCTGGAAGATCCTCCGAATTTCAATTCAGGAGATTTCCCCAGCTGGCTGCAATGGCGTGAGGATGTACGGCAGGGGAAAGCGACTTTTCGCTTCAAGGGCTCCATTACCAGATACACTTTTGATGGACCAGTGGGGACGGTGACGCCGAACGACCGAAACCGGCCGACAAGGCAGGGTTCTGGGGGGCGGGTTTCAGCGGGGGAGGAGAAGGATCAGGGGGCTGACTCTGTTGGGAAGGATTCCGGGGTGTCCAAGGTGACGTTGGTGGCCTTGGCGGTGCTTGTCGTGGCGTTGTTGGTTTATCTCGTCCTGAGGGTTCGGAGAAGGTCCCAAGCCGGGTGATAGGGGTTGCAGTGGTGAATGGGGGACAAGATGGCGACGCTGGGGCAGAAGCACCAAGTGGTGGCGATCACGCACTTCCCGCAGGTGGCGGCGATGGCCTCGCAGCATTTTTTGGTGCTGAAGGACGTGGAGAAGGGGCGGACGATTTCGCGGTTGAAGGAAGTGCGCGGGGAGGAGTGAGTGGATGAGTTGTTGCGGATGCTGGGTGGGGGTGGGAAGCAGGCGCGGGAGATGGCGAAGAGCTTGTTGGAGGGGTAGGGGTTGCGGCGGGTGCCTTGAGTTTCTTGATGAGGAAGTCGGGGAGGTCCTGGTAGGTGTCGTTTTTGAGGCCGGGGTGGGTGACGATGCACTCGAGGTTTTGTTTTTGCATGGCTTCCTGGAGTTTGAGGCCGAACTTGGCGTGGTGGATCCAGACGCCGGGGTTGGTGTTTTTGGTGACGGGGACGTCGGGGGCGTTGTAGCTCATGTGGACGGGGGTGGTGTCGTCCTTGCTGAGGTGGTTGATGGGGGAGGCGTCCTCGGCGAGTTTCGCGACGCGGGGGGTGTCGGGGGTGTCGCCTTCCTTCATGTTGTAGAAGGGGATGAGGGCGGCCTCGGTGGGGAGATCGGGGAGGCCATACCACTCGCGGATGGTGCGCATGTCGTAGGTGGACTGGCCGTTGGTGGTGCCGGCGGCAGTGATGCGGGTCGATTGGCGGGCGATGGGATCGTCGCTGTCGGGGTCGGCGAGGTCGTCGTGGAAGGCGAGCCAGAGGGAGATGCCGGCCCCGGCGGATCCGCCGTAACAGGCGACGCGGGTGGGATCGAGGTTCCATTCCCCGGCCTTGGAGCGAATGAACTGCAGGGCTCGGGCGGAGTCGTGCATGGGGATGGGGTAGGGGAATTCGCCGCCGTTGGTGAGGCGGTAGTTGAGGGAGGCGAAGGAGATGCCGGCGTCGAGGTAGCGCTTGATGAGGGCCGGGGAGACGCCGCGTTTGTCGCCGCCGCGGAAGCCGCCGCCGTGGATGTAGATGCAGAGGGGGGTCGGTTGGTCGTGGTCGGGTTTGGCGAGCCAGAGGTCGAAGGCCTGGAGGCGGTGATCGCCGTAGGAGACGTCGGGGTGGGTGGGGGCGAGGGTGCGGGGATTGGCGTCGGGTTGGTTGGGACGGCGCTTTTGGTTGAACGCGCGGACTTCCTCGCGGGTGAGGGTGCCGTCCTTGTTGAGGTCGGCTGCGGGGAAGCGTTTGAA
>JAQCFL010000021.1 GCA_027619375.1 Verrucomicrobiota bacterium | reverse complement strand
CCTCGGCGGGATCAGGGTGGACCAGTCGTGAAAAACGACTGGTCTCCATCGTGGAGAACGAGGAGCGAGGAACGCGTCGTTAAACTGGTGCCATCTTCTTGGAAGGCCGGATCGTGACGGTCGGTGCGTTCAGCAAGGGCGAGCGTCAACACGCTGCACGTGGAACCCGGTTCCTTCCAAGGCTCGGCTGTCCGATGCGCGAGGGAGCGTGCGCGGACTCCGAGTCCGGGAGGGTCGCTTGAAGAGGAGGTGTGTCCGGATCACTCGAGGCTCCTCCCCAATGGCTCCAAAATCGCGCCGTTCACTTACATTTCAAAATATTGCCTGACCACTATTCTGACCCTCGCCCTTTCAGGGCTGGGGAGGCGTTGCCAAAGGCCACCGCCTCCGTCGTCCCGAGATTATTCCGAAACCTGCAGCACCCGATTACACGTGATTATCCCGACGCGTTACAGCACTTCACCAAAGGCAAGCGCCAGAACCAACTGAGCGAAGAGCATATCGCCAAGATCATCGACACTTACCAAAACCGCACGGAAGCTCCCCGCTACTCCCGCCGCGTGGAGATGGCGGAGATCGAGAAGAACGACTTCAACCTGAACATCTCCCGCTACATCAGCACGGCGGTGGCGGAGGAGAAGATTGATTTAGCGGCGACGAATGCGGAGCTGCTTGAGATAGAGAAGTCGGTTAACACGGCAAAGTCTAAGCACAATGAGTTCTTGAGGGTGCTGGATCTGCCGGAGTTACCGTGAGTGTGCCGTGCCATTCAGGACGCACGCCGCACCCAAGGAATCTCCCAACAGAGGCTTGCCGAACTGGGGGGAATCAGTCGCTCTGGGCTTCGCCACATCGAGGCGTTGGGGAGTAGCCCAGCGGCGTGGACAAGGTGATCCAGGCGGCGGAGGTGTTCCAGCTGCCCGCGCCGGATTTCCGGGTTGGGGAGCGTCGGACATCCGCTGTGCTGTTCGCGCATCAGAACCTGGATGAGATGGACCGCAACGACCGCATCCGTGCCTGCTACCAGCATTGCTGTCTGCGCTACGTGATGAATGAGAAGATGACGAACCAGAGCCTGCGGAGCCGGTTCAATCTGCCGGAATCCAAGGTGGCCTCAGTTTCACAGATCATCGCGGCCACAGTGGACGCAGGAAAAATCAAGCTGGCCGATCCCACGCAAACCTCAACCCGCTACCGGAGCTATGTGCCTTTCTGGGCCTGATTTCTCCTTAAAAGCAGATCGTCAAAGAGACCCTGATGTTTTGCAAGTGCCTCATTATTAGCTGATTGCCTACTTAAAAGCATTGCCCTATGAACGAAGCCGAAACCCGAGCCGAACACATCGACCCCGCCCTCAAGGCGGCAGGCTGGGGTGTGGTAGAGGGAAGCCGCATCCTCCGGGAATACCACATCACGCCGGGTCGCATCGAGGGGCGCGGCAGGCGCGGCACCCCTGAGATCGCCGACTACGTGCTGGTCTATCGAAGGTGAGGAAGGTCCTTGCGCCGTTCACGAGAGCGGCGGCGACATGGAGGATTTCGAGGCTGCGGGTGCCCAGGCGTTCCGAGTGGGTGGCGCTGAGCCGCTCGGCTTCGGTCATGACCTCGGACAAGGGCGGTTGATGGTGTTCCAGCACCCCTCCCGCGAGATCAGCCAGAAGGTGGTTCAGCGACGCGTCCCGCTGCTTCGCAGTGATTTCCTTGCGAAAGACGCGGAGGCGTAGGGCGTTCCGGAATTCCAGTTGATGAATCCATGCGAAGGCCAGGGGCGCGGACTGGCGTTTCATCGCCGCGATGGCGGCAACGCTGTGGGCGTCCGGAGCGTAGAGCGAACAGAGGAAGCCGGTGTCGGGGTAGTCTGTCATCGATCGCCCCTCGCGTCATTGACCAGGTCGGTGCCGGGGGTCATCGGCCGCCGGGAGCGGGGCGGTCAGGGTGAGCCGGGCGGCGAGGGCCGGGAGGAGGCTGGGAAGGGTTGATTTCATGAGTGTGGGAGGGGTGATGTGGGTGACGAGATCGGGGTTGAATTCAATAACTGACGGAACGGTTCCCTACATCTCTTTCCCCTTGATCTGCACCTCGTGGATCGACCAGAAGAGGCCGCCCGCCGCTCCGGTCTGGGTGATGCGGAGGAACTTCGCTTCGGTGAGCGGCAGCCCGATTGTGGTGAGCGGGTTGGCACCCGCTCCTTTCGCGACCGGCTTGCTCCAGTTCTTGCCGTCGAGGGAGACGACCACCTCGTAGGCCCGTGGGAAATCCCCACTCGAGCCGCGACTATCGAGTGCGATCTCGCCGATCTTGGAGACCTTGGGAAGTTCAATCTGGAACCACTCCCCGCCGGCCTGGGCGCCCCCCGAATCCCACCGGCTCCCGGCATCTCCGTCGATCGCAGCGTTGCAACCGCCCGGATTGTGGCTGGCGGTGAGCTTCCACGAATTGCGGTTCGCGAGCAGCGGCGGATCCAGCGCCTCGAGTTCTTCCATCGTCCACTGGGCGGTGCGCCCGGCGGAGTCCTTCCGCAGGGCCGCCACGAACTCCTCGGAGATTGGCGCGGCCTGGTTGCCGAAGCTGTTGCGGACGAACGTCGCGACGTCCGCGATCCACTGGTCGGTCTGCGTGTTCATGGGCGCCATAATGCCCGGATAGGTCTTGCCGTCGAGCGGACCGGACAGGCCGTGCAGGATGGTGCGCACCATCGTGGCTCCATTCCCGATGATGCGCGGCGAGTTCACCATTGATGGCGCGAGGGTTTGCTGCGGATTGTCCGGGATGGGGGTGCCCTTTCCGTCCTGTCCGTGACAGGTGTAGCAGAGCTGCATGAAGACCGTCCTGCCCTCTTCCATCGCACGGGCGAGCTGCGCATTCGCTTTCCGCGCTTCGGCCTCGGCGCGGGCCTGTGCGCGCACCGAATCGCTCATCTGCATCACACCCTTCACCGCATCATTCTGGGCAAACACCTTGGCGGTCGCATCCGCGAGGGCATGCAGGTCCTCGTTCTGCGAGCCACTGATCGCGATCGAGTTGAGCAACTGGGCCGCCATCTCCGCTTCCGGCGTGCCCTTCGACATGCCGAGTTGCAGCACGCTGGAAACCACTGCTTCGTCATTCGAAGCGAGCAGTGCTTCGGAGACCCGCAGGGCCTGCACCTGCACCATCACGGACGGATCACGCAGCGCCGCCGCCACCGTCTTGGAATCCGCCGCCCCGATTCCCTCCAGGGTCCAGAGGGCGTGGGATCGGCCCAATTCCGATGAGCCAGTGAGGGCCAGCTCGCGCAGGGCCGGGACGACCTTGTCGCGGTCCTGACGAAGAATGATGAGCTTCTGGGCGGTGTCGCGCCACCAGCCATTGGGGTGCGAGAGATGCTTTACGAGGTCGGCGGTCGACTCATCCAGCATGTGCGGCGCCGGGCCCGCCTCGAAGTCCTTGTGCACGAGCCGGTAGATGCGGCCCTTGCCGATGTTCTTGTCGAGACCCCACTTCTCGATGATCCCGCGCAGATAGCTCCCACGTCCCGTCCAGCTCCCCTGCTGAATGATGCCGCGGTGCATGTCGACCAGCACCATGCGGCCGTCCGGAGCGGTCTCCGCCCCGATCGGACGGAAGTTCGCGTCGCGGGTCCGGATGAACTCCGATTCCGGATACGCATTGGTGAGAATCGTCTTGGCGTCCTTGCGCTCGACCTTCGCCCGGCGGATCAGGCGGCCCACCGGCTCGGGGATGAGGAGGTCCCCACGCAGGTCCTGAGGGAGGCGATCGCCCCGGAAGATGCCCTGGCCGGCGCAACCGGTCATGTGATTCAATCCCCCGTTCGGACCGACCCGTCCCGGCCCTCCCTGCACGTCCGGGATCTCCGTGATCGGAAAGACGTGCCGGAAATCGTCCGAGGTCTGCCCGGGAAGATCCAGCAAGCCATAGACGGGCGGCTGCTGGTAGAAGAAGGCCGGGTTTTCGCCACCCCCGGTCGAGTAATATAGCCGTCCCCAGTCGTCCTGCGTCAGTCCCCACTGACCGCCTCCGCGCGGGATCCGCTGCATCACGAGTTTTCCGTCGGTGAAGCGGTAACGGACATTCTCGTAAGTGATGTAGATCCAGTTATCGAGCGCCCAGATCAGGCCGCTCGGCTGGTGTTCCATGTTGCCACCCCGGTTTCCGCCTTCATAAATTTTCACCTTCTCATCCGCCACCCCGTCGCCGTCGGTGTCACGGTAGTTCCAGAGGTCCAGCGTGTTGGTGATCCCCACCATGACGCGATCGTCGAGCGGCAGGACCATGCGCGGCAGCAGGATGTTGTCGATGAAGACGGTGTGCCTGTCGTACTGGCCATCGCCATCGGTGTCCTCGTGACGCGAGATGCGGCTCCGCGGCTCCTGTTCGCCGGTTGCATCCGCGTCCTGCATGTAGGTCCGCATCTCGGCCACATACAGGACCCCGTTCGCGTCGAAGGCACAGGCCACCGGCTCCTCGATATCGGGCTCGCTCAGGACCAATTCCAATGAGTAGCCGTCCTGCAGTTCGATTGACTTCTGGGCCGCCTCGATCGAAAGAAATCCCCGCTGGTAGACCGTCTCTCCGGGTTCGACGCCGAAGCACGTGGCCAAACCCAGGCAGCTGCCGATCAGTAGTTGTCGAATCATCCCCACCATACTGGGGGGCATTCCGGGTCATTACAGCGCAAAGGCCCCCGGAATGACAATTTTCGCTGCGTCCAAAATAGTGAATGTCGGGAAATGGGTTGGTTCGGGAGGGCCCCTGAAACCCCGTCGGGGGAGGGGGGGAAGGGGGAAAGGTGTTGGGGGGGCGCTTTTCCTGAAACTTCCGTCCCGTTCCCATACGTTTAGGGAATCCACACATGAAACAACCTGATTTTCGTCGTTCCCTCCTCTCCAGCGGCGCCAGCCTCGTCATGGCGGCCGGCACCTTGTTTCCGGCTTCGGCTTCGGCCCAGCTCCCCCTGCAGGAGGGTGATTCCATCTGCCTGATCGGGAACGGCCTGGCCGACCGCATGCAGCATGACGGGTGGGTGGAGACCCTCATCCAGAGCAAGTCGGCCGACCGGAAGCTCACTTTCCGGAACCTGGCCTTCTCTGGAGACACCGTGACCTCCCGTCCCCGCAACAGCGGATTCGCCAAGCCGGAGGATTACCTGACCCTCTGCAAGGCTGACGTGATCTTCGTGTTCTTCGGTTACAATGAGTCCTTTGCGGGCGAGGGGGGGGTGTCGAAGTTCAAGCAGGACCTCGGGGGGATGATCGACAGCTACCGCAGGATGAAATTCAACGGGGAGTCCGCGCCGCGATTCGTGCTCTTCTCGCCCAGCGCATTCGAGGACCAGAAAAGCCCGAATCTCCCGAGTGGTGCCCTCACCAACGTCAACCTGGCGCTCTATACCGGTGCCATCAAGCAGGTGGCGGACGAGAAGGCGGTGGCGTTTGTGGATTTGTTCAGCCCGTCGCAGGCGCTCTACGGGAAGTCGGTCCATCCCCTCACCTTGAACGGGGTTCATCTGCTGCCGGAGGGCAACCGCCAGATCGGGGAGGTCATCGCGACGGCGGTCACCGGAAAGCCCGGCACTGCCTCGCCCTCCCTCGAGCCGCTGCGCAAGGCAGTGCTCGACAAGAACTGGCACTGGCACAACCGCTACCGCGCGGTCGACGGAAACGACATCTGGGGCGGCCGGTCCGGGTTGACATTCGTCAACGGGCAGTCGAACCGCGAGGTCCTGGAGCAAGAGTTGGCGATGCTCGATGTGATGACGGCGAACCGCGACCCAAAGATCTGGGCGGTGGCGGCCGGCCGGGATTACCATGTGGACGACTCCAATGTCCCGGCCCCGAAGGAGGTTCTCACGAACGTGGGCGGGGGAAACAAGGGCCCGGATGCCTCGAAGGATGGCTCGGAGGAATACATCAGCGGGCAGGATGGCATTGCCAAGCTGCACATTCCGGAGGGTTTTGCGGTGAACCTCTTCGCGGACGAGAGCCGCTTCCCCGAAATGGCCAATCCGGTGCAGATGCAGGTCGATGCGAAGGGTCGGATCTGGGCCGCCTGCTGGAACACCTACCCGAAATGGGAGCCACTCAAGCCGATGACCGACAGCCTCCTGATCTTTCCGGACGACAACGGGGACGGGATCGCGGACCGGACCATCGAGTTTGCCAAGGTCCACAACCCGCTCGGGTTCGAATTCTGGAACGGCGGCGTCATCGTGACCTCCCAGCCGGACATTATTTTCCTCAAGGACACCGACGGGGACGACAAGGCGGACGTCCGGATCGTTTTGTTGCAGGGGATCGGCTCGGCCGACACGCACCACTCCGCGAACAATCTGATCTACGGCCCGGATGGCGCGATCTACTGGCAGAGCGGGATCTTCCTGCAGAACACCTTTGAGCATCCGTGGGGTCCGGCGCTCAACTCGACCGCCTCCGGGATGTACCGTTTCGACCCGCGCCAATATGCCATCACCTTCCATGCCGGGAACGATCCGAACCCCCATGGGATCAGCTTTGATTACTGGGGCTACCACTTCGCGAACGACGGCACCGGCGGGAATTCCTTCCAGGTCCGGCCGGAGGGGAACGGCTTCAGGATGCACCAGTTGCTCGACAAGCAGGTGCGTCCGGTTCCGGCCGACGCGATCGTCTCCAGCGCGAACTTCCCGGACGACCTCCAGCAGGATTTCCTGGTTCTCAACACGATCGGCTACCTCGGGATCAAGCGCTACGAACTGCACCGGGACGGGTTCCCGGAGAAGGGGCGGAAGCTGGGCGAGGTCTGGGGCACGCCGACCGACGACTTCGTCCGCAGTGACGACAAGAACTTCCGGCCCACCGACGCGGTGTTCGGGGAGGACGGGGGGCTCTACATCGCCGACTGGCACAACATCATCATCGGCCACATGCAGCACAACATCCGGGACCCCTATCGCGACCACAAGCACGGCCGGATCTACCGCATGATTGCCAAGGACCGCCCCCTGCAGAAGAAGGTGGCCATCGCCGGGCAGCCCATTCCGGCCCTCCTGGAGAACCTCAAGCATCCCATCGACGGGGTGCGCCAGCGCACCCACGTGGAACTGAGCGGGCGCGACACGGAGGAGGTCATCGCCGCCACCAAGGGGTGGATCAAGCAGTTTGATCCGACCAAGGAGGAGGACGCCCACCCGCTCCTCGAGGCGCTTTGGATCCACCAGCAGCACAACGTGCGCAACGAGGCCCTGCTGGAGGCCGTGCTCAACTCGCCGGCCCCGCACGCCCGCATCGCGGCCGCCACCGTGAAGCACCTCTGGGGTGCGGCCGATCCGACCAAGGGGCAGATGCAGACCAAGATCGAAGGGCAGGTCACGAAGGTGGAAGTGACTGTTCCGGCGCATCTTTCCGAGGCGGACGGGAAACTCTATACAGCCGGGGCGCAGGTGTTCGCGCGGGACGGGCATTGCATCACCTGCCACCAACCGAACGGGGCGGGCCTCGACCCGACTTATCCGCCGCTGGATGGCAGTCCCTGGGCGACGGGCAACGAGGAGCGCCTCATCAAGCTCACCCTGCACGGCCTCTGGGGGCCGCTCGAGTTGAATGGCAAGACCTATGACCCCTCGAAGGGGGTTCCGCCCATGACCCCGTTCGGAGCCCTGCTCAACGACGAGGAGGTGGCCGGGGTCCTGACCTACGTGCGCAATTCGTGGGGCAACAAGGCCGCTGCGGTACAACCGGGCTCGGTGGCGAAGGTGCGAGCCGCCACCAAGGACCGCTCCATTTTCTGGAGCCCCGAGGAACTGCTCAAGGCACATCCGATGGAGAAGTAGGGAAGGTTGAGCGTTCGCAATTACCGGGACGCAATAGTTCATCGCTTGGCAGGACCCACCAATGCGGGAGCGCTTTTGCGGTAACAGGTAGGCCTCACCGTGTCCTCGTGCCGAGAACCCGTTCATGGCTCCGCGAACACATCCAGTTCGTAGATGGACCAGTGGTACGTCACGTTCGTGCCGGTCTGGGTGATGCGGAGGTAGCGGGCGGTTTGCTCGGGGAATGTGATCGTCGTGATGCCTAATTCGCCGCGACCGGTGGCGATGGGCTCGCTCCAGGTGGTGCCGTCTTTTGAGACGGTGACGGCGTAGGTGTTGGGGGAATCCCAGAGCGCCCAGGTGTTATCGAGGACGATTCTTGCGAATCGCTCGTCGCGTTTCATGTCCACCTGGAACCACTGGCCGGGATGCTGCGTCTGAGTCATGTCGCGCCAGCCGGTCCAGTGGTCGCCGTCGAGCGCGTTGGCGGCGGAGATGTCGATGGGGATTTTGGCCCCGCTGAATGGGAATGTGGTGCCGGGCACCGAAGCGGATGCGGTCCATGCTCTCTTCTCCAGCGCACGGGCCGGCGCGGGCGGCGCGGGGAGCGGCTTGGGCGATGCGGTGGGAAGCTCGCCGGTGGCCAGGAACTTCCATGCGCCGGGGGTGACGTTGAACTTCACGTAATCGGCATCCTCGCCATTCCACGTGACGCCCTCGACGCCGCCGAGGAAGGTGCCGTTCCAAATGGTGACGTCGCCCGCCTTGATCGCATCGAGAGTGGTGAAGGAGCCCTTCGGAATGCCGACGATGGCGGTGGTCGCGGCGGGCGAAGTGAGCCCCAGCGCAAACTCGGTGGCGGTTTTCTTCAGATCCACGGTAACATCTCCTTTGATGGACGGCACGACCACCTTGATGGCGCTGAGAAACGCCTCTTTTGGCAGGACGTGATACGTGCTCCAGCCCGGCGCCTCCGGCGAAACGCCAGCGATGGTTTGCGAGAGGATGAGGGCGGGCGGATTCCAGCCGTGATTGAGGGAAGAGGCGGCGTCGAAGGCGTCGATGCGCGACGCCCACCATCGGTCGTAGTGCTCCCAGAGCGTGGTGAAGCTGCAGGGAATCATCGTCTTATAGCGCTCGTGCATGCGGAGCAGAGCGTGCTCCTGACGACCCATCGCACAAAGCGCCTCGAAGACCCAGCGGTCGAAGAAGCAGCTCGCATAGGTCTTTTTTGTGAGCACGTTTTCGTAGATGGCGTCCCACTTCTCGCGGTCGGCGAGGCCCACGTTTACGGCCATCGCGTTGGCGCGGTCATCGGGCTCCTTGACTTGGTCCGACATGTAGTAGCCGTCCTTCCAATACTTGCTGTCAAAGGTGCTGCGGATGGCGGCGAGCTTTTCGTCGATGGCGGGAAGGTCGGCGTCGTGACCCGTGACGAGCGCAATTTTACGCAGCGTGCCGAGGCAGTTGTAATAAAAGCACGTCTCCGTGACGGCGATGTCCTTGTTTTCCTTGCCCCAGTCGAACCACGTCATTTTCCCGAACTGGTAGGTGTCGAAAAGGAATACCTTGGTCGGTTCGTACACCGCCCGCATCGACTCCAAATCGCCCGTGTGCAAATAGTAGAACCACAGCCCGTAGTCACCGAGAAACTCAAGGTGCTGGCCGGGGTAGAACTTCGGCTCCAATTTGCGAAGGACGAGTTCTTTGCAAAGCCGGTGCGACTTCACGTCGAACGCGTAAAAGCACTGGTTCAATTCCGGGGTCCCATCGCCCCAAAACCCCACACGCTCACGGTCGGGGCAGTCATAGAAATGCTCGCGCATGCAAATGTAAGCGGTGCGCACCCCCTTTTTCCAAAGCACGTTGTAGTCGTCGTCGTTGCACTCGAACGAGCCCGCAAACTCGGTGTCGTAGCCCGTCTCGCGATAGTTCACGGCCCGCACCGTGACGCCCGCGGGAATGGTGTAAATCGCGCCCTCGCCGCTGATCCAGTGCTGCGCCTCCACATCCTGCACACCCTCGCGAGTCGTGTAGCTCTCTGTTTTTGTGAGATAGAGCACGAGCGGGTTGGTGGAGTTGAAGCTGATGACCTTCCCGGCAGCGGCCTCGACTTCGATCCAGGGCTGGAAATGGCAGTTATAGGGCATCGTGCACACCAGTCGCCACGGCGCGTCCTCGACATGGGGGAGATCCTTCGAAAGGCGGACGTACGGCTTTTGGCCGTAATCCTTGAGCAGCGGCTCGTCGGCGAGGACCAACGAAGTGAAAAGGGCGGTGAGGAGCGCAAGAACCTTGGGCATGCCGGAGTTTACTTTGATGGCAGCCCCTTTATTGCATTGCCAAACGCATCCCCGGGGGGAAATTGCGGCTCCCCCTGCCAGCGGCCTGCATCCCCACCACCAACGCCGTGGGCGGCCAGTTGTTCGCCCGCCTCGTGTTCACCGTCCCGCGACCCGAACCGGGGACACCTTCATGCAGACCCTGCGAACCCCCACAGGATTAACTTCCGCCAGATCCTTAGCTGGGTTGATGCGTGGCCAGGCTCTCCCCGAGGCATCCCTCGCTTGATTGCCCTGAGGTCGGGGCCTGATTTGGTAGATTGCGGTTTGAGCCGGCTCCGGTTACAGTTTGATCGACAGATCATGATGGACGCCGAAAAACAACGAGACCTCGAAGCCCTGCACGGCGCGATCTATCGTGACAAGGTGCTGCGGGCCCGGGCGATGGCGCCGGAACAGCGCTTGGCGGAGGCCTTCGAGCTGACCGACGAAGTGTTCCAGAGGATGCACGACGGAGCAATGAGCCAACTTGGGCTGGATGATGAGGAAGAAGGCTGGCGTGAAGTTCGGCGACGTTTGGACCGATTGGAGGCGTTTCGTGAGCAAGGACTCTACGTTGATCGGCAATTTGGAACGGCATCGGCATGAACATTGTTGAGTTGGCGGTCGCAGCAATCCGCGCCTGTGAGGCTGAGAATGTCGAACACATGCTGACCGGCGCATTTGCGACGAGCTGCTACGGAATCCCCCGTTCAACAAAAGATGTGGATCTCGTTCTGGCGACCCATGAGTTGGCTCAGATGGAGAGTGTGATTCGCCGACTATCTCCAGAGGTCGAATTTGATGGTCAGGTACAGTTTGACACATTGACGTGGGGACGACGACGGATCGGTTGCACCCGCGTCTCCCCGTTCCTTAAGGTTGAATTGTTCGAACTGTTTGATGATGCCTTCGTGCAAGAGCAGTTTGCGCGGCGAGTCAGGTTGAATGTGACGACTCTCGACAGCGTGGCTTACGTGCCGACTGCAGAGGATGTCATTGTTCAGAAACTGCGCTGGGCGAGAGACAAGGATGTGATCGATGCTGCGGATGTCCTCGCCGTTCAGGGTGCTGAGTCGCTTGACATGGACTACGTCCGGAACTGGTGCCGGCTCCATGGGAGCGAAGTGCGGCTCGATGAGATCTTGGCGAAAATGCCGAAGATCTGAGATCCGCCGGGCGACGAATTCGTTCGGGAAGGGGGAGGTTTTCCCAAGTGTCATCCATACCGTCTGCGACAACTCTGGGGAGCGGCCATTTGACCTGATTCCATTGGCCAGCCACGATTGGCATCCGGGCAGTGAAAGGGGTCACACTTGCGTGTAGCCCTAGAAAAGTGGTGCTCGAGGGGGGGCTCGAATTCCCACAGGATTAGCTCCCAGCAGATCCTTGGCTTGTGGGTGCATTTGCTGACGGCCGTGGTGGGCAGGTGCGGACCTGCGTTTGGTGCGGGTTGATTGGGGAGATGAAGTTTCAGGGCAGGCCCCGACCTCGGGCACAAACGGCGAAACGATCCAACTGGTCGCCCCTGACGCGGAAGTCGTGGCGACCGTTCTCACGCCCGTCGCGCCGTCCGACGCCCAGTTATATCTCGTCGTTAGCGAGATCATGTATCACCCGGACGGCGACGGACTGGCGGAATTCATCGAGCTCACCAACATCAGCACAACGGTGACGCTGGACCTCACCGGTGTGAGATTTGTCACCGGCATCGACTTCGACTTCACCGGATCCGCAGTCACCAGCCTCGCCCCCGGAGCGCGCGTGCTGGTGGTGCGTGATCTGGCCGCCTTCACCACGGCCCACGGTGGCGGCCACCCGGTCGCCGGCGTGTTTGCCAACTCCACCCGCCTCAGCAACGATGGCGAGACCATCAAACTCGAGGACGCAAGCAACAGCACCATCAAGGAGTTCACTTACAACGACGCACCGCCGTGGCCGACCGCAGCCGACGCCGGCTACAGCCTCGTGCTGATCGACCCGACTTCCAACCCCGATCCAGACATCACCGCCAACTGGCGCTCGAGCACGCTCCCGGGCGGAAACCCCAACGGCACGGACCTTGTCCCATTCCCGACCAATCCGCTGGGGGACGACGATGGCAACGGCACCGCCGACCTCGTCGATTACGCGATCGGCTCCGACCTCGGCCTGCCAGTGCTCGCGCCGACGGCGAGTTTCGAGACTTACGACATCGGCGGCAGCATGCAGACGCTCCTGACATTGAGCTACCCGATCAGCCTCGGTGCGGAGAGCGCCAGCATCGGCATCGACGCTTCGACCGATCTGAGCACCTGGACCGACGCTGCAGCCAACACGGAATTCATCAGCCAAATCAACCTCGGCGACGGCCGCGCCATGGTCACCGTGCGCTTCACTGCTCCGATCGGCGACGGCGTGCGGCACTTCCTCAGGCTGCGGGTTGAACAACTGTGAGCGTGCCGCTGAGCGGGGCGAGCAACAAGGGAGGGGCTGCGTCCCGCTGCCCACGGAGCCCAGAATCGGTGGCGAGACGCCGCCGCTCCCTTGTGGGAGGCGTCCCTTAAAAGGGAGGGGCGTGCGTCCCGCCGCCCACGGAGCTCCGAGGCGGTGGCGAGACGCACACCGCTCCCTTGGTCCAAGGAACCTGCTGAAAAGTCGGATTTGTGCATGAATCTTGCTCCGATACTCCATTCCCCCCGGTGGAATGCCACGTTAGAGTGGTGGCCGATGGTGGCGGGCAGGACTGAGGAAGAACAGATCCGACAGCGCAGTATCCAGTAAGAGCAGAAGCCAAATCTAAGGAGAAAAGATCATGAACAACAAAGAGCAAAGCAGCGAAAACAACAACCTCATCGAGAACCTGGAACGGGCCGGCCTGTCGCGTCGGGGGTTCCTGCACGGAATGGGCGGGATGGGGGCCTTCCTCGGCATGGGCGGATTGGCTGGAAACGCGGCGGCGGCCGAGGGCCCGAAGGATGCCGACGGGAAGGTCATTCCCGGTTTCGAAAAAAATCAGAATGATCCGAATGCGGCCAAAGGTTGGCAGCAATTCTCCGACCGCAAGATCCGGGTGGGCATCGCGGGCAACGGCCTGTGCAGCATGGGATCCCAATTCAGCTTTCAGAAACACCCGAATGTCGAGGTGGTCGCGGTCTCCGATTTGATCCCCTCGCGCTGCGCCGCGCTGGCGAATGCCTGTGGATGTCAGAAGACATACCCCTCCTGTGAGGAGATGATCAAGGATGACAACATCGAGGCGATCTTCGTTGCCACCGATGCGCCGAGCCATGCCCGTCTCTCAGTGGCGGCCTTGGAAAAGGGTAAACATGTCGCCGCCTGCGTGCCTGCCGTGTTTGGATCCCTCGAGGATGCCGACATGCTCTTCGAGGCGGTGAAAAAGAGTGGTCGGAAGTACATGATGTTCGAGACCTCAGCCTTCCATGCGGACGTGTATGCGAATCACAAGCACTACCAAGCAGGGGATTTTGGGAAGATCATCTACTCCGAGGGCGAGTACTATCACTATTTCGGAAGCCCCATCGGGGGATATAACCCGAAAACCAAAAACGTGGACAGCGACGGATGGCGCAAAGGCCTGCCGCCACAGTGGTATCCGACGCACTCGAATGCCTACTACATCTCGGTGACGGGAGGCAGCTTCACGGAAGTGTCCTGCATGGGCATGCCCAGTGTGGTGCCCCACCTGCAGGCGACCGGCAACGATTACAAGAATTCCTTTGGGTCGGAGGTCGCCCTGTTCCGCACCAGCGAGGGCGGGATGTCGCGCATGGCGGTCTGCTGGGACATGCCGGGAGCAGGCGGTGAGCAAGGCCGGATCTACGGCCAGAAGAAGGGTGGAGGCAATGTGGCGACAGACAGGCCGCCGCTCCCTCCCGGTGTCGCTGGCGGTGGGCACGGCGGTTCGCACGGGCAACTGATGAACGAGTTCGTGGACGCCGTTCTGCGGGACCGCAATCCGTGGGTGGACGTGGCGCAGGCCTTGAACATGACGGTGCCGGGCATCGTGGCGCACCAGTCGGCCCTGAAGGACGGGGAATTGTTGAAGATTCCGCAGTATAAGCTGTGATTCAACGCACGCCCCAACTGCGGACCAGAACCAACATTGCATGAGGAAACAATATGGCAGAGGCTTACGCATGTCCGGGAGATTAGCGCGGGGGAGATTAGCGCGCCGCTCCTTCATGGTCATCGCCGCGATGGCCTTGGCGGCGTCGCTGGTGGACGGCAAGCCCCTGGCGGAGTCCGAGTTGGAGAAGGCGCGGGAGCTTTACGTCGGCCGGGGCTGTGTCGGGTGCCATCAGTATCCGCACCTGACCCAGGCCCCCGGCCTCGATGCGGTGTCGGAGAAATATGCGGCGACCGACGACGGGTTGCAGTTGCTCAAGGTCTCCCTCACATCCGGCAGTGTCGGCAAGTGGGGCAAGGTGGAGATGCCACCGCAGGGCCATCTGCAGGAAGCCGAGCGGGACTTGTTGGCGCGCTGGGTCCTGGGCCTGCACGCGTCCGGGGAGAAGCCGCCGGGAAGCTCCGGGACGCTTGAGGGATTCGCCAAGACGACTGGTTTCGACCTCGGGCAGTGGACACAGTATGAATACTTTGGCTCGCGCTCGGTGACGGTGGGATGGAACAAGGAAACGGAAGATCTCAGTCTCCGCAAAGGCGGCGGTGCCGCCGTCGGCGGTCTCTACCGGACGGGCCTCGGGCGCGCTCCCGCCGACCTCGTGACGCTGACCGTCAAGGGTGTCGAGGCTGCGGGCAAACCGTGGGGGCAGGTGGGTCTGATGATTTCCACTGTGCCACAACCGCAACTGCTCGATGCCCAAGCGCGGTATGAATGGGTGCTCCGCCACGAGGATGGTGGTGCAGGCTGGGTTTACCGGGTGCGCAAGGACGTTGGCAGCGGAAGCTACGAGTTGTATTCGAGCGGGCCCGTGGATCCCGCGGCTCCGGTGAAGTTGGACATTGTGCGCAACGGGGACAAATACGAGTTCCTTGCCAATGGAGTCCTCCACTACACCACGGGCGGCAGCTACGACGTGAAGACTCGGGACGCGATGGCCTATTTCGGGATCACCTTCGGCGGCAGTGCCGTGATGAGCGCGACGATTGATGACTTCACTCTCGGAATTCCGGTGCAAGGCGCCAGTGGGAGTGCGCCTCCTGCTCCGTCCGGGGAGGATTTGTTTATCGAACAGCGCAACGGTTCCATCATCGAGATCTTGGATCAACCGGTAGTCTATCGGACCTACCTGCCCGATGCACCCTCGCGCGCAATTGCGGTCGGTCTGCCTGGGGAGATCTCCTTCGGTTTCGATGCGCAAAACTGCCGTCTGTTGTATGCCTGGCGTGGCGGGTTCCTCGATGTCACAAAATCGTGGCAGAGTTGGGGCGGCTGGTATTCGAACCTTCTGGGCGAGAAATTCTACGTGGCTCCTCCGGGCTTCCCTCTCCGCATCGGTGATCCACAGAAGGAGCCGGATCTGCGGTTCAAGGGATACGACCTGGTCGACGGTTATCCGATTTTCAAATACCTCGTCGACGGGAACCCGGTGCGGCATCGCATTTCAATCAGCGAGGACAAGAAGTCGGTCCAGCACCACTTCGATCTCCCGGGGAATACCAAGCCCGTCTATTTTTTCGCCGACGAAGATCACCGATCCGAAGATGCCGACTGGGCCGAGGGCCGCTGGAAGGTTCAGGAGGACAAGCGGGCCAAGTTTTCAATTTCAACAGGAGTGATCCAATGAGGATAATCACCACGCTGCTTGCCCTTTGCTCCACGCTGGAACTGGCGGCCGACGAGTCGTATTCCGTCGAGAAAGTCCCCGTTCCCGCCAACGTGGTGCTGGAGGTCTCCGGGCTGGATTACGCAGCGGATGGGACGCTGTATATCTGCACCCGTCGCGGCGACGTGTGGACGGTCAAGGATGGCGAATGGAAGCACTTTGCCTGGGGATTGCATGAGTCCATGGGGCTCTGCCTGGGAGAGAAGAAGGGACAGGTCTTCGTTTCGCAACGCCCCGAGATCACCGAACTGGTGGACACGGATGGCGATGGCGTGGCGGATCAGTACAACACGTTTTGCGATGGGTTCTCCTCGGTGCACAGCTTTCACCAGTACACTTACGGATTGGTCCGGGATCAGGAGGGGAACCTGTGCGGCGTCTTGTCCTGCACCGGCTCGACCAAGTCTGACGGCACCCCTGCCAGTTCCAACGGGTTCTCCAACGAGCCCTATCGAATGTGGTCGTTCAAAGTGACTCCCGACGGCGAATTCAAGCCGTGGTCATCCGGGCTGCGGACCGCCAACGGCATCGGCATGAACCTGGCTGGAGACCTCTTCTCCGCTGACAACCAAGGGGATTGGGTGGGGACGTCCGTCCTCCATCACCTCACGGAGGGTGCCTTTCACGGCAATGCCAAGGCGCTGCGCTGGGACGAGACATTCAAGTATCGCGATGATCCCGAGAAGGCTCCCTTGGCGGAACTCGACGAGCTGCGCAAGATGCCGGCGATTCATTTTCCGCATGGGGAGCTGGCCAATTCGCCGGGTTCGCCGATCTGTGACACGACGGGCGGAAAGTTCGGTCCCTTCGCCGGTCAGCTGTTCATCGGCGACGTGGTGCAGCCGAACTTGATCCGCATCGCGCTGGAGAAGGTCAGGGGTCAGTATCAGGGGGCCTGTTTTCCCTTCATCAAAGGGGGGGCGCTCCAGCGAGGCATTTGCCGGCTGGCATTTTCGCCGGAGGGGGAGTTGATCGTCGGGCGGGTCGGTGAAGGGGACTGGGCCCGCGGCAAGCCGGGCAGTGGCCTGCAGAAGATCGTCTATAGTGGCAAGACGCCTTTCGAAATTCATTCCATCCAACTGGTCAACGATGGCTTTGTCCTGCAATTCACTGAGCCGGTCGACCCGGCGGTGTGCGGCAACAAGGCGCTCTACCAACTCACCAACTACCATTACAAATACTCTGGGGCCTACGGATCGCCCAAGACCGACCTCAAGCCGGTAGCGGTCAAGGCGGTCGAGATCGCCGACGATCACAGGAGCGTATTCCTGCAGATCGACGGCCTCACGCCGCGCAAGGTTTACGAATTCAAGCTGCCCGGCATCCTGGGGCAGGGTGGGGGAGGCCTGCGCAATGCCATGGCCTACTACACGCTCAATGAGTTGTCCGAATCGCAGTTCGACGCTGCCGCCCCGGGGGTGTCGCCGATCGCGCGGAAAAGCGTGAGACGGGCCTTCTTCCCTTATGTCCCGTCCATCAGCGATTCCGCGAAGCGTTCGCTGGAGGAACAGGCGGCGTTGTTTCGCGAGTTGGGCTATGATGGCACCGGCGAGCTCGCCCAGGAGCTCGGCTTCCCCGACTTTGGTCATCCCCAGGGCGTCACCGTCGCGCAGCGGGTCGCGTCATTGGAGAAGCAGGGACTGCGCCTGGTGTTGGCGACTGGCCAGATCCGACTGGATGCGGAGCAGCCGATTGATTTGGCCAAAGTGAAAGAAATCATGCCCGCCCTGGCCAAGCACAAGAGCATCTTGGGTGTTGTTCTGTCAGGCAACCGCGAGGCCGACCTCCATGCCAAGGCCGTCGCAGTGCTCAATCAACTTGCCGGCATTGCCGAGCCGCACGGGGTCGAAATCGCGATCTACCCGCACGCCGGGGACTACTCCCAGACGGTGGAGGAAGCGGCTCGCGTGGCGGCGCAGGTGAACCGCCCGGAGCAGGTCGGTGTGATCTTCAATCTGTATCACTGGATGCTTGTTGATCAGCATCGTGATCTGAAGACCGCCCTGACCCAATCGCGCCCCTGGTTGAAGGTCGTCAACATCCACGGAAGCTCAAAAGGCAAGGCCCAGATCCTGTCGCTTGATCAGGGGGATTTCGACCTGGGTCAGGTGATTACGATCCTCGATGAGATCGATTACCGCGGGCCGGTCGGATTGTTCTGCTTCAGCATCGGCGGAGACGCCCGGGAGCACCTCACGGCCTCGATGAGCAAGTGGAAATTCTTGACTGCGTCAAGCGATGGGAGCCAAGCCCCAGAGGGCGCGATCGTGCTGTTTGACGGCACCGACACGTCAGCGTGGATGCAGCACGGGACGATGAGGATCCCCACCGACGAAGAGATCAAGAACGCGCCCCCTTGCCACTACAAGATCGTCGACGGCGCGCTCGAGGTGAACGACCCGGGGCACCTGGTGACCAAGCAACGATTCAATGATTTCAGGTTCCACGCTGAGGTTTGGCTGCCAGGCGAAGACGGGATGAACAGCGGGATCTGGACCCACTTCCGCTATTGCAATGAGATCCGGGGCCGGGGCGAGAGGGACGGGAAGTACCGGCTTGGCGCGATCTACGGACTGAAGGCACCGGATGTGGAGGCGAGCAAGCCCGCAGGCGAATGGCAGACGCTCGACATCACCTTCCGAAATGCCCGATTCGACAAGGCGGGCAAGAAGACCGAGAAGGCGCGGATGACTGTCTTGTTGAATGGCGTTAAGATTCACGATAACGTGGAACTCCCGAGCATCTGCCCAACCTTGATCGAGCCGGAGGGACCGACACCGGGCCCGATCGTGCTCGAGAACCACAGCGCCGCCGGCCGGGTGCGGTTCCGAAACATCTGGGTCTTGCCGCTTTAAGCGGTCCAGGCCTCCGAGAACCCATGAAGAGAAGCACAATGTTCGCGAGCCGATGCTGCGTTTTGATGCTCATTGGGGGGGCTGCCGCCGGAACCGGTGCCGCGCCGGTCGATTTCAACCGGGACGTGCGCCCGATCCTCTCGGACCGATGCTTTCAGTGTCACGGACCGGACAAGCACAAGCGCAAGGGCAAGCTGCGGCTGGATCAGGCGGATGGTGAACACGGAGCCTACCGCATTCGCAGCGACCTCCATGCCATCAAACCGGGCGATCTGGAGGAGAGCGAACTCTGGTATCACATTACCACCGACGACGAGGATGAGATCATGCCGCCGGCTGATGCCCACAAGAAGCCACTGACCGCGGCGGAAAAGGACCTCATCAAACGATGGATCCAGGAGGGGGCCAAATACGACGCTTTCTGGGCCTTCAAGAAGCCGGTCATCGTGCCCGCTTCGCCAAAGGGGGAGTGGGGCGACGGCGCAATCGATCGCCATGTCCTGACCCGGCTGGAGAATGAATCGCTTTCTCCGAGCCCGGAAGCCGACAAGCGAACCCTGCTTCGCCGGTTGACCTTTGATCTCACCGGTCTGCCGCCGACCCTCGAAGAGTTGGCCGAGTTCGAGGCGGACCAGTCGCCCGATGCCTACCAAAAGCGGGTCGATGCGCTCCTCGCGCGTCCGCAGTATGGCGAGCACATGGCACGCTACTGGGCGGACCTGGTGCGCCTGGCCGACACCAATGGACTGCACTCCGACAGGCCTCGTGACTTCAGTGCCTACCGGGACTGGGTCATTCGTGCCTTCAACACCAACCAGCCCTTCGACCAGTTCATTCGCGACCAGGTGGCCGGTGATCTGTACGAGAATCCGACCGTGGATCAGCAAGTCGCCTCCGGCTTCAACCGGCTCCATTTGATGTTTGAGAGGGGATCGGTGCTGCCGGAAGAGAGCCTGTTCCGGAACGTGCTGGGTCGGGTCGAAGTGGTCGGGACGGCCTTTCTAGGCCTCACCGTGCAATGTGCGCAGTGCCACGACCACAAATACGATCCGATTTCGCAGCGAGAGTTCTTTCAACTCTATGCCTTCTTCAACAACTTCTCCGGCGAACCGCAGACCGGCCCCGCGGAACCGAACGGTATTCAGGAGCCGTCGGTGCTTGTGCCCGCAGCGGGGCAGGGGGCGGAACAGGCCGAGCTGGACGCGCAGCTCAAAGCATTGCAGGAAAAATTGGCGGCTCTCCGGCCGACTGGCGTCAGACTTCCTCCCACCAAGGCACCGACCGTGCAGTACTGGAATTTTGATGAGGGCCGAGGAACCACGGCAACCAACAAGATCGGCACCGGCAACAATGGCACCCTCGTGGGATCGCCGACGTGGAGCACGCCGGGGGTGGAGTCGCCGGGCGCGCTCGACTTGAACGCGAGCACCGGCGACTACGTCAACGGTGGCAACATCAATCTCTCGGCCACTGCTTCCGGTGGGCAAGCCGCCGTTTCGATGTGGCTGCATCCGAACAGCTTTGTTGCCGATAGCCGGATCATCGGCCAGCTGAGTGGAGCCGGGAGCCAGGCCGGTGTGGTGCGTGTAGTGGCGAATGGCGCGATGGAGGTCTGGAGCGGATCCGCCTGGCTGCAAGTCGCGCCGGCGGGCGCGCTGAGCGTGGGTTTCTGGCAGCATCTCGGCCTGGTTTGGACCGGCGAATCCGTGACTGCTTACCTGAACGGCGTTGCACAGGAGACCGCCGCGGCGGGCTTCCACTACGGTGCAGAACATGGCGAATTCGGAATTGGCGCCCCCTTCCTGAAGCAATACGGCGCGAGCTTCGACGGGAAGATCGACGAGGTCGCCGTCTTCAACACCGCCCTGAACCAGTCTCAGATCTCGGCGTTGGCTGGCAAACAGCCGCCCGCTGAGCTCCTCGCTGAGTTGAAGGACAAGGCCGATGAGATCAACCAGCAACGGAAGGCGCAGGCGAGCGGAGCCAGGCGTGCCATGGTGATGCGCGAGCGCACCCCGCCGCGCAAAGCCCACCTTCGGATTCGCGGGGCTTATGATCAGCCGGGTGAAGAAGTGCCGCGTGGCACCCCGGCCTTCCTGCCGCCGTTGGAGGTCTCGGGCGAGATGCCGAGTCGCATGGATCTGGCAAACTGGCTGGTCTCGCCTGAGCACCCCCTGACCGCGCGGGTGACGGTGAATCGATTCTGGCAGCAGTTCTTTGGCGTAGGCTTGGTCAAGACCGCGGAGGACTTCGGCGCCCAGGGCGAATGGCCCAGCCACCCGGAGCTGCTCGACTATCTGGCGGTTCGCTTTATGGAGTCCGGCTGGGATGTCAAAGGCCTGATGAAGGAGATCGTCTTGTCGACGACCTACAAGCAGCAATCGGACGCGTCGCCTGCCGCCTATCAAGCCGACCCAGAGAATCGGCTCCTCGCACGGGGTTCGCGTTACCGGATGGACGCCGAGATGATTCGTGACCAGTTGCTCATGGTGAGCGGCAAGCTGAACCCGCAGATGTATGGCAAGAGCGTCAAGCCACCCCAGCCGCCGGGGCTGTGGAAGTCGGTGACGATGACAAACGAAGTGTTCAAACCCGACAGCGGTGAGGCGATCCACCGGCGCAGCCTGTACACCTATTGGAAGCGGGTCATGCCGCCGCCCCAGATGAGCATCATGAACGCGCCGTCGCGGGAGTTCTGCGTGGCACGTCGGGAGCGTACCAACACGCCGCTGCAGGCCTTGGTGCTGATGAATGAGCCGGAGTATTTCAAACTGGCCCGCAGCTGTGCCGAGCGGACTTTGCACGAAGTGGGAAATGACCGAACCAAAGCGTTGCTCCGCCTGCATGAACGGATCACCTCGCACAAGCCGGGCGCGAGAGAGTTGTCCATGTTGGAGAAGACTCTCGACGAGCTGCTCGACTACTACAAAGCCCGCCCGGACTTGGCCAAGGAGGTCGCTCCCGATCCAAACACCGCAGCCTGGACCCTCCTCACCAACAGCTTGCTGAACCTTGAATCCGCGAAAGTGCGCAAGTAGCCATGGATCTTTATCAACGCTTCTGTGATTTGCAAAACCGCCGTCAGTTCCTGACCCGCTCCGGGATGGGGCTGGGTGCCGCGGCCCTGGCCAATGCGGTGCCAGCTCTGGCGGGAAACACGACGCAGCACCACGCCGCCAAGGCCAAGCGGGTCATCTTCCTTTTCATGGCCGGTGGCCCCAGCCAGCTGGACCTCTTTGACTACAAGCCCGATCTGCATCAGCGCCACGGTCAGCCGCTGCCTAAGGAGATCTCCGGGGGACAGCGAGTGACGGCGATGACCAAAGGCAAGGAGCAGATCATTTGCTCGTCCGCGTTCAAGTTCTCGCCGCATGGCCAGTCCGGACTCCACGTGAGCGAACTGCTGCCGCATCTCTCGACCCAGGTCGACGACTTGTGCCTGATCAAGTCCACGCACACCGACGCCATCAACCACGATCCGGCACAAACATTCTTCTGCACCGGCTCGGAGATCGCCGGCAAGGCCAGCATGGGTTCATGGCTCAGCTATGGGCTCGGCTCGATGAACAGGGATCTGCCGGATTTTGTGGTGCTGAGTTCGGCCTTCTGGTCGGGAAAGGTAAACGTCCAGGCGCTCTACAGCCGTCTCTGGGGCAATGGCTTCCTGCCCTCCCGTCATCAAGGCGTGGCCTTTCAGGCCGCCGGCGACCCGGTGCTGTTCCTGTCCAACCCGCCCGGCGTTGATCGGGGTGCGCGGCGCAAGGCGATGGATCTGGTGACGCGCTTGAACCGGATCCAACAGGAAAAGGCTGGCGATCCGGAGATCGAGACCTCCATCAGCCAGCAGGAGATGGCCTTTCGCATGCAGATGTCGGTCCCGGAATTGACGGATCTGAGCAAGGAGGATCAGAAGTTGGTCGAAAGCTACGGGCCGGATGTTTACAAGGCCGGGTCGTTCGCGCGAAACTGTCTCATGGCGCGGCGCATGGCGGAGCGCGATGTCCGCTTCATCCAGCTCTTCCACCGTGGCTGGGATCATCATGCGCAGCTTCCTGTCAACCTGCGCGGCCAGTGCCGCGATGTTGATCAACCGATCACCGCCTTGCTCAAGGATCTGAAACAGCGGGGCTTATTCGAAGACACTCTCGTCGTCTTCGCCGGCGAGTTCGGGCGCACCACCTATGCGCAGGGCGCCCGCGACCACGGGTCTTATGGACGCGACCATCACCCGCGTTGCTTCTGCACCTGGATGGCTGGGGGCGGTGTCAAAGGCGGCATCAGCTACGGAAAGACCGACGACTTCTGTTACAACGTCACCGAAAACCCGGTGCACGTGCGCGATTTCCATGCCACCATGATGCACCAGCTCGGCATCGACCACCAACGGCTGATATTCCCGTTCCAAGGACTCGACCAGAAACTCACCGGGGTGGAACCAGCACGGGTGGTGAAGGAAATTCTCGCGTAGGAAAAGAGATATGAGCAACAAGACTTACACGATCCGACTCGGTGTCATCGGCATGGGCGTGGACAACATGGCGTCCACTCTGGTGCTGCTCAAAGACGAGCCCGATCTCCGCTACGAGATCACAGCGGTCTGCGCCGGCTCGCAGGCCACGGTCGATGCCGTCCTGGATCGCTACAAAATTCCGTTCGGCTCGGTCGATTACCGGGAGATCGTCACACGCGACGATGTTGATGTGGTTGCAGTTTTTTCGCCGGACCACCTCCATGCCGATCACTGCCGGGCGGCTCTCGAGAACGGCAAGCACGTTGTCTGTACCAAGCCCATGGTGACCTCATTCGAGGATGCGCAGGACCTCGCGCACCTGGCCCGCGTACAGGGACGCAAGTTTCTCGTCGGACAGACCATGCGCTTCGACCGCCAGTTCCTGATGGCCAAAAAACAGTATGATGACGGGGATCTGGGGCGCTTGATCGCGGTCGAGAGCCACTACATCCACGACATGCGACCGGTCTACGAGTTCACCCCGTGGCGCCTCGAGGTGCCGCAGGATTTCATGTACGGCGGCTGTGTCCACAGTATCGACATCATCCGCGCCTTCGCCGGCGATATTGAATCGGTGCACGCCTTCGCCAACAAGGGCGACCTGGCCAAGGGTTATCCCATCGAGGACAACTTCTTCATCAACGTTCGCTTCGAGTCCGGGGTGATCGGCCGGGTCTCGGGGCTCTATGGGGTTGTCCATCCCCCGATTCCGTTGATGCAGTTCAGGCTCTTCGGCGACAAAGGATCGTTGCAGGCGGACTTCACCGACAATGAACCCGGCGAGGTGCGGGTGGTGCGCGACAGCGAACCGGAACATCGGCCGGTGGTCACTGACTTCGAACCGGAGACAGACCTGAGTGCCTATGGGCACGGCGCCACCGTGATCCGCTACATGCGGCATTTTCAGGAATGCCTGGATCACGACAAGGACCCGGTCCCGGGCGTGCTCGATGGCGCCAACTCAGTGGCCGCGGGTGCCGCCGCCTGGGAATCGATCAAGACGGGCCGGGTAGTCAAAGTCTCCAAGATCACTTGAGAGGGGAACCAGGCTCCAGCCTTCGCGCTCCGCCAATCCCCTTGGGAATCCCGATCCGGGAATACCCGTTGCCCAGCGCTTGGCAAGGGAGGGGCGTGCGGCCCGCCACCCACTGAGTTCATAGTGGGTGGCGAGAGGCCACCGCTCCCTTGTTCCACTTCGGACCCTGCGTAAAGTCGGATTTGTACATCAAGAAGGCAGCGTCGCTTCATTGTCTCAAGAGGTCGGATTGCCTAGAACTAGAGGAGAAGCATATGGCACCGAAGTTCTTGTCCCTCTCTCTGTCGATGGTCTGCTTGGTGCAGATCGTTTCGGCTGATTCTCCTGTCATCACCAACGGCACTGACTGGAAGGACACCGACGGGAACCCCATCGTGTCCAGAAATACGATTACAACAGAATGCGCTGATTTCCAGTCTGTTGGGAGAGGCGTTATTGGGGCGGATTCGGATCGTGCTCCACGTTTTCGGACGGTCAGACTCCGTGAATGAACGTGACGAAGTTGATGGTGGTGGCCTTGGCCGGGTGGATCAACCAACAGCAGGAGGACGTGATCGACTACCTGCGTGAGGAGGTCAGAGTCTTGAAGGAACTGCATGGGAAGAAGCGCCTGCGATTCAGCGACGAGCAGAGAAGACGCTTGGCGCGCAAGGCGAAGCGGATTGGCTTCGGCCGATTGAGGGAGATTGTGGGATTGGTGACTCCGCAGACCCTGCTGGGGTGGCATCGCAAGTTGATCGCGAAGAAATATGATTCGAGCGGGAAGCGAGGCAAGGTTGGCCGTCCTCCCACCAAGGACGAGTTGCGCGATCTGGTGATTAGAATGGCCGAGGAAAACCGGGGTTGGGGCTACACCCGAATCCGGGGAGCGATGGCGAATCTGGGCCATGAGATCGGACGAGGAACAATCGCTGAGATCCTGATGCAAGCAGGGATGGAGCCTGCGCCGGAGCGAGGAAAAAGAGGAACGTGGGCCGAGTTTCTGGGAACGCACTGGGAGGTATTGGGCGCGACTGATTTCTTCACCGTGGAGCTGTGGAAATGGGGCGGGCTGGTGCGCTACCATGTGCTGTTCGTCATCCGACTCTCGAGCCGCGAGGTGCACATTGCCGGAATCGTCCCGGAGCCCGACGGAAGATGGATGAAGCAGATCGGCCGGAATCTCACGGATTGTGTGGACGGGTTTCTCTGCGGGTGTCGCTACCTGATCCACGACCGCGCGACGTTGTTCACGAAGGAATTCCTGATGATCCTTGAGGGCGCGGGCGTGAAGTCGGTTCGCCTTCCGCCCCGATCGCCGAATCTGAACGCTTTTGCCGAGCGGTTTGTTCGGACCATTAAAGAGGAGTGTCTGGATCGGATGATCCTGATTGGAGAGGGATCGCTCAGGAGGGCGGTTGACCAGTTCTGTGAACACTACCACCGGGAAAGGAACCACCAGGGATTGGAGAACAAAATCATCAAGCCGGAGTTCGGATCGGCAGGCAGATTCGAAGGGGAGGTGCAATGCCGCGAGCGGCTTGGCGGGCTGCTTCGCTACTACCACCGGAATGCGGCATGAAACCGATGCTTCCAATTTCTGGACACTACGGGGTCTTTTTCTCGACGGCCAGAACTAGCCAAATTGAGCCCGGGGACCGCCGATGAATCTGCCCGGTTTCTGCCCGGTTGGGGGTGGGGCGTAAAAACGAAAAAGGGCCACACTTGCGTGCGACCCTAGAAAAGATGGTGCTCGAGGGGGGACTCGAACCCCCACAGGATTAACTCCCACCAGATCCTTAGTCTGGCGCGTCTACCAATTCCGCCACCCGAGCAGTGGTTGGAGGCGGGTTGGTAGGGGGTTTCGGGGGGGAAAGCAAGTGATTCTTTGGGGGAATTCGTGCGGCGCTTTGGCTTGATTTGGCAGGGGGGATGCCAAGGATGAGGACGCTGCTATGGAGGCGATCAGGGCGCAGGAAATAGTGAAGACGTTCGGGTCGCTGCGGGCGCTGGATGAGGTGTCGATCAGGATTGAGGCGGGGGAGCTGTTCTTTTTGCTGGGGGGGAGCGGGTGCGGGAAGACGACGCTGCTGCGGTGCATCGCGGGGCTGGAGACCCCGGATTCTGGGCAAGTGGTGTTTGATGGGGTGGATGTGACGACCCTGCCGACGCACAAGCGGGAGGCGGCGATGGTGTTCCAAAGCTACGCGCTGTGGCCGCACATGACGGTGGGGCAGAACATCGCCTTTGGCCTGGAGGAGCGGAAGGTGCCGAAGGCGGAGATCAAGGAACGGGTGAGGGAGGTGCTGAAGATGGTGCGGATGGAGGGGTTCGAGGGGCGGAAGATCGATCACATGTCGGGCGGGCAGCAGCAGCGGGTGTCGCTGGCCCGGGCCCTGGTGGTGCGGCCGAAGTGCTTGCTGCTGGATGAACCACTCTCGAATCTGGATGCGCAGCTGCGGCTGGAAATGCGGTCGGAGATCCGGCGGATCGTGAAGGAGAACCGGTTGACGGGGGTGTATGTGACGCATGATCAGGCGGAGGCCTTGTCGATCGCGGATCGCATGGCGGTGATGGATGCGGGGCGGGTGGTGCAGGTGGGGACACCGCAGGAGGTGTATCGGCGGCCGAATTGTTCCTATGTGGCGGCGTTCATCGGGGAGACGAATTTGTTGAAGGGGACGGTGTCGGGGAGCGGGGCGGGGACGCTGACGGTGGAGACGGAGGTGGGGGCGCTGACGGGGCATGGGACGACCCCGGATTGGGTGCCGTCAACGGGAGACGCGGCGGTGGTGTCGGTGCGGCCGGAGGCGATGAAGGTGGTGGATGAGGGCGGGAGTTTGCGGGGGCGGATCGTGGAGACGGTGTATCTGGG
>JAQCFL010000285.1 GCA_027619375.1 Verrucomicrobiota bacterium | reverse complement strand
CCGCGCTAATGGCTTTGGATCCCTCCGGGATGGGAGATGCGGGAACTCGGGTTGGGGGATCTAGGGGGTGGGGAGGAGATTGTCGAGCATGGCGTGGACGACGCGGATGGTGGTGTCGAGGCTGTCGGGGGAGATGTTGTCGAGGTTGTCGCGGGAGTTGTGCCACCAGTTGGTGGCGGCGAAGTCGCCGACGATGTTGAGGGTGGGGATGCTGATGGCGTTGAGGGGGACGTGGTCGTCGAGGATGGGGGTGGGGCCCTTTCGGAAATGGTTTTCCTCGCCCTCGGCCCGGGCGACGCGGAAGAGAAGGTCGGCGAGGTCCTCGGGGGAATCGGAGGGGATTTTGATGGAGAGGTTTTTGTGGCCGATCATGTCGAGGAGGAGGCCGAACTTCGGTTTGAGGTCCTGCCGTCGCCAGTCGGAGGCGTAGCGGCGGCTGCCGTAGAGGCCGTCGCGATCGGTGAACTGGGGGCCGATGGATTCCTCGCCGTCGAAGAAGACGAGTTCGAGTTGTTGGGCCCGGGCGGGGGACTTGGAGAGGCCGGCGGCGAGTTCGAGGATGGCGGCGGCGGCGGAGGCGGCGTCGTCGGCGCCGAGGAAGATCTGGTCGTCGAAGAGTTTGGAGTCGAGGTGGGCGCAGAGGATTCCGGTGACCGGTTTGTTCCAGAGGTCGGAGCTGTCGCCGTGGGGGGAATGGCGGGCGACGAGGTTGACGAAGGTGATTTGTCCCTTGGGGGTGAAGGCGGTGAATTCGCGTTCCTGGGTGACCCAGCCGTTTTGAGCGAGGGTGGTGGTGAGGTAGGCACGGGCTTTCCCGAGGGCCTCGGAGGCGGGGGGGCGGGGGCCGAAGGCGAGGATGGCTTCGGTATGGACGTAGGCGGCTTGGCCTCGGGAGGATTGTTTCCCGCAGTGGGAGAGGAGGCCGCAGGAGAGGGTGATGAGCACTCCGCAGAGGAGGGCGGCGGCGAGGGGGAGCCGGGGCATGATGCGGAGGCGGATCAAAGGTCGTCCATTTTCACGCCCATGAGGTCGAGGACTCGGGAGAGGTCGTCGTTGCCGTAGTATTCGACCTCGATGCGGCCCTTTTTGGCGGAGTGGTGGATGCTGACATGGGAGCTGAAGCGGTCGCGGAGGCGGTTGGTGATCTGGGTGACGAGGGCGGAGGTTTCGCGGTCGAGTTTGTTGCCGCTTTTGACGACTTTGCGGTCGGGTGATTCGTTCTGGAAATCCTGAACGAGTTTTTCGCAGGCGCGGACGGTGAGCTTGCGGCGGAGGACTTCCTCGGCGGCGGCCTGTTGGGCCTTCTTGTCGCGGATGCCGAGGAGGGCCTTGGCGTGGCCGACGCTGATCTGTCCGCCGGCGAGAAGGTTCTGCACGTCTTTCTGGAGGTCGAGGAGGCGCATGGCATTGGCGACGGAGGCGCGGGACTTGCCGACGCTCTTGGCGATGTCCTCCTGCTTCATCTCGAACTCCTTGGCGAGGCGAACGTAGCCGGCGGCTTCCTCGATGGCGTTGAGGTCCTGGCGTTGGAGGTTCTCGATGAGGGCCATCTCGAGGACCTCTCGGTCGGTGGCTTCGCGCGAGATGACGGGGACCGTGTCGACGCCGAGTTTGGCGCAGGCCCGCCAGCGGCGTTCACCGGCGATGAGTTCGAGTTTGTCGCCGACGGGGCGGACGATGAGAGGCTGGATGACGCCGTGTTGGCGGATCGAGTCGAGCAGTTCGTTGAGTTGTTCCTCCGGGATGCGGGAGCGGGGTTGGAGGGGGCTGGGGACGACCTTGTTGAGGGCGACGTGCTGGACCTTTTGTCCGTCGCCGGAGGAGTTGCTGTCGCTGGGGCTCTCAGGCGCGGTGTCGACCCGCTTTTTGATGAGCGCGCCGAGTCCTTTTCCCAATGCCGATTTAGCCATGTCCGGACAGGGTAGGGCAGAAGTCGCGGGAAGAGCAAAACCGATTTTTCATTTAATCTGACATTACTAGTTAGTGGTGCGGGAGATCATGGGGAGAGGGTCGTGGGGGGTGGGTCATCGCGGGGCTTGACGGATGCTCCGGGCTGGCTGATCAATACGGCCGTGAGCCGTACACTGAAGGGATTGATCTGGATTTTGCTCCTGACGGCGGGGGCGCTGCGGCCTGTTCGGGCGGATGGGGTTCCCCCTGAGGCGTTTAGGACTGCGGCGGCGGCGACCGAAGTGCTGGGAGATCAGGTGCTCCGTACGAATTTTTCCTATATATTTCAGCGGATGTATCCCCGTTTCAAGGCCCGGGCGGCGAAGAAGGCGGGGGGTGAGGAGAAACTGGCGGAGCAGTTGGGGAAGATGCCGGAGCAGATGACTGCGGAGGGGATCCGGATCCTGTCCTTCACGGTGGGGGAGCCGAGTTCGGGATTTGTGCTGCCGGAGATGAGGGAATGGCTGGTCTTTGTGCCGACCACGAAGGTTTACATGGTGCAGGATCAGGAGCGCAAGGTGAACAGGCGCATTGAGTCGAAGGGCTATCAGGTGGCGGTGGCGAAGGAGGGGGGGGCGGATTGGTATTTCATCGATGGTGCGAATCTCACCGTGCAGGAGTTGCGGAGCATCTTTCCGACCCTGCCGAAGGATGAGAAGCAGTTGAAGCTGCCGCTGGTGGAGCAGAAGGAGATCAAGTAAGGAGAGGAGCCTGGCGATGGGGGCAAAAACGAAGCGAAGGAGGAAGCTGAAGATCGCGGCGAAGCGTCGTCGGACGTTGGAGCGGTTGAAGGAGCGTGCCAAGAGCGAGTGGTGTGCGGTGCAGGAGTCTGGGATCCATGGGGCCGGGGTGTATGCGACGATGTTGATTCCGGCGGGGACGCGGATCATCGAGTATGTGGGGGAGAAGATCGACAAGGAGGAGAGCGAGCGGCGGGCCTGGGCGCAGATGGCGCAGGCGGAGATGACGGGGGATGCGGCGGTGTATATTTTCACACTGACCGACAAGCATGATCTGGACGGGAGCGTGGAATGGAACACGGCGCGGTTGTTGAACCATTCCTGTGATCCGAACTGCGAGACGTGGATCACGGGGAAGCGGATTTTCATTTACGCGCTGCGGGACATCGAGCCCGGGGAGGAGTTGACCTTTGATTATGGGTTCGAGGTGGAGTGTTGGGAGGATCATCCCTGTCGCTGCGGATCGCAGGACTGCGTGGGATACATCGTGCGTCGCGAGGATTGGTCGGTGCTGGAGGAGTTGAAGCGGGAACTGGGGTTGGAGAGAAAGGAGTCGGCATGAATCAGTCGACGCGGATCCCGACGGCCTTCGAGAGGCAGGTTTATGGGGCGTTGGGAGAGATCCCCCGTGGTCGGGTGGCGACCTATGCGGCGTTGGCGGCGCGGTTGGACTGCGGATCGGCGCAGGCGGTGGGGCAGGCCTTGAAGCGGAATCCCTTTGCGCCGGAGGTGCCGTGCCACCGGGTGATCAAGACCGATCTGACGCTGGGGGGCTACTCGGGGAAGGTGAAGGGGGTGCGGGTGGAGCGGAAGCGGCATTTGTTGGAGGAAGAGGGGGTGGAGTTTGATGAGGAGGGACGTCTGCTGGATGAGGCGTTGGTCTGGGACTGGAAGTGAACAAGATTGGCGGTTGGCTTCGCTGGGGGAGCGACTAGGTTTCCGTTCAGGATGAATTACCAATCGATCATCGCAGTTTTTTTATTGGCGACAGGAGGGCTGACGGCGGGCACGGCGCAGGTCGCCACGCAGATCCGGCAGGAGTATGAAGCGGCCATGCGGGGTTGGGCGATGCGGCTGCAGACGGCGGTGGGGCCGGAGGCGCGGGAGGCAGCGGCGAAGAGTCGGCCGGATGCGGAGGAATACGGGCATCGCATGTGGACGGAGTTGTCGGGTTCGCTGCGGTCGGAGTGGACGCTGGAGTTCACGCCTTGGCTGCTGGAGGTGGCGCCGGGGCTGATGCTCGACACGAGGGGAGGGGCGCTGAAGCGTTCGCCGTTACAGGAGATCATGCGCGAGGTGGAGCAGATGCACCTGAAGAGTCCGAAGGTTGGGCGATTTTGCATTGCCATGGCGGCCTATGAGGATCCGGTCTCGCTGGCGTTGGTGGAGAAGATCGAGAAGGAGAACCCGGACGAGAAGGTGCAGGGGCAGGCGGCGATTGCGCAGGCCATCCTGTTGCGGAGCATGGGGGATGGGCGTGAAGTGATGTTGAAGCGCAAGGAGGCGGTGCGCCGGGCGATCAAGCTGTCCTGGGACGTGAAGGTGGGCGACACGACGGTGGGGGAGTTGGCGATGGATGAGAGTTACATCGTGAAGAAATTGATCGTGGGTCGGGAGGCGCCGAAGGTGAGCGGGAAGGACATCGCGGGGGTGCCGTTGGAGTTGAAGAGCTTTCGCGGCAAGATTGTGGTGTTGGCGTTCTGGCATTCGGGGAGTCCGGATGCGCAGCAGGCGATTGACTTGCTGACGAAGCTGCGGACGCAGAATTTGGGGCGGCCGGTGGAGTTGCTGGGGGTGTCGCGGGATTCGAACGAGACCCTGCGGGAGTTGAAGGCGAAGGGGGTGTTGCCGTGGCGCAATTTTGCGGATGCGGACGGGAAGGTGAGCGAGGACTACCGGGTGCGGCAGGTGCCGCAGGTGTATGTGCTGGATGAGAAGGGGATCATCCGCTTCATCGGCAAGCCGGGATCGTTTGTGGAGTTGGCGGTGGAGGATTTGGTGGCGACGATGGAGTGA
>JAQCFL010000284.1 GCA_027619375.1 Verrucomicrobiota bacterium | reverse complement strand
CCAAATCCTCACCCCCGCCACGATCCCCGTCGCCACCGCCCCCCACACCAAAGCCCAAATCGCGACATAGGCGAGATTCCAGACATCCAAGAGCAACATCGCTGGGTGTGCTCCGGTCGGGCTCATGTAATAGCGCATGGTATCTGCCAGGCCCAACATGAAGTCCAGCACCGCGAACAGAGTGGCCAGGAACAGGGCCCCTCCAGACCACAATGGCAATCGCTTCCCTCCCTTACCCCTCCGCAACTCGTAGATCACCCACCCCACCAGAGCACTCCAAAGCATCCAAGTGATTCCCGTGCCTTGGATCGCCTTAAGAAACGACACTTCTTTCGACACAAAGTCTGGCCAATCCTTTACCCCTACAATCACCATCTCACATGGCCAAACTCCCTACCCTCACCTTTTCTTAGGCCACCGCCGTCCCGTAGCACAGCACCTCCGTCGCATTCCCACTGCTCACCACCTCCGCCGCGTCATACCAACCCCCCAGGATCGCACTCTCCCCCATCTGCTGCGCATGCAACACCATCTCATCACCCCAAAACAGCATCCCACCCTGACAGGGTGGCGGCGGCCATCGCCCATCTTCACCGCCCACCTCCCCACCCACCCGCGACCCTCCCCCCACTCCCATTCGCCATTCCGGCATCTGCCCTCTGGTCTCTGGGTTCGCTCCTCCCCAATAACCAATACCCAGTAACCAATAACCGCCCCCGGCTCAAACCACCACCCACCTCTTCGCCTTCACCTCAAACACCGGCAGACTCCCCGCCGCCACGCTCTCCACCGGAATCCGCAATCCGAACGCCTGCCGCAGCGCCTTCTCCAACTCCCGCGCCGCCCCCTCCCCGCCCTCCACCTTCACCAACAACTCCGGCAGCGCCTGCCGCAGATCCACCTCGACCTGATACTCCCCGATCCCCCCACACCCCCGCACCACCGACTCCACCGCACTCGGATAAATATTCACCCCCCGCACCACCACCATGTCATCGGCCCGCCCGATGATCCCTCCTTCCAACACAAACGCCGCCGGATCCTCGCCAGGAACACACACCGGCCGCACCAAATCCCCCGTCCGATACCGCAACAACGGCGCCCCATAACGCCCCAAGGTCGTCAGCACCAACTCCCCCACCTCGCCCGCCTCCACCGGAGCCAGCGTCTCCGGATCCACCACCTCCGCGAAATACGAATAGTGCAGCACCCGCAACCAATCCGCGTTGCTCTCATGGCTCACCGTCACCGGCCCGATCTCCGTCATTCCGTGATGATCCACCACCTTCGCCCCCCACGCCGACTCGATCCGCTCCCGCACCTCCGGGATGCTTCCGCCCGGCTCTCCGCAAACCACAATCGTCTTCACCCCCAACCCTGCCACCGGCTTCCCCATCCCCGCCCCCACCTCCGCGAGACGCAGCGCGTAGGTCGGTGTGCAGCAAAGGATCTTCGCCTCACAACGCGCCAGCAGCCCCAGCCGATCCTCACTCGACATCCCCCCGCCCGGCACGGAACGCACCCCCATCCGCGCCGCCGCCTCAAACCCCGCCCAAAACCCCAGGAACGGCCCGAACGAAAACGGAAAGAACGCGCAGTCCCCTGCCACCGCTCCCGCCCCGCGCCACACCGCCTCCCAATTCCCCAAAATCCACTCCCAACTCTCCGGGTCATCCATCCAGATCAACGGCTTCCCCCGCGTCCCGCTCGTCTGGTGAAACCGATTGTAGAGCGCCAACGGATGCGTGTGCGTCGTCCCATACGGCGGACTCTCCTCATGATCCGCCGCCAACTCCTCCTTCGTCGTGAACGGCACCCGCGCCACGAAATCCGCCAGGCTTCCAAACGGCGCCACAGCCTCCCCCAGCTTCACCGCATAAAACCGATTCCCCGGCAGGATCTCCACCACCAGCGTGTTCAGCGCCTTCAGTTGATGCGCGTCGATGTCCATCTCACTCTCCCTGCTCCACCTTCGCCGTTGGCGGCCCGTGGGGCTTGCCCGGCGTCGGCTTGAACTTCGTCACCATGAACCCTCCCAACGCCGCCAGCAGGATCCCCAAAAAGAACGGCAGCGGGATGGCCTTGAAACCACCCTCCGGCGGATGCTGCATGATCGCCACAATCGCATTCACGATCGGCGCCCCGGCAAAGATGATCGACATCACCGAAACCGCCACCACCGCCGGACTCATCCCCCCCTTCACTCCTGCCCCCATCGCCAGGAGCACACAAAAGGCCCCGATCGCCCCCAATATGCCCGCCACCAGCGACAACCACATGCCCTTCGGCGGCATCGCCCAGTTCATGTTCTTCGACATCAGCAACACCACCAGCGGCGCCACCACCGCCGTGATGAAATAGGCGATCCCCACAAAGAGGAACGCCTTGTAGCGCCCCAACACCGGATCCTTCATCTCCACCTGCCCCGCATGGAGCAAAATCCCATACAACCCCCAACAGGCCACCGTCATCAGCGCAAAAATCAACCAGTTCATGTTCTTTCGTTGTTCCATCCTCGTCTCGCCAGAAGTCTCAATCATACGTGCCCCCTCCGCCACTTCAATCGCCGTATTCTACCCCCCGCTCCCGTAGCGGCGCCTTTGCGAGGCGTCGGCGGTTCCACCACGACCTTCCCCCCCGCACTTCCGTAGCTTGGCAAAGACGGGCTCAATACGAGCGTCCTCACTCTCCTTCCCCTTTCTACCATTCCGCATTCCGCATTCCCAATTCCGCATTCACCTCACCCCCCCAACTTCTCCCGCAACTCCTCCGGAATCGGCACCGCCCGGATCCCTTCCTTCCCCAACTCCACATGCGCCGCGGTGACGCTCCCCGTGGCAATCTCCTCCCCCCGGATCGAAAACAAAAACCCATACCGCACCGATCGCGTCCGCACCTCCTCCACCGTCACCTCGATGACGATCTCGTCCCCGAACCGCGCCGGCTTCCGATAATCACAATTCGCATTCACCCGCGGCCAGCCGGTCTCCCGTCCCTCGCTCTCCCCGTGGATGACATGCCCGATGCTCCGCAAGAACTCGTGCTCCGCCGACTCCATGTAGCGGAAAAAATTCGCAAAATGCACCAATCCGGCCAGGTCGGTTTCGTAAAACTCCACCCGTCGCGTCGTCGTAAAGCTCGGCTTCTTCGCACTCATCACATCATTGCACCCCGCTCACCAGCTTCTCCGCCAGCGTCATGAAGCGTTCCTGCATCGTCTCCACACTATAGACCGCCAACGCCGCCCGGCGACCCCTTTCTCCCATCGCCTTCACCTCCTCCGGCCGCTCCAACAGCTCCTTCCACTTCCGCGCCAAGGCCTCCGCATCCCCCGGCGGCACCAGCACTCCGCCGCCAGTCGCCTCGATGAACTCCGGAAAGGCCGCCGCCTCCGGCTGCACCACCGGCACTCCCGAAGCCAGAGCCTCCGCCACATACAGTCCAAACGCCTCGGGATACAGCACCGGCACCGAAAACAGCGTCAGCCCCCCCAGAAACTCCTCCTTCTCATGCCGCGAAATGTTCGAGTGCCACTCCACCTCCTCCGCCAGTCCCGCCCTGTCCAGCTTGTCCTGCATCTCCCACACAAAGTCCTGATTCTCCCGCGTCGCCGTCCCCGCGATGTGCAGCTTCGCATCCGGATGCCCCAGTTCCTTGCGCAAATGAATGAACGCCTCCACCAGCACCTCCATCCCCTTCGCCCTCATCATCCGCGCCAAATAACCAATCTTCGGAGCCCCACTCCGCCCGGTCGGCGCATAGCCCTCCACATCGATCCCGTTCGGCATCACCTCGATCTCCACATCCGCCAGCCCCAGCCGCTCCTTCATCAACCCCGCATAAAAGCGACTCGGCGCCGCCAGTCCATCCGCCTCCGGCAACCGCTCCCGCAACTCCTGCCACACCCCCTCGCAATACGGCTCCGGCAATCCATCGATGAAGGTGTCCTCCCCCTGAAAGAAGCAGAGCACCTTCACCCCCAGCCGCTCCTTCAGCGTCCGGATCATCCCCGCCTGCAGCGCCGTCGAGAGCACCAACAGGTCCGGCTTGTTCGCCTCCAGGTATGCCACCAACTTCTCCAATTCCTTCGTCAGATGACTGTGTTCCAGCCTCAGCATCTCCAACGCCAGCTTCCCATGCGTCCGCGCGGAAGTCATGTGACTCCGCGCCGCCGCCCCCTTCAACAAGGTCGTATTGTTCAACATCCGATCCACCCACGCCGGCGTGTGCCGGAAGATCGCGCTCTTCTGCTGCAAAAACACATTGATCCCCCCAAAGAACACCGGCTTGTCCAAGGCCCCCTCCAACACCTCCTCATCCAGTGACAAGGGCAGATACATCGGCAGCATCTCCACCTCATTCCCCGCCCGGTGCAGCGCCTTCGCCAAGGCATTATCCCGCATGCAGGCTCCGCAATAATAGCTGCCCGTGCCCGGTGAGAGGAAAGTGATCTTCATGAGTAAGTTTCAGGCAGGGACCGATCTCCGAGCGGTCCGGCGGCTCCCCCTCCCGCCGGCCAACATGACCCCTCCCAAAAATTTGGCAACCCGATCCGCTCCATCTCCCCAGTGGCGTGACCGTCCCGGTCGCAAGCCCTCCCCCGTGGCGGCGGTTTCCCAACCGCCCAGCCGAACCGCGGCGCGAAGCAGCCCGACATCCTCTCCATCGCTCAACCTAAAAACCATTCCCACACAGGGCGCATCCACCCCCGCGACCCTCCCGCATGCCCGGGCGTAGCCTCCGGCGAAGACTGGGTCGCAAG
>JAQCFL010000283.1 GCA_027619375.1 Verrucomicrobiota bacterium | reverse complement strand
GGGGGCGGCGGACGCGGATGATCGTGCGTTGGCCGGGGACGGTGGGGGCGGGGGAGGTGAGTGAGGCGGTGTGGTGGTTTGCGGATGTTCTGCCGACGCTGGCGGAGTTGGGCGGGGGGAAGGTGCCGGAGGGGGTGGATGGGGTGAGTGTGGCGCCGTTGTTGAAGGGGGAGGAATGGGAGCCGGGGGAGCGGTTGCTGTATTGGGAATTTTTCGAGGGTGGGTTTCGACAGGCGGCGCGGTGGGGGGATTGGAAGGTGATTCGCCCGAAGGTGGGGGCGGCGTTGCAGCTCTATGATTTGCGCGAAGATGTGGGGGAGAAGGTGAACGTGGCGGGGGAGCATCCGGAGGTGGAGCGGATGTTGGAGGAGAAGGTGAACGGGGCGCGGAGGCCGTCGGTGCACTGGCCGACGGCGTTGGATGAGTGATTGGGAGGAGGTTTTTGGGGAGGGGTATACTGTCGCTTTGCGACAGGGGAACGACGTGGGTGTCGTTGGTCCGGTGGGGGAGAGTTACCCGGTATTGAGTAGGGGACGGGCGCTCCGCACCGTCCGGGGTTTGGGCATGGTGCTGCGGTTCGCGGCGCGGGAAGGTAGTTTCGGGGGGCCTTGGGGGGCGGGGCGCGTAGCCGCCGGACGGCGCGGAGCGACCGCCCCCTACCGTAGTTTGCCGGAGGAGGTTTCGCCGTTGGCGGTGGCTTGCCAGAACTCGAAGGTGTCGAGGGCGAGGGCGGTGAGGTGGCGGCCATTGGTGAGGCCGGTGTCGATGCAGATGGTGTGGCCGAGGTCGACGATTTGGCCGGAGGCCTGGGCGGTGTGTCCGCAGATGACGGTCTTGCCGGAGTGGTGGGCGGCGGCGTGGGGGAGTTTCTGCCAATGGAGGGTGTCGAGGGATTCCTCGGCGGGGGCGCGGTCGGGGTTGAGGCCGGCGTGGACAAAGAGGAAGTGCTCGGTTTCGTGGAAGTTGCGGCAGGTGTTCTGGAGGAAGTCGAAGTGGGCGGGGGGGACGGACTTGAGGAGTTTGCGGGTGGTGCCTTTGCCGTAGCTGGCGAGGGGATCGCCGCCGCTGAGGCATTCCCAGCCGGGGAGGTGGAGGGCGGGATCCTTTTTGGCGTCGAGCATGAGTTGGTCGTGGTTGCCGCGAAGGAAGATGGCCTGGCGTTCGGTGTTGAGGGCGATGAGGCGGTCGAGGACGCCGGGGACGTCGGGGCCTTTGTCGACGTAGTCGCCGAGGAAGACGAGGAGGTCGTCCTTCTGCGCCGGGATGGTGGCGAGGAGGGTGTCGAGGGCGGTGAGGTGGCCGTGGATGTCGCCGATTGCGAAGACGCGCATTGCTTCGCGACGTTTCTAAGGGGGAGAGCGGTGGGGTGGCGAGGGGAATTTGGGCAGTGCTGTTATTTCCAGGAATAGACGTTGTCGCGGTTGTTTGTGCTGCCTTCGTCGCCGCGGGTTTCCTTGCCGTCCTTGCCGGTGGACCAGGCGATGACGGTGGAGTAGAGGGGTTTGTCGTTGTTGAAGGGGTCGGCGAGTTCGTCGTCGTAGTTGGAGTCCCACATGACCTGGTAGTGGCGGATACCGGACAGTTTTTTCCAGGTGTCGAAGAGTTCGGCGTTGGTTCCGGTGCGGAGGAGGCCGCCGTATTCGCGTCCATTGGAACCCCTGGCTGCTTTGCCTTGGTAGTATTTGACGCGCTTGGGGTTCTTCTTTTCGCCCTCCTCGCCGAGGGCGAGGAGGATGTTCATGACGTCGGAATCGGTCTTGGCGTCAAGATCGTCGTTGCCGCCGCCGGAGTCGATTTCAGGGAAGTGGCTGTATTCGCCGAAGTAGCCATTCACGGCGAGGACGAGGCTGGCGCATTCGTTTTGGGCGGTGAGTTTTTTGGCGTTGTTGATGGCGGTGGCTCCGGCACCGAAGCCGAGAGCGGCGAGGACAGCGATGATGGCGATGACCACGAGGAGCTCGATGAGCGTGAAGCCCGCAGGTCGGGGGGTGGGGATGGTGGATTTCATGGTGGAGTTGGTGGTTGGGAGCACGACCCTAAAAGGGCGGGTCGCGCTTTGGCAACAGCAGGTTTCCCTGTTGTGACAATGTGTTTACACAACTTGGGGTGGAGTTTGGGGGGGCGCAACCCAAATTTTCGTGGGGATTGTTGGGAACGGGATCTACCAGGAGGTGACATTGTCCCTGTTTTTGGGGTCGTTTTTCATGCCACGGGCTTCCTTGCCGTCCTGACCGGTGGACCAGATGAGGATTGGTTGGAAGATGGGTTGGTTGGCGAAGGGGTTGAGGAGTTCGACGAGGGAGAAGGCTTTGGGGTGGGAGGAGGTGGCTTTCATGATGAGGGTGGATGGATTTCGGTTGTTACGACATGGTCAATACATGGTGTATTCAAAAAGGAACCGGGGTGCAAGCCCCTTTTTGAGCGGGAATGGAGGTTGCGGGAACGGTCCAGCGGCTCCAGACTCGGGCATGGCGGAAGGAGAGGGCCTGCGGAAGCGGCTATTGGAGATGATGAGGGCGTCGGGATACGAGGCTCGGACGAAGAATGAGCTGGCGAGGCTTTTGGATCTGAAGCAGGAGGAACGTCCTGTGTTTCGGACTGAACTGGCGCGTCTGGTGTCCGAGGGGCTGGTGGTGCGGGGGAACAAGGGGCGCTTCAAGCCGCGACAGGCGGAGACCGGGCTGCTGGTGGGGACGATGAAGCTGCATTCCAAGGGGAGTGCCTTTTTTTTCCCGGACAAGCGGGATGAGGGCAATGTGAAGAGCGGTTTCGACATGGAGACCTACTCACGGGTGTTCATTCCAGCGCGGAAGACTTCGGTGGCTCTGGATGGCGACCGGGTGGCGGTGCGGGTGGAGAAGATCGATGGGGCGGCGGTGGGTCGTGGCGGGAGTGATCGGCGCGGCAAGGGTGGCGGGAAGTCTTCGCGGCAGGATGGCGATGAGGAAGGGGCGATGGGGCGGGTGGAGAAGATTCTCGAGCGACGCAGTGGCGTGGTGGTGGGGACCTTCATGAAGCAGGGGAAGTTTTCCTACGTGGTGCCGGACGATCCGAATATGCCGCCGACCATCGAGTTGTCGGCGGAGACGACGGCGAATGCGGGACAGAAGGTGTCGGTGGAGTTGGAGCATTGGGAGAAGCAGGGAGAGACGCCACGCGGCAAGGTGGTGCGCATCCTGGGGTATCCTGATGAGGCGGGGGTGGACATCCTCGGGATTATCGAGGCGCATGGATTGCGGATGGAATTTCCGCCGGAGGTGGAGGAGGAGGCCAAGGCGGTGCCGGAGAAGATCCCGGCAGAGGAGCTGGCGCGACGGGATGATTGGCGCGATGAGTTCATCTTCACGATCGATCCGGACACGGCGAAGGACTTTGACGATGCGATCGGGGTGCGGCGGATCGATGGTGGCTGGTCGTTGGCGGTGCACATCGCCGATGTTTCGCACTACGTGAAGCCGGACAGTCCGTTGGACAAGGAGGCGGTGAAGCGGGGGAACTCGACGTATCTGGTGGACCGGGTGCTGCCGATGTTGCCGCCGGAGTTGAGCAACGGGATCTGTTCGCTGCGGCCGAATGAAGATCGACTGACCTGTGCGGCGATCATGCGTTTCGACAAGAACGGCAAGATGGGCAAGGCGCGTTTCGTGAAGGCGGTGATCAACAGCAAGTATCGCCTGACCTATGCGGAGGCGCAGGAATTCATTGAGACGGGGAAAGGCAGCGTGGACTCGAAGGAGTTGCAGGAGGCGATCGGGGCGGCCTGGGAACTGGCTTCGCTGCTGCGGAAGAAGCGGTTTGCGAACGGCGCGCTGGATCTGGAGATGTCGGAGATCAGCATCGTGCTGGACGAGAAGGGGAAGACCACGGGCTACACGGTGGAGGAGTACAACGAGAGCCACCAGTTGATCGAGGAGTGCATGCTGGTGGCGAACGAGGCGGTGGCGCGGGCCATCAAGGGAGCGCAGCGTCCGGGGCTCTACCGGGTGCACGAGGATCCGGATTTCGAGAAGCTGCGGGAGTATGGGGAGTTGGCGCGGTCGCATGGTTATGAGGTGGGCGATTTGACGAACCGCAAGCACATCCAGAAGCTGCTCGACCTGGCGAAGGGCAAGCCGGAGGAGCACAACATCAAGCTGGGCTTGCTGAAGAGTTTGAAGCGGGCCGCCTACAGCGAGGAGCCGGCGGGTCACTATGGTTTGGCGAAGACGGATTATTGTCACTTCACGAGTCCCATTCGGCGCTACGCGGATTTGATCGTGCATCGCTCGCTGGAGCCGTTGCTGGACAATCCGCCGCAGAAGATGGATCGCCTGCCGAGCAAGGCGCATTGTGCGGAGATCGCCGATCACATTTCGACCACCGAGCGGGTCAGTTCGAGTGCGGAGAATGAGTCGAAGCGGTTGAAGCTGATGCAGTGGCTGAAGGAATGCGCGGAGAGCGATGATCCGCCGATTTTCCATGCGGTGGTGACGGAGGTGCGGGCGATGGGATTGGCCGTGGAGGCGACGGAGATCATGCAGCGGGGGATGGTGAAGCGGGAGTCCTTTCCGCCGGGTGACTGGCGGCTGGATGCGCATCGGGGGCGATTTACTTCGCGTGACGGGGAATACGCCCAGAACGATGTGCTGCCGGTGGTGGTGGACACGGTGGATATCGAGCGGGGGTTTGTGGATTTCCGCCTGGTGGTGGAGGGAGAGAAGGGCACGCCGCGGAAGCAGCGGCCGGAGGGACGGGACAGGCTGGAGCGGCAGCCGAAGATTCGACCGACCTCGGCTCGGAAG
>JAQCFL010000020.1 GCA_027619375.1 Verrucomicrobiota bacterium | reverse complement strand
GCCTCCCGCAGAAAGCAAACTCCTAGCAGCAGGCGCCGGGCGATTCCGGGCTTTTCCTTGAGGTAGTCTTTACGCTCGGGCTCCGGATAGTGAGGGAGGTTGAACCCCATGTAGAGCAGAAACGGTTCGTCCTTGTGCTGGTCCACAAACTGCGGCGCCCGCTTCGTGATCAGACCGGGGTAGTATTCCCACTTCATGAATAGCTCCTTCTCTCCCTCAGACAGGTCATGGAATCCCTTGCCATGCAGGAAGTAGTGGTTGGTGTTGTGGATGAACCCGCCCCGATCAGGGACACCGTCACGATCAAGGCAAAACCACGCCGGGAACGACGATCAACGGAGCTGGATTTATGCGGGCGGGTAGTCATGGGATTTCGGAAAAAGTGGAGCCTTCCTCAAATCCTTCCTCTCCAGACAACCTTGTCCTCGATTGTCCACAGAGACACCCATTTTCTTGGCCTGATCTAGGCAAGGGCTTTGCCTAGTGAGGCAGGCCACATACCGGGCGGGATCTTCCTCTTGGTGACGATTGCCGGAATTCCAACCAGATCCTATTCGGTGGGAATCTTGCGATAGAGAAAGGCGTCGGAGGTCAGCAGGGATGTCAACAGGGCTTTCATGCTCCCTCCACTGCTCTTGTAGGCAAGGTGAGCCTCCTGGAGCATCGGGGCGTCGTTGATGGTCTCGTTGCGGCCCATCCAGTATCGAAAGACATGGCGGACGAAAACCTGCTCGACGCGTTCACTCTCCGCCAGCTTCTGAATCATGTCGATGGCATCGGTCACCGGCCCATCCAACGCCGGATCACCGCTGAGCAGGATCTCGCCGCTGGTGTCGATTGGCTGGCCCTGTTCCTTCTCGCGAAAGAGTCCGAGGTGATTGTACATTTCAAAGGGCAGGCCGAGGGGATCCATTTTCTGATGGCATCGCCAGCATTCCTTCTCGCGAGTGACCCGCATCCGGTGACGCAGGGTTGATTGCGGTTCGTCCGGCAACATGGCGTCGACGGTGATTGGGACATCAGGCACGGCATCGCCCAACAAACGTTCGCGGATCCAGCGTCCGCGCAAAATGGCGTGGTTGTCCATGGCATCCGAGTGGGAGGCCAGCCAGGCGGGATGGGTGAGGATGCCGAATCGCCGGTCTCTATCAACCGTGGTGATTGCCTTCAGAGCATCGATGGCAGGGGGGCGGTTTAGGGCGGGAGCTTGTGCCTGCCGCACGTAGATCGGTTGGGAGGGATTCGGAAAGACATGCCGGAGCGTTCCCTCTTCCCGAGACTTCCGTGTCGCAATCTTGATCTCCATGTCTCTGGCTTGATTGCCTGGTTCTGGCTCCGGGATGACGACGCCTTCGACCGGAATAATGTAATATGTGCCCTCCTTGCCGAAGTAGCGGACATCGGTGAAATACAAAATCCCGAAGGCGTGGCTTCCAGAGGTGTAAGGCTGATAGACGACCCGGTCCGTGGTCAAGAGCTCCTTCAGGACCTGCCGGTCTTCCTGTAGGATCAGTTCGACCAGCCGGTCGGTGTTGGCGATCATGCTGTTCATGGCCGCGTAGTAGGTGCCAGGATGCCCTCCGCTTTGACGAATGGCGTTTTCATCCTTGCAGATGCCGGCGGCGCGATCGTAATCGAAATACTCCCTGAAGAACTGCAGAACGCGGGGCTTTCTGATGCTGTCGTCATTCAGAATGCGGGTGACCTCCCGTTTGACATCATCACGCGTCTTCAGTTGCCCCTTGGCCAGTGCCGTCCTCAGGTGGTCCGTCTCCGGGCGGATATAGGAGAATGCCGCATTGATGGCGAGCGCGAGTTCGTCTCCGCTGAGCATGACACGTCCGTATTTATCGGGTTTCCCGGTCTTGCATAACTCGGGGCGGAAGAGGGCGTCGCGGTCGAGAAAGATCGGGGTCAGACCAAGGATCGCCCCTTGTTCCTGGCCGAGTTCCTCGATGGACTTTTTGGCAATCCCCAGATAAATGGCGGTCTCCTCCGCAGTGGGGGGCCTCAGGGTCAGGGCTTCGAAGAGGAACTCAACAGCGGCCTTCAGTCGCTCATCGCTGGGGCCGGAGCCGTTCATCAACTCGTAAACGGGAGTTAGCGGCCGCATGATCTCCTTGCCATACTTCGGGGCCTCCGGGCCGCTTTCCTCGGTGGGCCCGCAGGCCATGAAGCGCAGAATGGTTTCCGCGTCCTTGGTGAGCTGCAAGGCCTCGGCACTGTTGACTGAGTAGAGAAACGGGTAATTGCGCAGCCCATGATCCTCGACGGTCGTCAGGATTTGCTGAATGCTGGGCACCATTCCACCGTCAATACGTTGATCCAGTCCGAGATAGGCTTTCACCTCACCATCCAGATTTGATGGAATATGATCGCCGTGCGTGTTCACTCCCGGGCGCTTAGGGTCATATTTTCTTTTCAGGCTGAACAGATCATTCAGGCGGACAAGGTGTTCCTGGGGATGAATGCGCCACAGACGCGCCGGAGTGGCTGCGGGCTCAAGGGTTTCCTGCCTAGCGCCGAACAGAAGATCATGATCAAGATGGTTGCCCTTGCTTGGGCGCAGGTGATCGCTGAAGCCGCCCTCGTCCTTCATGGCTTCGGTCAATCCGGCCGTGATCCAGTTGGAAATCTCCAGCCGCTCCGTCAGTTCCGGCTGATTGTTTTTCTTCCTGGGTGGCATTTCCTTTAACGCGACCTGCTCCCAAATCCGTTTCCACATGGCGACATTCCCTGCCGTGACAACACTCAATTCCTGGAGAGAAACGCCCCCTTTTTTCGTCTCATCATCATGGCAATCCAGGCAATAGTTTTCAAGGAACGGTCCGGTCAGTTTTTTGAAGTCAGCATCTACCTGCTTCGTTCCAGGAGTCGCGTTGGAAGGGCGTGCCTCGTCCGCAGTGGATTGTGAAGAGAGCAGGGAGGTGAATGCAAGCGTGCAACCTGCAACCGCGCAAGCAAGTGATCTGATGGCATTCATACTGCTAAACCAACAATCCCTCGATCGGGCCAAGCTGACTGTTCCATTTGGCAGCCATGTTCTTGGGCACATTGAAGCGATCGACGGGTGCGCCAACACCATGGAGGAAGGTGGTATAAAGGTCGTTGATCGGACGGCCCTCAAGGTGGGTGTATTGACCGGTCTTGAAACGTCCGCCGCCGTTCCCGATCAGCACAAAGGGCCAGATTGAGCCGTCGGTGTGCTGCTTGTCGGCATTGTTGCTGGTATAGACGATCAAGGTATTATCCATCATGGAGCCCGAACCCTCGGGGACGGCCTCCAAACTTTTCATGAGCTTGACCAGCATGTCACAGTTGTATTGACGGATTTTGATCCAGTTGGAAACGCCAACTTGCTCCGTGTGACCGAGGCCGTGACCGGCCTGGGTGACGCCCAGCCCTTTCCAGGCGCCGAAATACTCACCGCGTCCGGATCCGATGGTCAGGACATTGGTCAGGTTCGCCTGCAGAGCGGATATTCCGATCTCCAAGAGGCAGTCGTGCCAGTCCGTTTCGAACTTCGGATTGGTGTAGCGTTCATCGGGAGTGGGCGCATGCTTTTTGAGGTGCGGGGAGATCGAGGAAAGCTTTTCGCGCATTCCGTTGATGTCTCGAAATCCGCCCACGTAGTCCGCGTAGCGTTGGCTCTCGCTCTTGAGCAGGCCTCCGGATTTCAATTTTGCGACGCGCTCCACTTGCAGCATGACTTCCGACCGGGCTTCATAGTGCTTCCTGACCTCGCCATCAGCGATACTGCCGTAGAGCATCTCGTACAAGTTGTTGGGGTCGGAATGCATGAAGATCGGCTGGCCCGCGCCCCTGGCGGTCAGGGTGGCGATGGTTGGTCGCGCTTTCATGCTGTCCATGGATTCCATGCCGATGCACAGGGGGGGGAGGATTGTCTTGGGAAGAGACTGGCTGAGTGCGTAATCGATGGTCGGGCCCGCCGGAGGGACCCCCAGGCTGCCCCGATAGCCGCCGAGGGCGCCGAAATAAGCGCTATGTCCGGGGCTCGTATGACGGCCATGCAAACCAGTAATGACATGCATCCTGTCCTTGTAGGGCTCCAAGGTCCGCATGGGTTCCGCGAGCTGCACGCCGTCGAGAGAACAGCTTTCACCGAGTCCCTCGGGGATGCAGGTCAGGGGGTCAAAGCCATGGTTTTGGAGGAAGAAAATCACCCGCCTGGGGCTGCCGGGACTATGAATTGCTGATTGGGCGTAACTCGGAAGGAGGCTGACGCCAATGCCGGCCGCCATTCGATGCATCATCTCTCTGCGATTCATCATGATCTGTAGATTATTCCTGATTCGTTGGTGGTCAAATGGTTTGGATCCGACCCCATTTCAGAAAGCGGCGGCCTCCCATGGGAAGCCACCGGAAACTCCCCCCGGCCACCGGATTCCGAAATACCCATGAAACAGAATTCCGGTGACTGGAGGAAAATTGGTTTCTGCGGCCCAATCCGGACTACCTGCAGGAAAGCTTGTTCGCTGGGGGAGGGACAGGGTGTAATTGACTTTTTTCCGGGTCAACTGGAACAAAATGTTGCCTAGGCGATTTCGCGATGGTGGGCTGAGTTGGACCGCCGTAAGAATTACGACCTTGCCCGGGCGGAATGCTGGGCTTTCGGCTTTCGGTGATCCAGTCGAATCCATCATTGTGCGAGGAAAAGGGGGGCTGGCCTCGGCGTCCACAGGGATACGTGATGATCTCTGTGGAGCTTTCAATGCGATCGGCTACGGTCGCCGAGGCGCCCTTGAGCAGGGGAGGGGGCACCAGCCTACGCGAGACGCCGATTTGCAGAGGCAGCCGCTCAGTACATGTTCGTCGAATTGGGATACTGCTCGTAGTATTCACGCTCCACTTCCTTCAACCATTCGTTGTGCGATTGCAGGAGGCGTTTCGCGACTTCGGGCTGATCCTCAAGATGGTTCTTCTTTTCGGGTTCCGCGTCACTCAGGTTGCCGAGGTGTGAAGGCTTGCCGTCGCGGCCCATCAGCTTCCAGTCGCCATCCCGGACCGCCCAGAACCACTGCCACTGCCAGTGCATGATCTTGTGATGCGTCGGCGCGTCGGCGGACCTGATGATCGGCAGGAGGCTTTGTCCGTCGAGTTTCACGTCGGGCAGGGGGACATCACAGAGGTTCAAGAGGGTCGGGAACCAGTCTTCCCCGGTGACGGCTTGATCGCGCACCGCGCCGCCGGGCAGCTTGCCCGGCCAACCGATGACGGCCGGGACGCGGATTCCGCCTTCATAAAAAGTGCCCTTGTGCCCCATCCATTTGCCGGTGTTTCCGCCGCCGCCGTTGGCGCCGTAGTTGGATCCCTTGGGCAGGCGGCTGGTGTGGTCATCGACGCTGATCTGGTAATCCTCCGCCGAATGTCCGTTGTCGCTCAGAAAGAGGATGATGGTGTCGTTCCGGAGGCCATGCTTGTCGAGGCGCCCGATGATCTGGCCCATCTTGTCATCGGTGGTGGAAATCATCTTCGCGTAGGACCGGCGCGGTTCCTCCAGATCCTGATAGCGCTCGTCGAATTTCTTGTCGGGCTGTTCCGGGTAATGGGGGATATTGAAGGCGACGTACAGAAGGAAAGGGACATCCTTGTTCTTGTCCACAAACTGAAGGGCCCGCGCGGTCATCATGTCAGGATAGTACTCGCCCCTCGCGAAGGCCTCCGTGGTCCCCTCGTAGAGATCGTGGAATCCCTTGCCGTGCAGGAAGTGGTGATTGTAGTTGTCGATGAACCCGCCACGGTTGCCGAAGTATTCGTGGAATCCCTGCTTGGTCGGACCGTTTTCGGGATGGGCGCCGAGGTGCCACTTGCCGAACATGGCCGTCTTGTAGCCCGCGTCCTTCAGCACCTCTGCGATGGTGACCTCCCCGAGGAACATGTTTCGACCTTTGCCGCCCGCCTTGGCGTCGCCCTGGGTCCAACTGTTCACGGCGCTGCGCTGAGGATGCCGGCCGGTGAGCAGCATGGCGCGTGTCGGGCAGCAGACCTGATGCGCGTAGGCCTGCGTGAAGCGCACCCCGGTCTCCGCCAGCTTGTCCATGGTCGGCGTGTAGAGATCCTTCGATCCATAGCAGTTGACATCGAGGGTGCCCTGATCGTCGGTCAAAAAGATGATGACGTTGGGTTTGCGTTCTGCGGCCGCGCTGGAGGTGGCCGGGAGCAGGGCGACTCCGGCGGAGGCCAGGGCCATCAGGCCCAAGGCGCCCGTCTGGAGCAGATTTTTTCTCTTTTTCATCATGTTGTTCGTCAATTTTTCATCGGTTACATTGGGGCGACATGGGATTGGGTCTGGAGCGGGGGAGGGGGGATTCTTACGGGTGTTCTTGTGCCGATCCTTCCCTTAAAGAGAAACGGCCACCTCCCGAAGGAAGTCGCCGTCTCTATTGGATTGCCAGCGAAAGTTGTTTGATCCGACTTCCCTTGCCGCTGGCTGGCTCGCGGCAAGGGAGATGAATCGAATCAGATCAGGGTCACGGAGTGATCGTCACGTTGAGGCGGGCGTAGAGCATGCCACCAACTTCGAGGGACTTCGGAATTTTGACCGTCACAAGGCTGTAGTCCTCGCCGGGCACATCGACGGGAGGATCGGTGATGACCCCGTCGCCGGCCCCGTCATCGATGTTGTTGTTCCAATTGACGCCGTCGGTGCCGTACTCCGTCCTGACCGTCGTGTTGGCATCGGCCGCAGCGGCATCACTCAGACGGTAGGTGTAGAGGAGGTAGGTGACATCACTGGTGTTGTCGACGGTCGGCGCAAGGCCGGCGTCGTCGCTGCCATCCGTAGGATCACCACCCACGATCCACTCGATTCCGGTCTGCAACCCGCCGCCGTCGAAATCGACCGTGAAGGTCGAGTCGGTCAGCGGGAGCATCGAGGGGAACGGACCAGCGGCCCAGGTGCCGTAGGCGCTTCCGCTCACAACATCGTAGGTGAGTGTGATCGTCCCCGACCAGGTGCCACCAGTGATGGGGCCACCGAATGAGTTGCCGAGGAATAGTCCGGTGGAGTTGAGGTTGATCGGTCCAGCAGCGGCCCAATCTGCATCGGTCTTGATGTCCACCAATGGAGTGATGGGGGGGACGTCGGCTCCCGAAGGCCAGTCGAGATCCAGAGCGCCGCCACCAAGTGGCGCTGTTTCGTTGGTGATTTCGACCGAGAAGTCGCCGCCGGGAGTTCCGGGGGTCGGATCCAGCAGCACCGACAGGTCAGAGGCATAATTATCGTTGTCGGAAGCCTCGAGGACGGTGTCGACCGCGATCGATCTCAGGATCGAGCCGACCGGGAGGGACGGCTAGGGCAGGTTCGTGGCCCCATAGGTGCCAAAGGTGCTGCCCTCAATGACCGTGCCGGTCCCGAGATCGATGACCAGGCTGCCGACCTCCGGAGCCACGGTGACCGTCACGGTGTAGTCATTCACGGTGTCCGGGTCGGTGGCGGTGTCGGTGACGATGTAGTGCACCGGATTGGCGTTTGCGAAGCTGTCCGGAGTCGGCACCGCACCGCTGGTCTGATCGCAGGTTCCGGAACTCAAGGTGAAGTCCGGGGCAAGAGTCGCCAGAGCGGTGCCGAAGGGTACCTCCAAGGCGATGGTCTTCAGGCTCTGGTCAATGACGCCATCCGAGCCTGGAATCCCGAAGGACGTGATCTACGCCTCGGCCGAGGTGACGCTGAATCCGAAGGAGACACTCCGCAGTCGCGAGGAAGCGGCGGCGGTTGTGACGTCATAGGTGTCCGGCGATGCCGTGCCGTCCGCAGTCCCCACATCCGATGTGAGGCCGGTGAAGCCGGTGAATGAGGCCCCCGCGCCGCCGTCAAGTAGCACGTTGCTGACGCCGAAGTTGAGGTTCTCGTTGGGATTCAAATAGATGTTGCTGCCCGGAGCGGTGCTATGGACGACCCAACCGCAGTTCGGCCCGCCGTCAATCCCGAGCGTGGGGCTGCCGACGGTGGCACCCGCGGTCAAGGTGATGTCCCAGGTCAGGGTGTGTCCCGGGTCGCCGTCCACGGTGAGGTCACTCACTGAAAAGCTGTAAACGGTCGATGTGACGGTCGAGCCCGACACGGCGGGAGAGAGTGCCGGCGATTCCGTGATCGTGGCCAAGGTTCCGGCGCTTGATGTGCCGAGGTATGCCTGAGGGTCGGAGTTACCCTCCGGGCCGAAGCCGGTGATGCTGAGGAGCGTCTCGGCATGGGCGGCCGGGGCGAAGGTGAGGGCCGCGAGGGCGAGAGCCGGGAGATTCCGGAGGATTCGAGGGCGGGTCATGGATCGGTGGTCTATGAGGTTGATGGATGGGAACCCTCCGAGGAACCCTCCGAGGCTGTCGCAGGGGGCGCACCGTGAATGGTCTCACCTGAGGGGACCCTTAGTAACGGCGAGTTCGATGGGGGGATGCAAGGAGTGATTGCCCAATGATCGCGACAACTGGGCAAAAATTCTAACTAGTTAGCCGATCACAAAGTTAGGGTGCAAACCTCTGATCGTTGCGCCGATCTTCGATCGGCGTCATCGCGGCGGGGTGCGGTTCAGGGAGTGAAGCCGACGCGCAGGCGCAGATATTGGTTGGGCTTGGAGGCGACGGACTGGAGGGAGCGCATCGTGAGGGTGAGCGTGCCGTCGCCGTTGTCCACCGGAGCGCCGACCTGGGTGGTGAAGGCTTCGCCGCTTTGCCAGAGCACGAGGTCATCGGAGATCTCCACGAGATAAGTGATTTCGACGGCATCCTGGCGGAGGCGATAGCGAAGCGCGGGATAGGCGGTGCCGCCATCGTCCACGATCGCCAGAGTGGGCAGGGCGGCCTCCGGAGTGGGGGTGAGATCGGCACCCACCGCATACGCGAGCAGGTTGGACAACGAGGAGGAGCCAAAGGGCGCGTCAGGATCGGTGGCGCCGCGGGCCGTCATCCAGGCCGCGAAGGGGCTGGTGTCGGGCAGGGAGGGGCGGAGGCGCAGGAATTGATACGGCCTGGAGGCGAGGGACTGGAGGGAGCGCACCGTGAGGGTGAGGGTGCCGTCGCCGTTGTCCTCGGGGGAGCCAAACTGGGTGGTGAAGGCACCGCCGCCTTGCCAGAGCAGGAGGTCCTCGGAGACCTCCACGAGGTAGGTGACCTCGCCGAGATCCTGGCGGACGCGGAAGCGCAGGGCGGGGTAGGTGGTGCCGTCGTCGACGATCACCAGGGTGGGCCGGGCGGCCTCGGGAGTGGGGGTGAGATCGGCACCCACCGTGAAGGCGAGCAGGTTGGACAACGAGGAGGAGCCAAAGGGCGCGTCTGGATCGGTGGCTCCCTGGGCAGCCATCCAATCGGCGAAGGAGCCGGTGAGGTCATCGGTTCCGGGAGAGCCCTGTGGGCCGGAACTGGCCTGCCAGTTGGCGGGGAGGCCATGGTCGGGCACGGAAAGCGGATCGATCAGGGTGAGCGAAGGACCCGATCCGTCGGGCTCGGTGGGCCACGGGGCCACGTCGTCGTAGGTGAAGTCGCGGATCGCGTCGCCTGCGCCGAAGGAGAGTTTGATTCGTTCGCCGCCGTTGTCGAGTTTGTCGGTGGGATCCCATTCGCCGGCGACCGGGAGCCCGGTCCCGTAGCGCATTTCGAACGCGGCGCGGTTCGAGACGATGAGGACGTAAGCGCCGGGAGCGAGGGCTGTGATGTCCGCCCCGAGAAAGTCGAAATCGACGCCCTTGGTGAAGCGCAGGTCGGTGAGGTTGAGGGCGACCGGACCGACGTTGCGCAGTTCGATGAACTCGAAATCGTCGTCGTCCGTGAACCCGGCCGCAAACTCGGCGGCGGTGGGATCGGTGGGATGATACATGATCTCCGAGATCACCAATCCCCCGAGGTAGGAGGAGATGTCCGGCAGGGTGGTGGTGAATTCGACCGGTGCCGACCAGTGGCTCCAGTAGCCGGCGCTGTCCTTATGGCGCACCCGGGCGCGGTAGGTGCCTCCCGACCGGACCGCGGTGGTCGGGGCGGCCATGGAGTTCGCGAAGGTGGTCAGCTCGCCCGATTCCCAGTCGGCCTCCCATTCCAGCTTGAAGCGCTCGGTCGGATCGTTCGCGGGGGCGGTGGGGTCGGTGATCGCGGCGATGCGCCATTCCATCGCACCGAAGGTGGCGGGACCCTGCGGGTCGGAGAAGGCGCTGCTCTGAAAGGCGAGGCCGTCGGTGGGATACCCGGCGGTCCCGGTATAGGTGATGGTCGGGGTGGCGGGAATCTGCGCGCCCTGGCCGTTGGAGGCCTGTAGGGTGTCGAGGAAGGCGGCGCGTCCGCCGGCACCCACCGTTCCGCCCGGCCAGCTGCCGCCGACAAATGCGAAGTCCTTCAAGTCCTGCACGAGGTTCCTGCGCGAAATGGCACCCGCTCCACCGAGTCCGGTGTAGTTGCCCGCGTCGTTGGGCGCGTTCTTCCAACGGTCCGCGTCGGCGGACTCGAAGGGCGCGATGAAGTCCGAGAATTCGTTGACGAGCGGTTCGATCTGGTCGGGCTGCCAGAGAAGATCCCGCATTTCGCGCACCATGTTGAAGTAATCGGGCCAGAGTGTGGGGGTGCTGCCGCTGTCAGCTCCACCTCCGCTTGCCGGGAACAGCGCGTTGTAAACGACATCGTGACCGTTGTTCCAGGTGGGCCCCCAGCTGGCATCGGTGTCCCAAGGCAGGATCCAGAGCTTGCCCGCATTACCGTTCTCCCTGATGTAATCCGGCTCGAAATAGTAGACCATGTTCTTGTTGGCGCTCGGCCAGAAGTCATAGATGCGGGTTGCCTCCGCCAGGGCGTGCCAGCGGTTCCAGCGGTCCAGGTTGACGCGGGCTTTGATGACCCTGGACCCGGAGGCGCCATCGAGACTGTTCTCGATATAGTTGTGGTCACTACCGTCGCTCGGGGCGAAACGGGCCTGGTAGCGCTGCTGCTGCTGCCAGTCCTTGGTCTGGTTGATGAGCTTGTAGAGGTTGCCCTTTTCCAATTTGTGCGTATCCAGAAAGCGGACGTCATAGGTCTCGAGGACGAAATTCAGCCCGTGGAAATCCCCCCGCCATTGGTCCGGCGCCTCGGCCGCCCCGTCGATCACGCGCCAGTGGATCCAGTGCGTGTTGGAGGCCGGCACGCCCATCTTGTTGAACAGATACATGGACAGGGCCTCGTTGAGGGAAAAAGTCAGCGTTCCGCGGTTGTCGAAGCCCTTGCCGGTGGTGAGGGTGCGCCATTTTTTCGGGTATTCCTTGCCCATCTGGTCCCGGGCCTGGAAGTAGTAGCCGTCGTTCATGCGGAAGCGCATCGAGCGCTTGCCCTGCATGTGGTAGCGACCGTTCGCCCCCCGCAGGCGGTAGCTGATGTTGTCGTAGACCACCCCGTCGTAAACGATCGTGCCGCTCCAGTTGTAGAAGAATCGCGCCTCGCTACCCTGATTGATCCGGTCCGCTGAATCGTAGGCGAAGCACTTGGTGTAGTCCGCCGCGCGGGTGAGGAGGTGGTAGACCGGCAAGGTTTGCAGGGTCGCAGAGGGGTGGCCGTTGTAGTCCGGGACGCCGTTGTAGATGAAGCAGGCGAAGTTCAGGGACGTGTCGTCCGGATACGGCACCCGGGCCGTCAGGCCGAGCCCGTCCTCCACCGTGATGCGGTAGCGCAGGAGGGTTCGGTGGGCCTGCTGGGGGAGGGTGACGGTGAAGATGCCGTCGTCGGCCAGAAGGTCGCCGCCGGTGCCGTTGTCCAGCATCGGCACGCTCGTCCAACCGGAGGCGTAGGCGCGATTTGCGGAGCGCGGCACCAAAGGGTTGATGTTATTGCCGGAGATGGGCAGCGGAAGGTGCGACGGGATATACGCACCCGGCGCGACCACTTGGTACTCCAGCGTCACATTCGCCACTCCCTCGGGGTCGGTGACCAAGGCGGTGATCACCACCGGATCGGTGGCGGTCGGCTGAGTGGGGGTATGAAGCACCTTGCGGATGTTCGGAGCGGCGTTGGTGGCAAACACGCTATTCTGTGCGCCGGGTGTCGGGGGCGCTTGGGAGGCGCGCCATGAACTTCCGAGCGCATTGTCGAGGGTGGGATTGATCAGCTCGATCGACGGTCCCTCTCCGTTCGCGGCCACTGGCCATGGGAAGCCGACCTTGTAGTCGACCTCGTCGATAATCGCGTCGTCCGGGCCGCGCAGGCGGACCGTTTCACCCTCGGAAGCGAGTTGCCCGGCATAGGGCCCGATCGAGGTGGCTCCGAGAGTCGCGAGGAGCGTCGGGGGATGTTCCGCGATCACGAGGTAGCCGTTGGCGGGGATGCTGGTGCCGTTGGGAAAGGAGTAGGTGACCGCGCCGGAAAGGCGCCAACCGGAGAGGACCGCAGCTGAGCCCCCGGAGTTGTAGAGCTCGACGAACTCCTGACGCACCGGGTTTTCCGGCGGGTTGTAGTGGATTTCGTTGATCACCACCTCGGCTGAGACCGTTCGGATCAGCAGGGTCAGTAGAGTCAGGACGAAGAGCAGGAGGGATCTGGAGGGGGGGATCATGGGGTTTTTTAGAAAATGAAGCGGATGGGGGGGCAGCCGGGCTGGATTTCTTTCAAGAGACCCTACGCGGGATTTGCTGGCCAGCAATTCCATTTCGGGGACTGGGGATAAATATTGAGCAGACTTCGCCCCCGGGGGGGGCTGCCGGTCGGCTCGTCCGCCCCACAAGCCCCCAAGGCCGATCCACCCCAACGCGGGCCTGTCCCTCTGGGGGTTGGCTATTCCGTTGCCGGCTTCACATTCAGAACGCCAGCGCCCCTGATGGAGTTCGGCGTGCTAGTTGCGCTATACTTGCCCGGTGGTTGTGCCTTCCCGTCGAGAATGAGTCCCATCACCTGCATCTCGCCTTTGAACGCCAGATTCAGGATGGCGTTCTCAGCGACGGTCACTTCGGCATCCGCACTCAAACCGTGTGGATTCGCCAGGGAAAGCGTGCCCTCGGTCACCGTCGTCGGTCCGGTAAAGGTATTGGTGCCGGAAAGAACCCAAAGGCCGGTTCCGGTTTTTGTCAGCGCCATCGTTGCTGCCTTCCTGCGATCGTAGGGGTCATCGATGTTGCCCGCCAACTCACTCGTCCCGGTCGTGGAACCCTGGAGGACAAGGGTTTTCGAATGGCCGAAGCCGGAGATGTCGAACGGGCTTGTCAACTTCAACAGTCCGCTGCCCGAGTGGTCCAAAGTCACGGTCTGCTTCTGCCCGGTGAGATCAATGACACGATCAGAGACTTCCCCCTTGCCGGTGTACAGCAACGTGCAGTTGCCGCTAACGTCGATCATGCCGCTTTCAAGCGTGGTAGGTGCGCCCAAGCTGCCACTTGATTTGCCGCCGACAACGCGATTGAGCGACGCGACGCTCAGCGTGCCGCCTTCGAGGATCGTCCGGCCGGTGTAGGTGTTGTTGCCCGAGAGTTGTAGCGTACCCGTTCCGCATTTTTTGACGGTAAACGATCCGCGGCCCGGGCCCTTGGCATCGGCGATAGCGACGGCCAAATCCTGCACATCCCCGGCATCCGAGGTATCCAGGGCGAAGATGCTGCCGGTCATCAAGCCCCCGCTGTGGACCCCGGTGGTGAGGTTGTTGAGCAGGGTGCCGGCCTGGGCACTGGTGAACTGGTCCTTGCCGCCGACATTGAGGTGAATCGCCGCCGTGTTGAACACGGTGATCTTCGCCGGGGTCCAGTCGGCCGGGGCCGCATTGTAGAGCGAGGCGGCTTTCCTGACGATCAGTTTGCCTTGCCGCACGGTCGTCGGGCCGGTGTAGGTGTTGATGCCGTTAAGAATGGTTCTTCCGCAGAATCTGTGGGTAGCCTGGTGTTATCGTCGAGCCGATTTGTTGCCGCTGCGGAGGCGATGAAAGCAGGTCGGTCAAGGGTGTCCGGGTAAGGGTGGCGAACAAGTGTGGGACTAAGAGTGTCAGTCATGGGCGGTGGCCTTTGCGAGCGCTGTGAGCATCGTCGCAGTGCGTAGGAGCAGTTCGCTGGCCCTCTTCTGCGCGGGAAGCGCCGCCTGCGTCGTTGACGGTCGCCAGATCCACAAGTGCCGTCGATTGGATTGTTGCCGTGTAGGCGACCAGTTTGTCATGCCCAAACGGCCCTCTCATGATTGATAGTCCCAGCCAACCTACGCTTCAACGGACCCTTGACCGCAACCCTTACCCGGACACCCTTAACCGACCACCTTAAACGTTCTCGGTTGGTCAATTGAAGCAGATCCGGAATATTTCAGCCCATTCCATTTCGGATGACAATCGTTCCTGACCCACAGATTTTTCGGAAGAGCCTCTTTTTAAGGAATGGGTGGCGCGCCCCCGCCCATAGGAACATTCGGTGGCACGGGGGCCCGCACCCTTGCTCTGCAACAACCAGTGCCAGAAGGGAAAGTCCCGACCGCTGCTGAGTTGGGAGAGCCATCCCCTCCGATCATTCGCAGAAGGCAGTCTTGGACTGCTGCCAAGGAGCGCAGCAGTCCGAGAGCACCGTTTCGCGGTGCGGGGAGTGCTTGAGACAGACACAAGGGCCTCGAACTGAGCTGAATAGTTGAGCAGTTGAGGGGGAGATAATACGTGCTATTCTGCTGGTAGGCCGTAGGGACAGTCCCCCCAACATGAATGTAAGCAGCCCCCCTTGCCCAGCCCTGGCACGACGTGTCTTCCCCGCCCGCGTTTTAGGAACATGCCTCCGTGCCTTTTGTCCCATCGGGATCCTGGGCTTGATGCACTCCGCCAGTGCCTCGACCACCATCACCAGCGGCAACACCTTCACGATCGATAATTTCAACACCACCGTAGTCGGAACGGTGACGACCTGGAACGACACCGGCATCCTGACGATCCATGGCGGCGGCACCCTTCAGACATCGCCCGATCAGAACCAATCGGTCGTCAACAACGATGCCATCGTCTTTGCGGGTGCGGGGGGCACGATCACGCTTCGATTCAATGGCAACGACACGGACCACAAGTTGAACGGCTCGTCGATCACTTCCACGGCCACCGGCGCACAGACGCTCGATGTTCGCACGGGATATGTCGGGAATGGCGATCGTGAGTCGGTCACCTTTTACAAGGGAATCCCCAATGTCGGCGACGGCAGCCCGCTGGGGTTGAATGTCACGTTCCGGTCCCAGACCAGTTCGACAAGTTGGGTCAATCTGCCGGCGGTCAACACCTTCACCGGGCCAATCAACCTGATGCAGGGCAGCGGTCCTCCGGTCGGCACCTTGACGATTGGCGGCCAGTTGACACGGTGGAACGGGAACACGAACGGATCGGGAACCCTGGGCGGCGGAAATTACCCGGGGGCCATCGCCCTCGGCACGGGCACCATCCTCAACTACGCCAGTTCGGCGTCGCAGATCCTGTCCGGCGGGATTTCCGGTTTGGGCAGTCTCACGGTGGGCGGTGGCGGCACCTTGACGCTCACCGGGGCCAGCACCTTCAGCGGGAACACCACCGTCAGCAGCGGCAGCGCGCTGGTCCTCGGAAGCAGTGGCAATTACAAGTTTTACGTCACCAACGGCACCGCCAACAAGATCACCGGCGGGGGATCCGCCACCCTGAATGGCAGTTTCACGGTGGACAGCTCGGCGGTCACCGTCACCAGCGGATCCTGGACCCTGGTGGATACCTCCACCAAGTCCTTCGGCGGCAGCTTTGGCTTGGCCGGGTTCAGCGGTCCGGTCGGCAACGTCTATACGAAAACGTCGGGGGGCCAGACATGGACCTTCAACAAGTCCACCGGCGTGCTCAGCCTCAGTTCCGCGGCCATCATCACTTCCTTCGGGATTCCCGGCTCGGTCGGGGTGATTAATCAGGTCGCGAAGACGATTGCGCTGACCGTGCCCTACACCCCGTGGGGATCGTCGGGCCTGGCGACTCTCGCGCCGACCTTCACCCTGACTTCCGGGGCGTGCAACCAAACCAGCGGCTCAGCTCCGTCACCGACCTTTGCCTCCGCCAACCCGGCGACCTACACCGTCACCGACGGAGGCACCGTCAACAACTATGCGGTGACGGTCACCGTCACGCCGGCGAGCTCCGCCTGTGATGTTCTGGCCTGTAACTTCGGGGCGCTCGGGGCGGCCGCGATTTCCGGGACCAACATCGTGCTGACCGTTCCGCCGGGCCAGTCGCTCAATCCGCTCTCGCCCACCTTCTCCATTTCCGCCAACGCGACGATCAACCCGGCTTCGGGCAGCCCACAGAACTTCACCAGTCCCGTGATCTACCGGGTCACCGCCGAGAATGGCTCGACCTTCAAGGACTACACCGTCGCGGTGCAGTCCTACGAGGCCTGGGCGAACTCCGGCTCGTTCTTCATCCTCACCACGCCGGACGGCGCGAACATTCCCGGCGGGGTGACGGAAACGAATTTTCCGCTCCTGGTGCGGCTCAACAGCGGCAACTTCACCTTCGGCGAGGCGCAGTCCGACGGCCGGGACCTCCGCTTCACGACTGCGGCCGGTGCCGCGTTGTCTTTCCAGATCGAGGAATGGAATGCTGGCGCGGGCACCGCCAGTATCTGGGTGAAGATTCCCGCCATCACCGGCAACTCGAGCCAGGAAATCAAGATGTATTGGGGCAAGTCCGGGGTGGGCAGCGAGTCCGACGGCTCGGCCGTCTTCAATGCAGGCAACGGCTATGCCAGCGTGATCCACATGAACGAGACCGTGACCGATGCGGTCGGCACCGTCACGCCGAACGATACCGGCACCTCCCTGACCACCGGAATGATCGGGAAAGCCCGGAATTTCACCCTCGGCAAAGGCATCCATTGCGGCGACTCGATCACCGGGTTCGCCCAGGGCAACGCCGCGCACTCGACCCAGGCCTGGTTCCGGACCAGCGCGGTCAACTGCGAGATCGTGGACTGGGGTGTGGAGGGTGGGGGATTCAACAAGGTGCAAGTCCGCGTGATCAGTCCGCCGCGTATTTATATCGACGGGAATTTCGCCAGTGTCACCGGAAACACCGCCCTGACTCCGGGGCAATGGCACCATGTGGTGCACACCTACACGCCGGGCTCGCCAAATGTGACCCGGATCTATGTGGATGGGCAGTTTGACAACTCGGCCAATGTCTCGATGAACCTGCCGAATCCTTCCCGGATGTGGATTGGCGGATGGTACAACAACTATCAGTTTGCCGGGGACATCGACGAGGTGCGGATTTCCAAAGTGGCCCGCTCGGCCAACTGGATCAAGCTGGAGTATGAGAACCAGAGGCCCCTGCAGACGCTGGTGGGGAGCCTGGTGCAGGACGGCGCCACCTTCTCGGCCGCGCCGGCTTCGGTGACCATCGACGAGGGTGCCGGTGCCACCCTCACCGGCCAGGCCGGCGGCGCGCAGAAGGTCTATTGGATCTACAAGAAGGACGGCCAGGAAACGGTGCTCGCGACGGACCAGTTCTCGCTGGATATTTCCGCCGGGCGGGTGACCGGCAACCAGAACTATGTGATCCAGTTCAAGGGGATCTATCCGGGTGGGAACCAGACCGTGGACATTCCGGTGACGATCACGGAGACCGTTCCGGACCCGCAGTTCACGCTGAGCGCTCCCGCCACCTGGAACGGGCGGGACACGATCGTGGTGACCCCGAACATCTCGAACCTGGGCGCCCTGCAGGCGGCGGGTGCCGACAGTTTCAACTACAGCTGGACGGTGGATGGCGTGGCGGTGATCAAGGAGGTCACTCCGGGAGTCCTGACGCTCTTGCGTTCCCAGGGCAGTGGTGCGATGACGTTGACTCTGGTGATGGACAACGGCGGGGCCCTGGTCAGCAACTCGAAGGTCATCACGGTGCAGGAACCCGCCACCGATGCCTGGGTGCAGCGGACCCCGGGAGCCACCGAGAAGCCGGTGAACAACCAGTTCTTCGCCCGCGACGACACGGGCGTGGGGACCATCCACTACAACGGCACGCAGGGCGGCTCGCCCACTGATGTGTTCCTGAAGATCTACACGACCGACGGCGGCGATGCCCTCTACGCCACTCACCGGCAGGCCCTCACGGGCAACGCCTACGCCTTCAGCGTGCCGATCGCGGCGGGCAAGGTGACCTACAAGGTGGTGTATGGGACAAGAACCGGAGGGGTCGACACCCCGCTCGACACCGTGAGCAACCTGGTCTGCGGCGATGCCTACATCATCGAAGGCCAGTCGAACGCCCTGGCCACCGACAACTCCGAGCCGAACAACTCCGCCACCGATCCGTGGATCCGGACCTATGGACTCTCCCAGGGCTGGGGCGGCGCGATCATCAAGGGCTCGGAAATGCAGCTTGGTCTTTGGGGTTGGTATCTGGCCAATCAATTGTCGACGGATTATAACATGCCGATCTGCATCATCAACGGGGCGGAGGGAGGAACCCGCATCGACCAGCACATGCCGAATCCCGCCGGCCACGGAACGGCGGGCAGTCTGTATTCGATCTACGCCAACCTCTACAACCGGGTGGTGGGAGGCAAGCTCACCCACGGCATCCGTGCCGTGCTGTGGCATCAGGGCGAACAGGACCAGGGGTCCGGCGGTCCGGACGGCGACTATGACTACAAGTTCTACCAGCAATACTTCGTGGACATGTCGGCCGCCTGGAAACAGGACTTCCCGAACATCCGGAACTACTACGTCTTCCAGATCTGGCCGGCCGCCTGCGGCGACACTTCCCGCAACGATCAACTGCGCGAGGTGCAGCGGACCCTGCCGTTCCTGTATTCCAATATGAAAGTCATGAGCACGGTGGGCATCGTGCCGGGCTCGAGTTGCCACTATGGGCCGGCCGGATACCAGGTGTTCGCGGACCTGATCGGTCCCTTGATCGAACAGGACACCTACGGGTATGTGCCGACCGGAGCGATCACTGCACCCAATCTGGTCCAAGCCTGGTTCACCACCCCGACGCAGAACGCAGTTGCCCTGCAATTCGACCAGGACATGGCGAGCTGGGACAGTGGATCCAACGGCCTGTTCTTCCTCGACGGCGCGGCGGGCCAGGTGAGCTCGGGCAGCGTTTCGGGCAATGTGGTCACGCTGCAGTTGAGTGCGCCTTCCGCCGCCGGAACGATCACCTACCTGAAGGGCATCGGTTGGAATGGAGTCCAGGCCGACCTGGTGTATGGCTCCAACAGTATCGCCGCTCTGACCTTCGCCGATGTTCCCATCGCGGCGCTTCCCCCGTCGTCCTACGGCTCCTGGGCCGCCGACCCGGCCCAGGGACTCACGGCCGGGGTGAACGACGGACCGCTGGATGACCCCAACTTCAACGGCATCGTCAACCTGCTGGAATTCGTCCTCGGCGGCCACCCGGTGCAAACTTCTTCCGCGACCCTGCCCACGGTGACCCGGTCCGGCGGCGGCACCTGGTCCTTCGAATATGAGCGCAGCAACCTGTCAACTCCTCCGGCCACCACGCAGGTGGTCGAATACGGAAGCGACTTTGCGGGTTGGACGCCGGTGACTATCCCCGCCACCAGTGCCGGAGTCGTGACGATCACGCCCGGCACTCCGTCCGATCACGTGAGCGTCGCGCTTCCAGATCTCGGAACCAAGGGCTTTGCCCGTCTCAAGGTGACGGAGTAGCCCGCAGCGATCACCGCCGCCGCGAAGGGAGGTAAGGACAGTTACTGCGAGAAACCGCTTTCCCCCCGTTTTGTCCCCCACGATGAAAGAAAAAAGTTGCCTAGCCTCGGGATTCTGGGTGGGTATAGGCAAGTTGAGTGTTTCCCAGCAACGGTGCGTCCAGCCGGGCCGCCGCTGTCGAATACACCGGATCGCCGGGGTCGATGCCCTCCGCTCCGCAGACCCGGTTTCATTCCCCTGATTCTTCTGTTCCACATGTCCGACCAACACATTCCTCAAACCGCAGGCGACCCTCACCCTGCTCGGGCGAAGCCTGTGCTGGATGAATATCATGGAGTGGTGGTTGAGGATGCCCATCGTTGGTTGGAGATGGGGGAGGACCCCGCCGTGAAGGCGTGGACGGACCGGCAGAACCGGAAGACGCGGGCCCATCTCGACGCGATCGAGGACCGGGCCGAGGCGCACGCCGGCCTGGTGAAATTGTTTGGCCAAGTCTCGTCCTCCTACAGCGGAATCGTTTCGCGTCCGGGCTTGTTGTTCGCGCTCAAATTCCAGCCGCCGAAACAGCAGAACTTGCTGGTCACCCTGGCTTCGGCCGACGAACTCGGATCGGAACAGGTCGTGCTCGACCCCAATGAGCTGGAGCCCGGAGGGCAGGTGGCAATGGATTGGTTTGTGCCCTCTCCGGACGGAACACTGGTGGCGGTCAGTCTCTCGGACGATGGCAGCGAGGAAGGGACCCTGTATTTCCATGAGACCGCGACCGGGCGGCCATTGCCGGACCGCATCCCCAATGTCCAGCGTCCCACCGGTGGCGGGAGTGCGGCCTGGGCCCCGGACGGGAAAACGATCTTCTACACCCGTTACCCGCAGGCCGGGGAGCGAGCGGACGCAGACCTCAATTTCTACCAGCAGGTTTACCGGCATGAAGTGGGCAGGCCCGAAAGCGAAGACCTCTATTCGCTTGGCCGGGACTTTCCCAGGATTGGCTACATCAATTTGAAGAACTCGCAGGACGGGCGCTGGATGCTTGCCACCGTGGCGAATGGCGATGGCGGCGAGTATGCCCACCATCTCCTCGATCTGCGGGGCGGTGACGCGGCCTCATGGCGTCAGGTCACCCGCTTTGAGGACGGAGTCAAACGGGTCGCGTTTGGCGGCGACGGGGAGACGATCTTCCTGCATTCGGTGCAGGACGCGCCGCTGGGAAAAATCCTGAGACTGCCACTCGACGGCACGGTGGATTTGGCGGAGGCCGCCATTGTCGTCCCCGAGGGGACTGCGGTGATTGATGATCTCGCCCCCACCGCCTCGTCCCTCTACGTGGCGGAGGTGGTGGGCGGACCGTCTCGCATTCGGCGCATCGATCTTATGAGTGACAAGGCGCAGGACCTCCCGATACCCGCCGGTTCCGGAGCGCTGGATCTCGTCTCCCTGGCGGGGAACGGTGGGCCGGACCGTCTCCTTTACCGCCAGACCAGTTTTACGGAGCCGGATGCCTGGTGGCTTTATGATCCGAAGGCGGGCGGAGGTGCGGGGGAGCTGCGGAGAACCGCGCTGGTGAATGCCTCTCCGGTGGATTTTGGGGATATCGAAGTGCGACAGGAATTTGCGGTGAGCAAGGACGGCACCCGGGTTCCGATCAGCATCGTCCTGCGCAAGGGCACCCAGCTCGATGGCGGGAATCCCACGCTCCTCTACGGCTATGGGGGATACGGCCACTGCATGAGGCCGCAGTTCGATTGCACGCGGCGGCTGTGGTTCGACCGGGGGGGGATCTTTGTCGCCGCCAACATCCGGGGGGGGGGCGAATTGGGGCAGGAGTGGCACCTGAATGGCAATCTGACGCGCAAGCAGAACGTCTTCGACGACTTCGCGGCCTGCGCCCGGCATCTGGTGGAAAGGGGCTACACCCGTCCGGCGAAGCTCGCAGTGGAAGGTCGCAGCAACGGCGGCTTGCTGATGGGCGCCTTTCTGACCCAATATCCGGACCTCGCGCGGGCCGTCATTGCCCACGTCGGGATGTATGATATGCTGCGGGTGGAACTTGATCCCAACGGAGCCTTCAATGTGACCGAATTCGGCACCGTCAAAGACCTTGAGCAGTTCCGGGCCCTCCATGCATATTCCCCCTATCACAAAGTGGTGGATGGGACCCGCTATCCAGCGGTCCTGTTTCTTGCCGGCGAGAAGGATGGCCGGGTCAATCCCGCTCATTCCCGCAAGATGACGGCCCGCTTGCAGGAGGCCAATGCTTCCGGGTATCCCATTCTGGTGAGGCTCACCTCGGACTCCGGCCACGGCAGGGGCACTGCCCTCACCGCACGGATCGCCGAACAGGCCGATGTCGTCGCGTTTCTATTCAAGCACCTGGAGATGGCGCGAGGGGGTTCCGTAAATTCCATGGAAAGGGAAAGCGTCGAATGACCTGTCCCGCATAGCCCTGAAAATTCACTCAGCCCCCCAAAGCTCACTCCGATGAATCCCCTCCCACGGCCACGACTGATCCAATTCGCCATCAGCTTCTCCTTGCTTCTCGCCGGTTCCGGTTTGGTCGAGGCCTATTCCCCGAATCCGAATCTCACTGCAGCGGGTGCGATTGCCGCGCTCAAGGTCGATCCCAACAGCTCTCCCAAGTATGGAGAGACTTACAACCTCGGACCCACCGGGTTGCGCGGTTGGATTTACCTCAATCGACCCAACAAGGGACAGGAAGGGCTGATCACCGAAACGAGTCGGCAGATTCTGGTCACGGTGGCGAGCGCGCCGGGGAGCGCGGTGTTGGCGGTCGATGACGTGATCCTCGGAGTGAAGGCGGGGAGCAGCGGGACGGTGCCGCTCTTCAGCAGCGATTGCCGCAAGGCCTTCGGACTGGCCATCGGGGAGGCCGAGAAGACGGGGGAGGGCACCCTGAGGGTGAAACGCTGGCGCGCAGGCGTCACCACCGATGTGAACATCGCGATCACCGTGAGGGGTGATTACGCGGCCACCGCGCCTTACAATTGCCCGAAATCCGCGACGGTTCTGGCCAATGCCATCACCAGGCTCAATGAAGAATCCCTGTCCGGCGGATGGAATGATGCGGTCAGCGCACTGGCCCTGTTGGCGGCGGTGAAGCCTGGTGATGCGAATTATGCGGCGGTCCAGACCAAGTTGCGGAATTATGCGCGGGCGAAGGCTCCGGGGGACCTGTCCCTGAGCGGTTGTGATACCTGGAACTGGGGGTATATCGGCGTGTTTCTCAGCGAGTATTACCTGCGCACCGTCGCGGACGGCAGTCCGGACGCGAGCGTCCTCCACGGGATCGAGGAATACACGGTCGGCCTGGCCAAGGGGCAGAGCAAGTATGGCACCTTCGGTCACGGGGGGGGCGGCACCGCTCGCCGATGGCAGTTTGCACGGCTCGATCTCCTGGTATGGCCCGGTGAACTCGGCCGGACTGGTTGCCAATATCGCGATCATTCTGGGAAAGGAGGCGCTGGTGGCGGGTGGCATCGCGCTGGACCCGGAAATCGATCCGGCCATCGAGCGGGGGTCCAACTTCTTCGCCTACTTTGTCAACAAGGGCGGTGTTCCCTACGGCGAGCATGAGCCGTGGTCGGGCGGCCATGCTTCGAACGGCAAGGACGCGATGGCGGCGGTGATGTTTGCCTTGCAGGACAGCCGACCGGTGGAAACCGAATACTACACGCGGATGTCCACGGCCGGCTTTGTCGGCCGCGAATACGGCCATACCGGCCAGGGCTTCAGCTATCTTTGGGCCGCTCTGGGAGCGGGCATGGGTGGCGACGCTGCGGCCACGGCGCATGTCGGTGAGGTGCTCTGGCACCTCGACCTGGAGCGCCGCACGGACGGCTCGTTCGTTTACGACGGTGGCGAACAATACGGCGGCAGCACCACTTCCACCTACCAGGGCACCAGCAGTTACTATGGATTGAACGCCACGGCCTGCCATCTCCTCACCTATGCCCTGCCGCTGAAGCGCCTCCGCATCACCGGAAGAAACGCCAATCCGGCCCACACCCTCGACGCGGGCAAGGTGGCCAACGCGATTGCCGCCGCGACCTACGAGCGGGACTGCACCGGCTACCCGGTGGCCACCTTGATGGCCGCCTTGAGCGAGTATGATCCGGTGATGCGGCACGATGCCGCCGCAGAGCTGGCGTCGCGCCCGCTTTCCACCGGGGAGGTCAACGCCCTGATCGCCCTGATTGACGACAGCACCCTGAGTCCCGATGCCAATGTGCGGCAGGGAGCGTGCGAGACGCTGGGAATCCGCAAGACCACCGGAGCCCTGACCGCGCTGGGCCAGCGGCTTTCCGATGCCGACTTGTGGGTCCGCGGCAAGGCGGCCAATGCCCTGAAGGAATTCGGCTCGGCAGCCGGACCGGAATTGACGCCCATGCTCACCGCCTTCGCCGCCAATGCCACGGACCCGAACGTCATCGTGTGGGATGACCCGATTCAGATCGCCAACGGTTACCTGGCCGACACCTTGTTTCAGGCACTGGGTTCCCAGACCATCGCGGCCAGCAAGGACCTCCTTTATCCGGCGGTGGAGGCCGGCTTGAAGCAACCGGACGGGAGGGCGCGGGGGTATCTGGGGAGCTTCATCAAGAACCGCCTGACCTTCGCGGATGTTGAGGCGGTGGCACCGAGCCTCGTGGGGGCCGTCGCGGAACGCTCCCCGGCGGACCAGATGTTCAGTGACGGGATCCGCTACGCCGGGCTGGAAACACTGGCGAAATACAAGATCGAAGAGGGCATTCCCCTGTGCCTCATGGTCAAGGAGCAGACCTGGCACGGCGATGACTGGAAGCCGTTTGAGATCCTGCGCAATACCTACGGCACGGCGGCCAAAGAGGTCCTTCCCACCCTCTACGATTGGCGGGACAATTTGCCCGTGTTTGCCGCTGACGGGTCGATATCAGAAACGCGGTATGACAATATCGAGGCCAACATCACCTCGACCATCGCGGCGCTCGAGGCCGCCACCCCGCCACCCGCGCTGACCTATTTCAAGACGGTGGACATAGTTTCCAGCACCCAGCTCGACCTCGACAGCGTCCAACTCAGTGCCGTGGCGACGGATCTGGACGACGGGGTGCCAGGCTATGTCTGGAGCCAGGTGAGCGGGCCGGGGACCGTCACGTTTTCCCCGAACGGCACCACCGCCAGTTCCACCACCGTCGCGACGTTTGACACCCCCGGGAGGTATGTGGTCCGGGCCGCGGTCACGGACCGTTCCATCATGGACGAGGTGACCTGGTGGAAGCCACACCGCCAACTGGGCTACTATGATTTCCATACCTACGATCACAACTATGGCCAGGCATGGTCCGGTGATGAGAGCATCGTCATCGTCCCCGGTGCCAATTGGCCGCCCGTGGCCTACGCCCAGGACGTGGTGACGGCCGTCGATACGGTCCGGGCGCTGACCCTCATCGGCTTTGATTATGATGGCGACGCGCTGAGCTTCTCGGTCGTGACCCCACCGGCGCACGGAACGCTTTCGGGCACCGCGCCTGAGGTGTCCTATACGCCTGCCTCCGGCTACGGTGGCAGTGACTCGTTCACCTTCGAGGTGATGGACAGCAAGGGGGCATCCTCTGCAGTGGCAACGGTCTCGATTGCGGTCCAAAATCTGCTGAGCCTCCATGTGACCCTGGACAATTCCGTCGCGAGCGGGCTGGTCGGCCCCGGCGGTGGTCTCGGTGAGACCTGGAACCAACCGCTGGCGAAATCGGGGAGCGGCTTGCTGGATTCGGACGGCCTGGTCACGGGGGTGGGCTTCAGCTGCTCTGCCAGCAATCTCGGCCAGTGGGGCAGCCCCCCGCTCAAAATGCTCAGGGGCGGCGCCTTCAATTGGGGTGCGAATGATGCCTATGCGCTGAGGATCAGCGGCCTCGCCACGGGCCAGAAGTACGATCTGTCGCTGGCCGGCTTCCACCCGAACGAGGACGGGGGCAAAGCCTTGTTTTCGACGGGCAACACGACGGATACCGGTTCCCCCCAGATCGTCGATAATGGAGGGGCGAATGGAAACTCGTCCACCTGGGTCGAGGGGGTGAACTACGCGCGCTTCCTGAATGTCGAACCCGACGAATCCGGCGACATCGACCTCACCATTGATGGTGACACCACCACCGACAACAGGAGAAGGGCGTATTTGAGCGGCTTCCAACTCAAGGCGGTGCCGCCGACGCCTCCGACGCCTCCAAGCGGTCTGGCGGCCGCCCCCGGCGACGCACAGGTGGGGTTGAGCTGGAACGCCTCTCCCGGGGCGGGCAGCTATCTTGTCAAGCGGGCGAGCGTCCCGGGTGGTCCGTACAGCACGCGCGCCAACCCGGCCACGACCCATTTTCTCGACGCGCCGGCGGGCAACGGGACGACCTGGTATTACGTGGTTTCAACCGTGGATGTTTACGGCGAGGGCCCGGATTCGGCAGAGGTCTCCGCCACCCCGGTGGAGTTGGTCGCCCCCGCCGCCCCGGACGGTCTTGCCGCCACTGCGGGCGACGCCGTGGTGGAGCTGAGCTGGGATGCCCCGGCCTTGGCGACCAGCTACCAGGTGAAACGGGCCACCAACCCCGGCGGTCCCTACAGCCTGATCGCCAGCCCGGCGGCGACAAGCTATTCGGACTCCAACGTGCTCAATGGGCGGAGATATTATTACGTGGTCTCGGCGGTGAACAGCGCGGGGGAGGGCGCTGATTCAACGGAAACCACGGCACTGCCCCTGCTTGTCACGCTGGTCCTCAACGTGAACATCGATTCCGTGACGAGGACCGGACTCGTTGGTCCGGCCGGCGGCCTCGGCACCGTCTGGAACCAGATTGGAAAAAGCGGATCGATGTCCCAAGCCGTCGATTTGTTGGACACGACGGATTCGCCAAGCGGCATTGGCTATCAGTTCGATGCTCCCGGCAACCCCGACAACTGGGGTGCGCCCGGGGGCTTGCTGATGCTCGCCAACTCCGTCTATAACGGCACTTGGGGGAAGATCACCGGCCTTGCCGCCGGTGGCGCATACCACCTTTACATCGCCAGCTACTACAAGAACGAGCAGGGGAGCAAAGGCGATTTTGTGACGACCAACGCCACGAGCAACGGGGCGACCCAGAGCGTCGACAATGGGTGGCCGGCCGTCACGACCAACAACTACAACAGCGCCACCTGGGTCGAAGGCGAGAACCATGTGGTCTTCCGGCACATCGTGGCGGACGAGGATGGCGAGATCAATTTGACCATGATCCGTGCCACGGACGGCGGGCGCAATCCGAAGCTGATGGTCAGCGGCTTCCAACTCGAGGAGATCGGGTCGGAGTCAGTGTCGCCCTTCCGCAGTTGGGCGGAGGATCCCGCGCAGGGACTCACGGCCGGGGTGAACGACGGGCCGCTGGATGACGCCGATCTGGATGGCCTCCTCAACCTCCTGGAGTTCGTCCTCCGCGGCAGCCCGCTGGTGCCCGGGTCCGCGACCCTGCCCACCGTGGGTCCTTCCGGTGACGCCTGGGCCTTTGAATATGAGCGGAGCAATTTGTCGGAGCCCCCAGCCACCACCCAGGTGGTCGAATACGGCAGCGATCTGGAGGGTTGGACACCAGTGCCCATTCCGCTGACCAGTGCCGGAATCGTGACGATCACGCCCGGCAGCCCGTCCGATCACGTGAGTGTCGCCCTTCCCAACCTCGGAGCCACGGGGTTTGCCCGGCTCAGGGTCAGTGAGTAGGCGGCACCATGCGATCAGGAGGGATCACCTCCCTTGCCCCATCCTCCGTTCCGGGGTGCAGGACAAAAAGGTCAAAGAAACGGTTCTTATCCGCGCGTGATTCGGGACCGCGTGATCCGGGACCGGCCATCGATGATGTCCTATGTCTTGTCGGGCCGGTTGAGCGGACCGAAGGGAGGTGCCCCCGGAGTGCGGTGGCTTGACACCGCCCGGGAGGGCGGGGCTTGACCCGTGTGGAGGAGAGGAGTTGGATGCGATGATGGAGGTGAGGCTCGGAGGGTGGGGAGATGGCTCGCAAAGTCGGGTGGACGTTGCGCCCCCGCGCTGTCAAGCCAGCTGCCGCCGGGCGGTGTCGAGCCACCGCACT
>JAQCFL010000019.1 GCA_027619375.1 Verrucomicrobiota bacterium | reverse complement strand
CCACCAAGGACCCCGCCCGCCCCAAGGAGGCCCCCGGCCCGGAAGCGATTCTCAGCGACAAGCCCAAGATCAGCGACAAGCCCAAGAAGAAGAACGAGAAGGAAGGTCCCACCCCGAAAGGATTCCGGGAAGTCGCCGCCTCCTTCTGCGGCAAGGTCTCCAAAACCGAAAAAATCGCCCTCCTCTCCGTCGGGGCCTGCCTGCTCGTCGGCGTCATCTGGGCCTTGAGCCTCTTCTTCAACAACATCCACACGGATTCTCCCGACATCGTCATCGACTACCCCGTGGCCGGCAAGTTCGCCACCCTCGCCAAGGCCACCACCTACTGGAAAACCCCCAACCACGAGACCGACCGGGTCAGACCCGAGGCCCGCCTCGTGCCCGCCGCCAAACTGACTCTCGACCCCGCCGGCAAGTCCGGTGCCCTGCGCATCCTCTTCGAAGATGACAGCGGCAACATCGTCGGCGATCCCATCACCCTCACCATCTCCAACGGAAATTTCTCCAACGCCTCCAAGGAAATCGAGATCTTCGCCACCGATGGCTTCAACGACGAGGGCGATCACGCCGCCTACCTCACCGAACAGATCGGCAAGTGGTTCGTGCTCGTGAAGGAAGGACCTGACCGCGATGCTCGCGGCAACGACTTCACCGACCTCGTGCGGATCCCCATCTCCAACTCCAGATACTGATTACCTCAATGTCCGAACCGGCCTCTCCCCTGGTGCCCGCCGAAGGCTGGCACGTCCTCCACCTCTTCTATCATGTCGATCACGGGCAATGGTCCCTGCTGGCCGGCGACGAACAACGAGCCGCTAAAACCCAGCTCACCGAACTGGTGCAGGAAATCCGCGCCACCCCGGATACCCAGCTCCTGATCTTCTCCGTCGCCACCCCCAAGGCCGACCTCGGCTTCATGCTCCTCACCCCCGACCTGCAGATCGCCAACGCCTTCGAGAAGCGCCTCTCCCTCTCCCTCGGACCCGACGTGCTCAGCCCGGCCTTCTCCTACCTCTCGCAAACGGAACGCTCCGAGTACACCACCACCCGCGAGCAATACGCCGAGGAAACCCTCAAAGGGGAAAAGGGCCTCGCCGCAGGCTCCGAGGAATTCGAGGCCGCCCTCAGGGAGTTTGACGAGCGCATGGAGCACTACACCCGGCACCGTCTCTACCCCGTCCTCCCTCCCTGGCCCGCCATTTGCTTCTACCCCATGTCGAAACGCCGCAGCGGCAACGACAACTGGTATTCCCTCGACTACGAAAAGCGGCGCGAACTGATGATGGGCCACGCCCGAATCGGCCGCACCTACTCCGGGCGCATCCTCCAACTTATCACCGGCTCCAGCGGACTCGACGAGGCCGAATGGGGCGTCACCCTCCTCGCCAAGGACACCATGGAGTTCAAGAACATCATCTACGAAATGCGCTTCGACGAGGTCTCCGCCCGTTACGCCGAATTCGGCGACTTCTACATCGGCATGCAGCTCCCCCTCGACGAGCTCTTCCGCCGGGTCTGCCTTTGAGACCACTCCCCCCATTGACGCCCCACCCCTCCTTCCCTACTCTCCCACCCGTGCGCAGCCTCTTCAGCCTCCTCCTCGCCCTCCTCATCTTCCTCGTCTTCGGCGGTGTGGCCTTCTTCCTCTGGAACACCAGCGCCAAAGCCAAGTTCGAGCGTATCGACAAAAAGGAAGCCCCCGCCACGGAATAAGGAGCGAGGACCCTCCTGGCCTCCTGATGCCCGGTGGCCTGACCGTCCCGGTCGCATGCCTCCCCAACGTGGCGGCGGTTTCCAACCGCCCGGCCGAACAGCGGCGCGAAGCAGCCCTGCTTCATCTCCGTCGCTCAACCCAAAAGCCAATCCCACACCTTGCGCCTCCCACCCGTGGCGGCGGTTTCCAACCGCCCGGCCGATCCCCCCGCGCACAGTGGCGTGACCGTCCCGGTCGCAGGCCTCCCCAACACCGGCAGGGGTGCCCAGAGCCTCTGACATCCTGACCTCCCGGGAATCTGAATGATCTTTTCCTGATGCCAACCAAGCCGTCTCACCGCAATAACTCGTTGAAGAAAGGCTCGAATTCGGACGAGTGGTATCAGGAAGATTCACGTTCAACGGCCGTTTCCCCGGTAGAGGTCAGGATGTCTGAGCCTGGTACAAACCGCGGTTCCCTCCCCATCCCCCAAGCCCCGGCAGCGGGCGACAGAGACCCCCGAAGCCCATTCCCGCCCTGCCTTGAGCACCATCGAAGTCGATAGATGGCCGTCTCTTCTGCAACCAGATACTTCCCGAGTATTTGAACAACTGTCGGGGGACACCTCAAAGTGGACCACGCATTGCTGCAAACTTGATGCCGCTCCCTCCCTTCCCGCTCTCTTGCCAAAAAGCTACGCCCGAATAGGCTGGGGAACAATGGAGCAAGTGTGCGACAAAGAGTGCCAAACTTCGCCTGGGCCCCGCCACTTCAACGGACACTTGACCCCAACCCTTACTCGGATACCCCCAACCGCCCAACTTAAACGTTGGCATCCCTCCCCCCTCACCCCACCGTCTCCACCCACGCAAAGTACATCTCCCACACCTTCCACCCCCCCAGCACCCAGGTCAGCCCACCCAGCGCCAGGAACGGCCCGAACGGCAGCGGCCTTCCAAACCCCACCCGCCCCAAGACCGCCGCCACCAGCGCGTAAATACACGAGGCAAAGAGCGTGAAGATCACTCCCTGCCACCCCACGAAGGCCCCGATCATCCCCATCAGCGGGGGATCCCCCCCGCCCATCGCCTCCCGCGGAATGCGCACCAGGTCCGCCTTGCCTTCCAATGACTTGAGTTTCTCGATCTTGTGGCTCACCCCGTCCAACTCCACCCGGTCGGCCCGGATGACGATGCTCGTCGCCTTGGTCCGTTCCCCGTCCATCAGCACCCCGTGTCCGTCGATCTCGATGCGGTCGTTCTTGCGATAGAACAAATCCCCCCAATCGATGTGCTCCTCACCCACCACGAAGCGCAACTGCTCCTCATCATTCTCCGGCTCGCGAAGATACCACCTCTCCGCCTCCGCAAACTTCATCTTCCGCTCCCCGAAGCAGACCTTCCCCAGAATGACCACCGCCGCCAACACCCCCCAACCCACCGCGATGCCCATCAGGGCCTGCCCTCCACCCCACCAACTCGGCATCTCCGCCACCCGCTCACCCGAGGCAAAGGCCCCCGGATCCATCAGCGCTGGCGCCACCACCGCACCCACCACCCCGATCAACATCCCCGCGTAGGTCCAGTTCACCGGAATGATCATGTGCTCCGCATCGATGAAGGAAATCACCACCAGCAACACGCACAGCGCCATGATGAAGAACCCCGCCGGAAACGGCACCGGCAGCCAATACCAGGCCACGTAAAAGAGCAGCGCCGTCAGCAGTTCCACAAAGAAATAGCGAAAGGCGATCGGCGACCCGCATTCCGCGCACTTCCCCCGCTGCAGGAGCCAGGTCAGGCAGGGCAGGTTCCGATACCACGGGATCTCCTTCTTGCAGTGCGGACAGAAGGAGCGCTTCGGATTCGACACCCCCATCCCCAGCGGCACCCGGTAAATAACCACATTGAGAAAGGAGCCGATACACGCCCCCATGAGAATGATGGTGATGGGCCACAAGGGGTTGGCGAAGAGCTCTTCCATGTGCGGCGCATCCTACCGCGACAGGACCCTTTGGGAAAATAAGATTTCGGCCAAGCCTGAACTATGGTTTGGAAGGGCCGTGAGCACGCTCCGCGAATCCGCCACCCGCGTCGCCCTCCGCCTCTCCCAGGCGGGGCACGAGGCGTATTTCGCCGGCGGCTGCGTCCGCGACGCCCTCATGGGCCGCGAACCGAAGGACTACGACATCGCCACCTCCGCCCGCCCCGAGGAGGTCCTCGCCCTCTTCCCCAACGCCGACCAGATCGGCGCCCACTTCGGCGTCATGCTCGTCAAACGCGACGGCACCCACTTCGAAATAGCCACCTTCCGCAGCGACGGCATCTACGAGGATGGCCGCCACCCCGAATCGGTCACCTTCACCACCGCCGAAATCGACGCCCAACGCCGCGACTTCACCATCAACGGCCTCTTCCAGAATCCCGTCAGCGGCGAAATCATCGATCACGTCGGCGGCCGCGCCGATCTCGAGGCCAAACTCATCCGCGCCATCGGCGATCCCGCGCAGCGCTTCGAGGAGGACGCCCTCCGCCTCATGCGGGCCATCCGCTTCGCCACCTCCACCGGCTTCCAGATCGATCCCGCCACCTGGGACTCCATCCGCACCCACGCCTCCCTCCTGAAACGCATCAGCACGGAGCGCATCCGCGAGGAATTTTCCCGCACCATCACCCACCCCCAACGCCGTCGCGGCATCGAACTGCTCGTGGAAAGCGGACTCATGGAACAATTCCTCCCCGAGTTCCTCCCCACACGCGGCTGCGAACAACCGCCGCAATTTCATCCCGAGGGCGACGTTTACGTCCACACCCTCATCATGCTCGAGCTGCTCCCCCCCGACGCCTCGCTCGAACTCTGCCTCGGCGTCCTCTTCCACGACATCGGCAAGCCTCCCACCTTCGAATTCGACGAGGCCGCCGACCGCATCCGCTTCAACGGACACGACCGCATCGGTGCGGAGATGGCCGAGGAAATCATGCGGCGCCTCCGCTATTCCAACGCCAACATCGAAGCCGTCGTCGCCCTCGTCGCCCACCACATGCAGTTCATGCACGTCCAGCAGATGCGCACTGCCAAGCTGAAGCGCTTCATGGCCCGCCCCACCTTCCCCGACGAGGTCGAGCTCCACCGCGTGGACTGCACCAGCAGTCACGGAATGCTTGATAATATCGAGTTCCTCGACGCAAAAACTGCGGAATTTGCCGCCGAACCACTGATTCCCTCGCCCTTGATCACCGGACGGCATTTAATCCAGCTCGGCTTCCCGCCCGGCCCCCGCTTCAGCGAGATCCTCGACTACATCCAGACCGAACAACTCGAAGGTCGCCTCACCACCGAGGAAAAGGCCCTCGCCGCCGTTCGCGAGAATTTTCGCCCCGACTGAACAGAATCCCACTCCTGCACGTAACCACTCCAACATCATGACCGTCCCCACCGAACACGACGACGCCATCAACAACAAGATTCTCGCCATCTCCGAAGACCTCGTCGCCGGGTTCCACGAGCATCCCTTCCACGTCATTGCCGAACAATCCGGCGTCCCCCTCGATACCGTCCTCGAACGGATCCGCGCGATGGTCGAGGCCGGCGTCATCCGCCGCGTCCGCCAGACCCTCCTCGCCACCAAACTCGCCCACGGCGCCCTCGTCGCGTGGAAGGTCCCGGAGGAAAAACTCAACGCCGCCTTCGACTTCATGTCCCAAAAGGATCCCTTCTCCGGCCACGTCGTCATCCGCTCCACCGACTCCGAGGTCTCCGGCTCGACCTACCGCCTTTGGACCACCCTCAAGGTCCCCCAGGGCGAATCGCTCGACGAGCACGCCACCCTCCTCACCCGTCTCGTCGGCGCGGAGGAATACATCCTCATGCCCGCCCACGGCGTCTTCAGCCTCGGCGTCGGCCACATGCGCCGCCGCGTGCTCGAGCCCGGCGCGAAGATCGACGAACCCGCCGAGATGATGACCACCACCACCGTGGAACTCACCCCCGAGGAATGGAAGGTCCTCCTCGCCATGAAGGAGGAACTCCAACCCGACGAGATCGTAGCCGATCCCTGGGTCGGACGCGCCAAACTCGCCGAAGTCTCCCTCCCCCGCTTCCTCGAAGTCGCCGCGAGCCTCAACGAGAAAAAGGTCATCGGCCGCTTCTCCACCTTCCTCGAACACACCAAGCCCTCCGAAACCGGCAAGCGCGTCACCCGCTTCAACGGCCTCTTCCATTGGGCCGTCCCCAAGGGCCGCGAAATCGAGGCCGGTGCCGAAGTCGGCCGTCACCACTGCATGACCCATTGCTATTGGCGGGAGGGCGGACCACGCTTCGGCAATGTCAACGTCATGGGCGTCGTCCACGGCACCGAAAAGGACCGCGTCCTCGAACACAAGGCCGCCATCGACGCCCACCTCGAGTCCATCGGCATCCCCGTCTCCTACACCAACGTCTTCTGGGGCGGCCGCAGCGAAATCAAGCCCTCCGAAATCTCCCCCCTCATCTACAAGGAATTCCACGAGAAATACGCCTGATTCCGGCGGCCACCGCGCCCCAATCTGACGATTTCGTCACGCGATTATCCACCGCGCCGCCCTCCAAAACCCCCAGCATACCCCCAAAGCATGCAAAGGATACTGATCGTGGAGGACGAAGTGGATATCGCCGAGTTGATCTCCTTCAACCTCACCCGGGCCGGCTACGAAACCCTGGTCTGCCACGACGGCACCACCGGTCTGCAGACCGGCCTCAAGGAATCGCCCGAACTCATCATCCTCGACCTCATGCTGCCCGGTCATGATGGCTTCGCGGTCTTGAAGGAACTCCGCCGTGACAACCGCACCAGCGACACCCCGGTCATCATGCTCACCGCCAAGGCCCAAACCGAGGACCGCATCCGGGGCCTCGAGGCCGGTGCCGACGACTACCTCACCAAACCCTTCAGCCCGAAGGAACTCCTCCTCCGCGTGCAGTCCGTCCTCCGCCGCTCCGAAGCCCCGCCAGGCGCCGCCGAGTTCAGCTTCGGCCCCTTCCGCTTCGACAAAAACAACTTCAAGTTCTACGCGGACGGCGAACCGGTCAACCTCACCTCCACCGAGTTCAAACTCCTCCTCTATCTCTGCGAACGCCCCGGCAAGGCCCAGGACCGCAACGATCTCCTCCGCATCATCTGGGGCTACAGCACCGAGGTCCATAGCCGCACCCTCGACACCCACATGAAGCGCCTCCGCCAAAAACTCGAGCGTCACGCGGATCTGGTGGAAACGGTGCGCGGGGTCGGCTATCTTGTCCGGGCTTCCTGATCATGCTCCTCGCCCTCATCATCGCATGCCTCCTCCTCGGCTTTGCGGTCGTCCTGCTCTCCGTGACCCTCCGAAACCTCCGGACCGAACACGCCGAAACGCTCAGAGACATCAAGCACGCCCACGAAAAGGAAACCGAGGCCGCGCGCTTTGAACGGGACCGCATCCTCAACGCCCTCGGCGACGCCTTTCTCCTCATCGACGCCAAGGGCATCATCACCATCGGCAACATTGCCGCCCGGCGCCTCTTCGACGGGCGCAAACTCCGGCAACGCCCCCTCGACGAGATCATCCTCGAATCCCGCTTCGCCACCCCCATCCGCGAAGCCCTGCAAACCGGGACCCACGTGATCCGCAAGGTCCTCCTCCCCCACCAGGCCTCCCCGGAAGGCGGCTCCAACCAACGGGGCGAGACGGCCTGGCTGGTGGACGCCGCTCCCCTCGACCGCGATCACCCGCACGAAGGAATCCGCGTCCTCATCCGCGACCAAACCGCCGAATATCAGGTCGAGCAGGTCCGCCAGGACTTCGTCGCCAACGCTTCACACGAACTCCGCACCCCCTTGGCCATCATCAACGGCTACATCGAAAACCTCCTCGACGATGATCTCATCGAGGAAACTGAACACGCCCGTCGCTTCCTCGGCACGATGCGCAAACACGGCGACCGCCTCGCCCGCATCGTCGAGGACATGCTCGTCATCTCCCGCCTCGAATCCGGAGAGGATGTCGCCCTCAATCCCGAACCCTTCGCTCTCAGCGGATGCATCGCGGATGTCACCGAACGCCTCGAACCAATCATTCAACAGCAAAAGGCCACCATCGTCCTTAATCTACCCGATCCCTCCCCCACCATTCAAGGCGACCGCTTCTATTGGACCCAGGTCTTCTTCAATCTCGTCGAAAACGCCCTGAAGCAAAACCCCACTGGTCCCCTCCGCGTCGAAATCGGTTGCGAGTCCACAGCCCAGGGCAACCTCCGACTCTGGGTCTCGGACGACGGCATCGGCATCCCCGCCAACGATCTCCCCTTCGTCTTCCACCGCTTCTTCCGCGTCCAGAAACACCATTCCCAAGGCTCCGTCAAAGGCACCGGACTGGGCCTCTCCATCGTCAAACGCGCCGTCGAAGCCCACCGCGGCACCATCCGCGCCACCTCCACCCCCGGCCAGGAAACCCGCTTCGAAGTCAACCTGCCGCCCGAGGCCCACCAATCTGCGCAAGCCTGAGCGTTCTACCCATCACCTGCGATGCTGATTTGGGCTTGACGAGGACGGGCTTGACGAGGGCTTGACGAGGACAGAGGGCTTGACGAGGACAGGCCTTTTATGGAGGGCTTGACGAGGACAGGCCTTCTATGGAGGGGGCACGGGGCGGCTTGACGAGGACAGGCCTTCTATGGAGGGGGCACGGGGAGGGCTCGCAATGTCACTTCTCAGACCAACCTCATCCCATTTCTATGGCGATTTCCATTCCACGATCCTCAGACAACCCCGCTCTCTCCCCTTTTCTCGGCTTCGCGCCCGGCCCATGGCGCACTCCGGGCGCACTTCTCCCTCCAAGACCCCGCATCTGGCTCGCATCGGCGCTCTCAGTTCACCACTTCTTGCCTGCGCTCGCCAAAAATCTACCCGCTCCCGCTCACACACACCGCCTCTTTCTGCAAATCCCGCAGGGTGCACAAACTCGATTCCACCTTGCGCATGCGTCGCGCCCCATCCCGCCGCTTCGGTCCAAAGTACCCCCGCGTCGCCTCATAATTCATCGCCACAAAACTCCGCACCCCGATCGCCACCCCGTCCAGAAAATAGCGCGTCCGACACCAACACAAATCCGCCTCACTCAAGCGCCCTCCCCTCTTGATCACCTCCGCCACCCGCTTGGCCGGGATCCCCGCCCTCTTCTTGCTCCGATCCCGTTCCTGCTCTTCGCCCTCCTCGAACAACGCCACCCGATACCTACGCGCCACCGAGTCCCAATCCGACAACTCCTCCCTCGCCCGGCCCGCATTCATCCGCGTCGCCGCCTCCTCGCACATCACCAACCACAGGCCCTCCCGCGCCTGCTCGTCTCCGCCCACCGCCGCCCCATAGCCGCTCCATCGATAACTCTTGGGATCCTTCACCATCCCCGCCCGCACCGGATTCAAATCAATGTAGGCCGACACCCGGCGTGTCGCGTGCCCGTCCTCCACCAACTCACTGTCGAAGCGATTCTCCCACAACACCCCGCGCCGTCCGTGCTTACGATTGAACCACTGCGTGAAACACTGCTTCAAATCCTTCATATACCCCGACAAGTCCCACATCCGGTCAAAGAACCTCTGCCGAAACGCCTCGGCCGCCGCCTCATTTCCCTGCTCCCGATACAGCCCCAATTCCCAGCGCAACTCCGCCATCTTGCGCTCCCCATAATGACCCGAAAGATGACCCAGCAAGCGCTCATCCGACCAACTCGCCCCACCCCACTCCGGACTGGCCGGGACCTCCAACAACAGATGGAAGTGATTACTCATCACGCAATAATTCCAAACCCTCACCTGAGCGAAGCTCTCGTAGCGCCGCATCAACCTCACGAACTGCTCCCGCTCCTCGCGTTGGAACACGAACTCGCGCCCCACCACCCGCGACACGCAGTGATAAATCGCCGGCTTCCCCTTCAAGGAAGCCAACAATGCGACACTTTCCGGGCTCATCGCCTCCAAATCCGCCCCCTCCAGCCCTTCCCGGTGCCAGGGCGCAATGTATCTCGGCTTGGCCATACACAGAACTACTCATAAGAACACCATTCCGTCAAGATCCGATTCACGTTTACTGACCTGTCCTCGTGAAACTGTCCTCGTGAAACTCACGTTTACTGACCTGTCCTCGTGAAACTGCTTACTGACCTGTCCTCGTGAAACTGCTCGTGAAACTCACGTTTACTGACCTGTCCTCGTGAAACTGGTCCTCGTGAAACTGTCCTCGTGAAACTCGCTCGTGAAACTCGGATCCTATCCGAAGGGCATACGCCCCGGGAAGCCCCCCGCCCGGAGCGACTCGCGGGGCAGGCCGCCTGCGCTCCGGGCTTCTCGCCTCCGGCTCAAAGCCCTCCGCTCCGTCGACCTGCCCCGCGATCTTGCCCGCCGCTTTGCCAAAGGCCACCGCCTCCGTCGTCCCGAGATTATTGCGAAATCTGCAGCACCCGATTACCCGTGATTATCCCGACGCGTTACAACATGACGGATACGGATTGTAGCCACCAAACCAGCCTTGGGAAGAGGGTGGGTCTTCACTACAGCCGGTTTCGGAGACCGACCATCGCAACTACAAGAGATTGCGGGTCCTCACAGGCCAAAAATCGTCGATTTCCTGTCCCAGTTGCGAAAGTCGGGGTAGGCCAAACCAATCACCCCCAACAACCCGAACAACAGCACCAGGGTCCGCCAAGGCGGGCACTTCATTCGCGCCAAAAGGCCCTGAGCCTCCACCTTCGACTTGTCGCCATCCATGGATCCCATCGTGACCCATCATCCTACCCCGCCCTTCCGAAGGTGGCAATCGGCAAGAGTCAAACCCGGGTGCCCTACGCCGGCGCTTCCGCCTCGTCCGGCTCCGCCTTCGTGCCCTTCGGCGCGAACGACAACTCCTTGGCGTCCTCTTCGTGGCGCACAACCACCCGGCTGCCCTGCTTCACGGTTCCCCGCAGCAGCGACTCCGCCAGAGGATCCTCCAGGAAACGCTCCACCGCCCGGCGCATCGGCCGTGCTCCAAAGCTTGGATCGTAGCCCTCCTTGATGAGGAAATCGCGGGCGCTGTCGTCAAGTTCGATGATGATGTCCTTCTCCGCAAGCCGTGCGTCGAGCTTGGAAACCTCCAGATTGACGATGGTCGAAAGATGGGACTTCTCCAGCATCCGGAAGACCACCATGTCGTCCAGGCGGTTCAGAAACTCCGGCTTGAACTGCTTCTTCGACTCCTCAAGGATCTTCTCCTTCATCCCTTCGAAGTCCGCATCGGCCTCATTCATCGCCCCGAAGCCGAGGGAGGTCTGCCGCTTGATGGTCGAAGCCCCCACGTTGGAGGTCAGGATGATGATTGTGTTCCGGAAGTCGATCTTCCGCCCGAAGCTGTCCGTCACCATTCCCTCCTCCAAAATCTGGAGCAGCAGGTTCATGACATCCGGGTGGGCCTTCTCGATCTCGTCGAACAGCACCACCGAATAGGGCCGACGGCGCACCGCCTCCGAAAGCTGACCACCCTCCTCATAACCCACGTAGCCCGGAGGCGAGCCGATCAAACGACTGGAGGTGAACTTCTCCATGTATTCCGACATGTCGATCTGGATCAGCGCATCCTGATCGCCAAACATGAACTCCGCGAGGTTCCGCGCGAGGTAGGTCTTGCCCACCCCGGTCGGTCCAAGGAAGAGGAAACTTCCGATCGGACGGCGCGGATCCTTCAGATCGGCCCGGGAACGACGCAACGCTTTCGAAATCGCCGTCACCGCCTCGTCCTGCCCGATCACGGTCTCCTTCAGATCGTCCTCCATGCGCAGCAACTTGGCGGCCTCCTTCTCCTCCATCCGCTGCAGGGGCACGCCGGTCCATTTCGCGACCACCGACATGATGTCGTCTTCCGTGACGTCCACCACCCGTTCCTCGCTCTCCGACTTCCAGCCGTCGATGACTTCCTCCAAATCCTTCCGCGCACGCTTCTCATCATCGCGCAAGGAGGCGGCCTTCTCAAAGTCCTGTGCGTTGATCGCCGCCACCTTTTCCTTGTTGATGACCTCGATCTTCCCTTCCAACTCCTTGATCTTCGGCGGACGCGTCAGCGTGCCGATCCGGGCCCGCGCTCCGGTCTCGTCGAGAACGTCGATCGCCTTGTCCGGCAAATAGCGGCCGGTCAGATAGCGGGTCGTCAGGCGCACCGAGGCCTCGATCGCCTCCGGCGAGTAACGCACCTTGTGGTGGGCCTCATACTTGTCCTGCAGTCCCTGCAAAATCTTGATGGCATCGTCCGGGGAGGGCTCCTCCACCTTCACCTGCTGGAAGCGGCGCTCCAGCGCGGCGTCCTTCTCGATATACTTCCGGTATTCGTTCAGGGTGGTCGCCCCCACGCACTGCAACTCGCCGCGGCTCAGGGCCGGCTTGATGATGTTGGAGGCATCCATCGCCCCCTCCGCCGAACCGGCACCCACGATGGTGTGCAACTCGTCGATGAACAGGATGACGTTCTTCACCTTGCGGATCTCGTCCATCACCGCCTTGATCCGCTCCTCGAACTGGCCGCGGTATTTCGTCCCCGCCACCATCAGGGCGAGGTCGAGGGTGATGACGCGCTTGTCGCGCAAAATTTCCGGGACGTTCCCCGAGGAAATTTCCTGCGCGAGGCCTTCCACGATCGCCGTCTTGCCCACCCCGGCCTCGCCGACGAGGACCGGATTGTTTTTCGTGCGACGGCAAAGGATCTGAATGACGCGCTCCAACTCCGGCTCCCGACCGATGACCGGATCAAGCTCGTTCTCGCGGGCCAACTTCGTGAGGTCGCGACCAAAGGCACGCAAGGCCGGCGTCTTCGTCTTGCCCTCCCCTTCCTCCGGCTCTCCCTCGTCCTCGAATCCCTCAAACTCGTCGTCGGGTTCCTCCGGCGTGAAATTCGGATCGATCTCCGCGAGGATCTCGTTGCGCGTCCGCGCGATGTCCACATCCAGCGTCTGCAAGACCCGCGCCGCCACTCCCTCACCTTCCCGCAACAAGCCGAGCAAGATGTGCTCGGTGCCGACATAGGAATGGGTGAGCGCCTTCGCCTCCTTGTTCGCAAGTGCCAGAACCTTCTTCACCCGCGGTGTGTAGGGAATGTTCCCGGTGATCTTCTGGTCCGGTCCGGTGCCCACCTGCTTCTCCACTTCCATGCGCACCGATTCCAAATCCAAGCCCATCCGTTCCAGCACACTCACCGCCACACCCTGCCCGAGCTTGATCAAGCCCAGCAGGAGATGCTCCGTGCCAACATAGTTGTGGTTGAATCGATCCGCTTCTTTGCGCGCCAAGGCCAGGACCTGCTGCGCTCGAGGAGTGAAGTTGTTCATAGTTCAGTCAGGTCTTCGGGCGGATCAGCTCTTTTCTCATCCGCCGTATGCTTATTCATAACAGGGGCGTCGAGGGATTGCAACCGGGTCCGGATGATTTCCGCCCGAATCGCATCCCGCTGCTCGGGGGTCAGCTTGGTCCCCGCATGCAGCTGCAAATGGGCCGGCTGAATCTCCATCAACAGCGCGTCACAGATTCTCAAGGTTTCAACGGAAAAAAAGCCCAGCTCCACTCCGAGGCGCAGCAGGGAGAGGTGATTGAGCGCCTCTTTCGAAGGAATGATGTGCGCGTGCCGCAGGGTTCCATAGGCCCGCCCCACCCGGTCGAAGACCATCTCCGGATCATCCTCCAGCAGCTTGCCCCGGGCGTTCCGCTCGTGCCCCGCAACCTGCCCGATGACCCGCTCCAGTCGCCGCAGAATGGTCTCCTCACTCTCCCCCAGCGTCGATTGGTTTGAAATCTGAAACAGGTTCCCCAGCGACTCGGTCCCCTCCCCAAAAAATCCGCGCACCGCCAATTGCAGCTTCCCGACCGCCTGGAGGACCTGCCCGATCTGGTCGCTCAGGACAAGCCCGGGCAGATGCAGCATCGAGGAGGCCCGCATCCCAGTCCCGAGGTTCGTCGGACAGGCGCTGATGTAACCCAGGTCATGATCAAAGGCGAACTCCACCGATTCCTCCAACTCCTGATCCGCTTCGGAAACAATCTCGTAGGCCTCGGTCAGCGCTAGGCCCGGACGGATCGCCTGCATGCGGAGGTGGTCCTCTTCATTGATCATCAAACTCAGCGTCTGCTTCCGGTTCACCACCGCCGCACTTCCCTCGCCACACGCCGCCTGCTCCCGGCTGATCAAATGCCGCTCCACGAGCACCTGTTTCTGCAGGGAGGACAATCCGTCCAGTTCCTGCGAAAACCCATCCTTCATCTGCGACAGGCCCTCCACCTCCGGCTTCAAGCGCTCAAGAATCTCCACCCGCCGTTCCTTCGTCGCCCATCCCGGAAATGGTTCGCCTCGAAGATTCCGCGCCAAGCGAATGCGGCTCGTGAGCACGATGGTGTCCACGTCCTCGCTCTCCCCGGTCATCCAGTCCGCGGGGTGTTTGATCAGGGTCGAAAAGCGCATCATGATTCCACCACCTCCGCGGCCTCAATCTCGTTGATCTCGTCCCGCAGGCCCGCCGCCTCCTCATAGTTTTCCGAGGTGATCGCCTCGGCCAGACGCTCATTGAGCCGACCCAGCCTCTGCTCCCGCTCGTAGGCCGCCATCAATCCCTCCGGCACCCGCCCGGCGTGGGTCATCCCCTTGTGCATCCCCTTCAGGCGACGCACGATGTCATCGCGGAAGGTGTCGTAGCAAATACTGCAACCCAGGCGGCCCACCTGCTGAAATTTCGCGAAGGTGAACCCGCAGTTCGGGCATTCCGGCCCCTGCTCCACCGGGGTCGCCGCAACCAGTTGACCGGGTGCCGCCACCTTCGATCCACCCGACACCTCGTCCGCCAACGAAAAGCCCGTCGGATCCGTCACCCCCTTCTCCGTCGCGCATTTCTCGCACAAACACAGCTTCTTCATCTCCCCCTCCACCAATTGGGTGAGGAAGACAGTCGCCTTGCTGCCACAAAAATCGCAATCCATCTGCAAAAACCTAGTCCAGCACCGCCGAATGTCCCGTTAAAATTCGCATTCAGGCCCCCTCCACCGGAGTTCCCGTGGTCTGGGTGAGATTCCGGAAAGCCTCCAGCACCCGCCGCACCGTCTCCCCCACCTTCCCGTCCCCGATCGGTCGCTCGTCAATCGCCACCACCGGGATGACTTCCGCCGCCGTCCCGGTGAGAAAACACTCCTCGGACGTGTAGAGATCATAGCGCGTCATGGTCGCCTCCTCCATCGGGATCCCCAACTGCTCCGCCAGTTCGAAAATGACCCCGCGGGTGATGCCATCCAACGCCCCGTCCGAAATGCGCGGCGTGAGGATCTTCCCGCGCTTGATGATGAAAATGTTGTCGCCCGTGCACTCCGCGACGTAACCCTGCTCGTTGAGCATCACGCCTTCCATCGCTCCGGCCTTCAACGCCTCCACCTTCGCCATGACGTTGTTCAGGTAATTCAACGATTTCACCTGCGGACTCAACGCCCCGGGAGTCGGACGACGGGTCGAACAGGTCACCAGGGACAACCCATTGGTGTAGTGCTCCTCCGGATAGAGCGTGATGCTCGATGCGATGATGAACATCGTCGGCGTCTTGCAAAGATACGGATTCAATCCGAGTCCCCCCGCACCCCGCGTCACCACCAGCCGCACATAGCCATCCACCAGGCCGTTCGCCGCGATCGTTTGGCGCACCGCCGTGCACACCTCTTCGTGGGACCACGGCAGCTTCAGGAGTATCGCTCGCGCCGAATCAAGCAGGCGCCCGATGTGTTCCTCCAGACGAAAGACCCGCCCGCTGTAAAAGCGGATGCCCTCAAAGACACCGTCGCCATACAACAACCCGTGATCAAACACCGTCACCCTGGCGTCCGCTTCGTCCACCAGCTTTCCATCGAGCCAAATTTTCAATACCATCTTTGCTGGGCCAAGTTTGCGCGGTCCCCGGCCCATTGCAAAGCGCGGAATCACCATCCGCAGCGCTTATTCAAACGATCCGCCCGTCCCGGATGGTCAGAATCCGGTCCCCCATCTTCGCCAACTCCACGTCATGGGTCACCACCACGAGGGTCGTTTTCGATTCCCCCGCGAAACCGAGCAGCAGTTTCATCACCTCGGCCCCGTTCTTGGAGTCCAGATTGCCCGTCGGCTCGTCCGCGAAGACCATGGCCGGGTTGTTCGCCAGGGCCCGGGCGATGGCCACCCGCTGCTGCTCCCCGCCGCTCAACTCGCTGGGCAAATGCTCCTTGCGGTCCGACAAACCCACCGCCTCCAGCAGCTCGTGGGCCCGCCTCGTCTCCGAATTCCCGCCGATCATCCCCGGCACGAGGACGTTCTCCAGGGCGGTGAGCTCCGGCAACAGGTAGTAGTTCTGGAAAATGTAGCCCATCCGGGCATTGCGCACCGCCGCCTGTTCCTTCCGCCCCATCTGATAAAGATCCCTGCCCTCCACCATCACCCGCCCCATCTGCGGACGCTCCAGCCCCGCCAAGGTGTACATGAGGGTCGTCTTGCCGGCGCCGCTGGCCCCACAGAGAAAGACATGCTCCCCTGCCCCGATCTCCACATCTACTCCCCGCAGCACCTCCAGCTCCGTCTTCCCCAGCTTATAGCTGCGGTGCACTCCCTCGGCCGCGATCACTGTCTCCATGACTCCTTCCTGCTAAGGCCTCCCTCCCTCGAGATCCAGAACTTTCAGCCCCCAAACCATACCGAGGTGTAAAGAAATCCTCCCGGTCCGCGTAGAGCAGGGACTCCGCCACCATGAAGATCGATAGCCGTAAGATCGCCCTGGCCTCCGGCTGGATCCTCACCGTCGTTCTCGGTGTCGTCATCGGACGCCAGACTTCCGCCCCGACCGCTGCCTCTGAGAAGGAGGCCGTCGCCGCCCGCGTCCGCGCCCACGGCGGCACCGCCGCGGCCGCCGGGCACCGGGATTCCACCGCCGCACGGAAGGAACGGACCACCAAACGCCCCCGCACCTTCGCGGACCTCAAGCACGACCTCCACCTCACCCTCTCCAACGCCGATCAGGTCGATCGCACCCGCCAACTCCTCCGCCTCATCGACTCCCTTGGCCCCGACGAGTTCCAAGGCGTCATCGAGGCCTTCCGCGCGGACGGCTTTGCCAAGACCCGGGGTGCCGACTACGCCCTTCTCCTCCACGCCTGGGTTAAGGCGGATCCCTATGCCGCGGTGACTTATCTGGAGGAAACCGAGCCTTCCGGCGAGGCCCGCCGCACCGCCCTCACCGCCTGGGCCGCCGCAGACCCCTATGCCGCCGCCGCCTGGGTGGACGGCCGCGAGGATGTTGGTGGCACCAACGATTGGATCGTCGGCCTCCTCCACGGCATCGCCAGCAACGACCCCGATCTCGCCCGCCAAACCCTGGAAGGCCTCGAGGCCGGAAAAACCAGATCCGCCGCCATGGAGGCCACCCTCCCCTACGTCCTTCAAAACGGATTCGACTTCACCGCCGCCTGGATCGCCTCCATCGGTGACGAAGACCTCCAGCGCGGCACCGCCCGACACGCGGCCCGCGACCTCACCCGCGCCAATCCCGAACAGGCCGGCACCTGGATCAGTGACATGGCCAGCGTGGACTCCCGCCGCGACGCCTCCGAAGAGGTTTCCGACGAATGGGCCCGCCGCGATCTGGAGTCTGCCCGCCGCTGGGCCGAGAGCCTTCCCGAGGACACCCGCACCGAAGCCGCCGAGGGAATCGCCCGACAGATGGCCCGACAAGACCCCGAACGCACCGCCGACTGGCTCCAATCACTCGGAGACAATCCCGACCTCGACGGGGCCCGGCGCATCTTCCTTTCCGAGAGCGCCAACCAAAACCCCCAGGTCGCCCTGGAAAACGTTTACACCCTCTCCAGCGCAGACGATCAGTCCCGCATGTACAGCCAAATCCTCGGCCGCTGGGCCCGGAACGATCAGGACGCCACCCGCCTCTGGGTCCTCGACAACGCCGACACCCTCCCCGAGAAGGTCGTCAAACACTACGCCAAACCCCGGAACTGAGGACCCCCTCAGTTCCCCGTCCGGATTACCCGCACCGGCGTCTCCCCTTCCTCGAAGAGATCCAACCGATCCCGCGCCACCAACTCCAAATACTCCGGATCGCTCCGCAACGCGGTCAACTCCCGCATCCGCCGATCCTTCCGCGCCAGCGTCTCCCGCTCCCGCGCCAGCGACTGGGCGTGCTCCTGCTCCAATCGCCGCAACTCATGCACCTGCGGCACCGCCAACAAGGCCACCGCCGTGCACCCCATCAAGATCAAAATCGCGAAGGCCAATCGATTCACCAGACGCAACCCGTCCGTCCGCGCCTGCAGAAAACGCCCCGCCTTGCGCCTCGGTTTCCCCTTCTTTCTCGCCGTCCCAGCCATACAGGCCGGATCATAGCAAAATTACTTAAGAAAACCAAAGTAATTTGGCGCCCCCCCGGAGTGCGGAGGCTCGATTCCGCCCGGGAGGGGTCCGGCTTCATGCATCGAGCACAAGGGACGGGTCATCTATCGAGCCCCGCCTCTACTTCGTCCCGTAAATCGCCGTATCCCCCAGCATCTCCTCGATCCGGAGCAACTGGTTGTACTTCGCGATCCGGTCCGAACGGCTCATCGAACCGGTCTTGATCTGGCCCGCATTGGTGGCCACCGCGATGTGCGCAATGGTGCTGTCCTCGGTCTCCCCGGAACGATGCGAAATCACCGAGTTGTAACCGTTCACCTTGCCCAACTCGATCGCATCAAGCGTCTCGGTCAGCGTGCCGATCTGGTTCACCTTGATGAGAATGGAGTTGGCCACCCCGAGATCGATCCCCTTCTGCAGGAAATCAACGTTGGTCACAAAGAGGTCGTCCCCGACCAACTGCACCTTGTCGCCCACCTTGTCGGTGAGGATCTTCCAACCCTCCCAGTCGTTTTCATCACAACCGTCTTCAATCGAATCGATCGGATACTTCTCACAAAGCTCCGCGAGATAGGCGGCCTGCTCCGCGGAGTTCCGCTTCGCTCCACCTTCCCCCTCGAACTTCGAGTAGTCGTAAATCCCATCCGAGAAAAACTCGGAGGCCGCACAATCAAGCGCGAAGGTCACATCCGTGCCCACCTTGTAGCCCGCCTGCTCCACCGCCTTGCTGACCGTGTCCAAGGCATCCTCGGTGCCGTCGAACTTCGGCGCGAAGCCACCCTCGTCACCCACCGCCGTGCTCAGTCCGCGGTCGTAGAGAACCTTCTTCAGATTGTGGAAAATCTCCGCACCCATCCGGATCGCCTCGCGGAAGGTCGGCGCTCCCACCGGACGAATCATGAATTCCTGGAACGCGATCGGCGCGTCGGAGTGCGATCCTCCGTTGATGATGTTCATCATCGGCACCGGCAGCACCTTCGCATTCGGTCCACCGAGGTATTTGTAGAGCGGCAAACCTGACGCCGCCGCCGCCGCCTTGGCCACCGCCAACGACACGCCCAACAGGGCATTGGCCCCCAGATTCGACTTATTTTTCGTGCCGTCCAGGGCCAGCATCGCGGAGTCGATCCCCGCCTGGTCCGTCGCATCCCTCCCGATGAGGGCCGGCGCGATGATCTGATTCACGTTGTCCACCGCCTTGAGCACACCCTTGCCGAGATACCGGTTCTTGTCCCCGTCGCGTAGCTCCCACGCTTCGTGTTCCCCCGTGCTCGCGCCACTCGGCACTCCGGCCCGGCCAAAGCCGCCGCCCTTCAGTGTCACTTCGGCTTCAACGGTGGGATTGCCCCGCGAGTCAATGATCTCGCGGCCGCGTACTGCAATGATGGTCGTGTCTGACATGGTTGTTTCTGAAATGTTGTTCTTGTCCGGGTGGCCCGATTACTTCCAGGCACGGATCGCCTTCACGGTCAGCGTCTGCAGCGTCTCCGTCTCCAATTCGCGGATCTCCACCACCGATCCCACCTTCTCACCGATGAGGGCCTGTCCGATGTCGGAGAGGTAGGAAACCAGGTTCGTCTCCGGATCGCTGTCCCACGCACCCAGCACCGTGTAAACCACTTCCTTGCCGTCCGCCGTCTCCAGCGTCACCACTGTGCCGATGTTGATTGCGGACGGATCCGCTCCGGAGAAATCCGTGCCTTGCGCATTGGTCAGATCCCGCTCCATGTCCGTGCGGAAACGGTTCAGGACCGCCTGCATCTGCTTGGCCGCCTTGTATTCAAAGTTCTCCCGCAGGTCCCCGTAGGACCGGGCCACCGCAATATCCTTCACGTTCTGCGGAATGCGGTTGTTCACCAGATCCTCATACTCCGCCTTCCGCCGCTCCAGACTCTCCCAGGACACCACCAGGGACTCGTTCTTCGCCCCGCTCTCGCCGGTCACCAGCTCCTGCGTCTCGGGATGCGCCTTGATGACCCGCGCCATCAGCGACTTCCGGTCCAACTCAGGGAAGGCCGGGCTGGAAAGCAGCTTCCGCGCAAAGTTGCGGACCTCGTTCACGTCCACCCCCTTCAACAAATCCGGGACCAACTTCTTGTCCTCCATCAGCAAATTCTGCAGGCGCAGGCTGCGGCGCGGCCCCTCGTCGGTGGTGTCCTGCTCGATCACCGAAAGGATCGCCGAACCCACCTCGTGGCCAAAGGCATCCTTCGCCGCCTTCTTCCGCTCCCGGCAAAGCCACGCCAGGGCGTCCGGCCCGAGCGCGTGCCGCGAAAGAGCCTTGCGAATGTGCGCCAGAAGTATCTCGCTCTCGTTGCGATCCGAAAACAGTTTGGCGATCTCCGCCACCCCGCGTGTCCCCACCCGGTCAAAGACCTGCAGAATGTTTGCCACCCACTGTTCGCCGTAGGCCTCCGGAAAGGAATCAAAGATGCGCCGCTGACGCACCGCCGAGAGTCCCGAAAGCTCGGTGGACAACTGCAGCGGCGAACCCGCCGCCAGCACGTCGAGAATGCGAATGGCCGCATCAGGCAACTCCACCCCCTTCAGGGCGTCAAACAACTCATCCCGGCCCGCCAACAAATCCAACACCGCACCAAGGTGCAGCTTCATCCCCTTCCGCGCCGACTCCTCCGTCCCGCTCAGGATCCGCTCCCGCGCCGCTTCATCATCCTTCAGGAGCTTCGCATCCTTGCGCAGTTCCTCCAACACGCTCGCCTTCACTCGGAGATCACGGGCCTCCTCGAAATCCTGCAACAATATCTCCTGCGGACTCAAATCCGAATCCCGCAAGACCAACGGCTCGTTCCGCTTGCTCGGCACCACCACCTGACGCGTCTCCCGCAAGGCCTTCTTCGCCCGGTCCCACCACTTCTTGTAGTCCTCCTCCGGAACCACGCTGCCGCAAAGCTGGCGATCAATCTGGTCCGGCTTCATCGAGCCGCCGTGACTGATCAGCGTCCGGATCACCACCGCCGCAGGATCACTCTGCGCCAGCTCCTTCAATTCTCCTTCCTGGTCGATCTTGTGCGCCCGGAAATCCGTCGACTCGATCGGCTCGGTCTTCTCCAATGCCAGCTTCAATCCCATCACCCGACCCGGCTCCTTCTCAAAATCAATGGTCACTTTACCCCCGAAAAGATCCCAACTGGACACCTTGCCAGAGCCCCAGCTCTTGTGAAGACAAAAACTGCCCGGAGCCAATTGCGAGAGCCTTTCCCCGACCGCGGCAGCAATGCGGCCCGATTCCACCAATTTTTCCACGTCCGGATGCATGGCGCGGACCATGAGAACCCCCCCGACAAAAGGCAACGGTTTTTAGGAAAGAGTTGCCTAATTGTCCCGCCCGAACCCCTCTACCGCGAATCCTTCTCGCTGGGCACACGCCTCACCCGGGGACCCCGGCCACTGGCCTGGTGGTTCCGCTCCGCCTGCTCATACCCTCTCATCAAGGCCTCCAATTTGGCCCGAAGGGTCTTCTCCAGATCCGGCGGCAAGGCCTCTTCCCCCGCCCCGACCAACTCTCCGGAACGCATTTTCAGCTCAAACTTGTCATACTCGGCCCAACTGAAGCCTTCTCCCGTCCGCCACATGCGCACCGTCCCCTGCTCATCCCGCAGCTCCGCCACCCGCCCCAGCAAATCGTAACGCTGGGTCGGCAAACCGGGAATCGGTGGCGACATGACCTGTGTGTCGGCCAGCTCCCGCCCCTTTTGATCCTCCGGGCGCTGCTCCAGACTCAACTCCACCTCTTGGTTCTCCCCCCCCCGCTGAATGGTCAAGGTTACCTTATCTCCCGCGTTCTGCAGATTCAGAAGCGTCCAAAACTGGGCGGCATTGACCAGCAGCTGATCGTTCATCTTCCACACAAAGTCATATTCCCGCAACCCGGTCCCCTCTGCCGGACCGCCCTTCGCCACTTCACCGACCACAAACCCCACCCCGTTCGGGATCTCCCGCAGCTGCGCCTGCACCGCCGCCTCCGGCTTGGACACGGCGATTCCCAACCACAAATCCTTCGCCGCCCTCTTCAGCGGATAGTCGGGGTTCTCCGCGGCCGACACAACCCCAGCCGCATCCGGCTTGCGCACCGTGACCGGCTCCTCCCCGGTCACCAGCCCCGCACCACTGATGATCACCAGTGCCAGCCCCCCAAGTCTCCATGTCGATTTTGTTTTCATCGCCTTTCCAATTTCAAAGACTCGTCACCGCCACCGGCACCCATTCCTCATGCTGCGACACCACCCGCACCGCATAGCCGCTCTCCGAATCCATCAGCTCCTCATCATTCGTCACTTCGTAGCTCCAGTAACGATGCGGCGCCTCCCCCCCCTCCGCGGTCACAAATCCACGGTCCGTCCGCGCCTCCACGTGACGGGTCAAACTCAGGGTCAACAATTCCATCAGGTCCTCTTCCGTTCGCATCGCGACCACTTCCGCAGGCTTCGCAATTTCCACGGCCGGCACTTCCACCACCGCGGTTTCAGCCCCCTCACGACCCGTGGACCAAAACGCCGCCACCAGGGCCACCACCGCGGCAGCCGCTCCCATCCCCCACTTCCAGCCACTCAAATCCGATCCACTCTCCACGGTCGCCGCCAACTCATCGATCCGATCCTCCATCCGCTCCCGACCCAAATCACTCAGGCCCTTCGGCACAAGCCGCTCAAGACGGGCTTCCAGCGCTTTCAAGGAATCATCCATTCCGGGCCTCCTTCAAATTTCCGAGACTCTTCTGCAACTGCTCCAGCGCATAGCGATAGCGCGACGCCGCCGTGTTCTGCGAAATTTTCAGGACCTCCGCGATCTGCGCAAAGGTCAAGCCCCCCCAAATCTTCATCGTCACCACCTCCCGCAACTTGTCGGTGAGCTCCTCCACCGCCCCCCGCAAAAACTCCGCTTCCTCATCCTCCTCCGCACCACGATCCAACCAATGCTCGTCAAAATCGTGGAACTGAATGATCTTCTGCTGGTTCTTCGCCCGCCGCCCCTGCTTCCGCCCATAGTCCATTCCACAGAGCCGCAATACCGAGTAAGCCAGCGGCAGATCCGGCGGCACGTGTCCCCGCTCCTCCTGATACCCCCACAGGCGAATCAGCGCCTCCTGCATCAAGTCCTCCGCGTCCTGCGCCGTGTTCGTCCGACTCCGCGCATACAGCAACAACTTCCCACCCTCGGCAGAAAGCCATTCTTTCCACGTATCAGCTAGTCTCTGGGGGCTGGACGGCATCGTTCATGGGTAAAATGCCACATTCGCCCCCTTTCGTCTGTCATTTCCTTATTTTTGAGAAAAATACTGAGAATCAGCATTTTACGCCCCCCCACGGGCTCTCACCCCTGCAAATGCAACAGCAGGATCCGCCGGATCTCCGCCTTCCCCTCCGGATGCAGATGCGCACTGTGCCCCGACGGCACGATCTTCTCCGAAACCACCCCCTCCAGATGCGAACTGCGGTAGGGCACGATCCCGTCGGTGCTCTCCGGCGTATCCCCCCGGCCCTCATCACCAATGATCGAATGCAGGGTCACCCACGGTGAAATCGGCCGATTCTCCGTCAACCTCAACACCAGATTGCCCTCCCGCAAACGATAGATCCCGTCCAACGGATCCGCCGTCAGCAGCACGCTCCGTCCGAAGTCCGTCATGGAGTCCACCAACTCCGGCGCCTGCAGACTCATGAAGCTCTCCGGCACCCGCGAAAGTGCCGATCCGATCCGACCCATCCAGTTGTTCGCCAGGGTGCTCCCCCGATGCGGCGTCGCCACAAAGACCGCCCGCGTCACGTAGCGCGGCGGCGCGGTTTCAAACAGGGTCAGCACCGCCTGCCGCGCCACCGGACTCAGGGAGGTCTCGCTCAACGGACACACGAACATCTTGTTCCACGCCCCCCGGAAATCACGCACCTGCGCACTCACCATCAACCCGCCCATGCTGTGGCCGATCAAGACCATCCGCTCGATGTTCCGCCCCCCGCCCCGACTTTTCAGGTAGCCATGCAACTCCTCCAACTCCCGCCGCAAGCCCGCCCCAGGATACATCGGAGGCAATCCGGTCGGATAGTAGAAGAAGTAAAACTGATAGTTCTCCCTGATCCGCCGATCAGCCAGCAATGAGTTGTAAACCACCGTCCAGGTCTCCGGCTTCGACAACAACCCATGCGCCATGATCACCGGAATCCGCTCCGGATCCGGCTCTTCCAGCGAATAGAGCCCGATCTTGTCCAAAAAACTCTCCGGACTCAGCACACCCTTCAGCCCCCAGTTCCCCCAGCGTTGCTCCAGCACGGTCGTCGCAATCGGCGCGGTGTAGTTGGCCGCCACATCCCGCCTTGTGCCATCCACCGACAGTTGATGCTGCTTCCTCGGATTCAGGCACCGGCAGGTCACCACGCCCTCCGCGCCAAACTCCGCCCACATCGTCACCGCCGTGTCGCTCCCGCCACTGTGCAGGAAATGGTTTTGCAGCTTCCGCGCCTCGGTCCACTCCCGCTCCGCCACCATCGGCGCACCCAGCCCATCCTGCTTGGCCTCCTCTCCCAGACGCTCCACCTTCAATCGATCCACCGGCACCAGCACATCGAATTGCCGCGGATCAAACACGCCGCGTCCCTTCACATCGAGCGCCACCCGATAGCTCCGCCCCTCTCCGGGAAACGACCGCCCGTCCGTCCACGCTCCCAATTCCTGCACCAAGGCACTGGCCTGTCCCACCGCGTGGGCAAAGTAAACCTCCCCGCCGCCCCCCCCGCCCGACGCGCCTCCTCGGCCGCCTGCAGGTAATGCCCCACCGCCTTCTCTTCCTGCCGACTCGACAACTTCGCCGCCTTCGCCAGCAGCGACTCCACCCGCCCCAGATCCACCTCTTCCCGGTCCCCCCCATGCCGCGACACCTCCGCCCGCACATCCTTGAAGGCCCGCCCCGGACTCTTCATCCCGATCTTCGGCCCCCCACCACAGGAAACCAACCCCAGCACCAGCATCCCGACAGCCAGCAATCGCAACCGTCCCATGACTTTGAATCCGATCCGCTCTTCCACGGCGACCCTTCTACACAATCCCCCCCGCTCCCCCCAAGCCCGATATTCCCATCCCCAGCGATCCCTTCGAACCTGGAATACTCGGTACTGGATTTGAACCAGTGACATCTACCGTGTGAAGGTAGCGCTCTACCGCTGAGCTAACCGAGCTTTTCCCGCGAACGGATGGCTTTCCTAGCCCCCCTCCCCGGAGAAATCAACCGCTATTTGCAGCTAAAACGTCACCGTGTTCCCCAGCACCCCGATCTCCACATCCCCCTCATGCTCCTTGCTGAGCGCCTCCCTCAGCGCCTCCAGGCGGGTCTTCTCCCCGTGAATCAACCAGACCTTCTTCCTCGACCCGGTCATCGCATGGAAATAGTCCATCAACTCCGAGTGGTCCGCATGTCCGGAAAAGGAATCCATGATCTCCACGTTCGCCTTCAACTGGAACTCATCCCCAAAGATCTTCACCTTGTCCCAATGCTCCCGGATCTTCCACCCCAGGGTGTTCTCCGCGCAGTATCCGATGAAGAGAATGGTGTTCTTGGGATCCTCGATGCCATTGCGCAGGTGATGCAGGATCCGCCCCGCCTCACACATCCCCGAGGCCGAAATGATGATGCACTGATCGTGCGAAGCGTTCAGTTCCTTTGACTTCTTCACGTCCCGGATCAGGGTCAGCCCCTCGAACCCGAACGGATTCCGTTTCTCGAACAGAAAGCGATAAACCTCCTCGTTGAAACACTCCGGGTGCAGGCGGAAGATCTCCGTCGCATTCACCGCCAGGGGGCTGTCCACATACACCGGAATGTCCGGGATCAACTCCTCCTCGAACAACTGGTGCAGCACGTAAAGCAGCGCCTGGGTCCGCTCCACCGCAAAGGCCGGAATGATGATCTTCCCCTTCCGCTCAATGGCCCGGTTGACGATGGCCGCAATATGCTTCCCCGCCCCCGTCGGCAAATCATGCTCCCGTCCCCCGTAGGTGCTCTCCATCAGCAAAAAATCCACATTCTCCGCCGCCACCGGATCCCGTAGGATCTCATTTCCCCCACGCCCCACATCCCCCGAAAACAACAAGCGCTTCGTCTGACCATCCTCCTCGTCCTCGATCTCCATCAGGACCTGCGCACTCCCCAAAATGTGCCCCGCATCCAAAAAGGTCAGCGTCACCCCCTTCGCGATGGGCAGGGCCCGGTCATAACCGATGTTCACGAACTGCCGCATGCACTCCTCCGCCTCCTCCTTCGTGTAAAGGGGCTCCACCAACGGCTCCCCCGACTTCTTCCGCTTCTTGTTCAGCCACTCCGTGTCCTTCTCCTGAATGTGCGCCGAGTCCGCCAACATGATCTGGCACAGATCCCGCGTCGCAAACGTCGCATAAATGTTCCCCGCAAATCCCTTCGCACACAAATTCGGGAGGTTCCCGCTGTGATCAATGTGCGCATGCGACAACACCACCACGTCCACCTCCGCCGGATTAAAATGCGGGAAACAACAGTTCACCTCATACTGATCCTTCCGCCGTCCCTGATACAGCCCGCAATCCAGCAGAATCCGCTGCCCATTGACCTCCAAAAGATGTTGTGACCCCGTCGTCGTCCCCGCCGCTCCGCAAAATTTCAGTTTCATTGGTTGGAAATACGAATCCCTTCCAAGGACTCCCGATCACCCTAACCGATCCCCCCCCTCCTTCCAGCCCTTTCTCCCACCCCAACACCACTCACCCCAATAGCCAATAACCCAACAATCCATAACCGCCGCACCTAAAACATCCACTCCACCGCCCCCGGCACCACCTGGCGATAGGCCATGGCCCGACAACAAAGCCCCACTTCCTCCTCCTCATCCCGCCGCGGCAGGACCCGCGACCGCTCCATCAAGTCCAGCACCAACTTCGCCCCCTCCACCTCGATCATCACCGAAGCCAGGGACAGTGCACTCGCCAATCCCAAGGCCCCTAACAAAATCACGATCGCCCAGGACGCCGCCAACTTCGCCACCACCACCGCAAAGACCAGCACCACCGCGGTGAAAACCGGAAAGGCCCAGCTGAAGCGCAGCACCCACTGCCGCCACCTCATCAGTTGCGGCTGATCCGCCGCCACCAAGGCCTGCCCCGTCAAGGCCGCCACCTTCCCCAGCGACACCACGTCCCTGGCTTCCGCCAACGCCGAGGACAACACCAACTGCGGCGGATCCACCACCACCCCCGCCTTCCGCTTCTCCGCAACACTGATCGACGCCCCCCGACCCGCCGCCTTCAACAAGCCCTCCGCCAACTCCCGTCCGCTCCGGCTCGTCATGTGTCCCTCATACGGCCGCACCACCCGGTCACACAGCCACTTCCGCGCCAACACCGCCACCACTGTCGGCAACAACGACACCAACAACAGGATCTTCCACACCCCCCCACCTTCCCCATTCCCCTTCCTCCCGCCAATCACAAACCGTCAGCAAAGGAAGTTCTGGACGCGGCCAAAAGACAGGCTAGCAGCCTGTCGGACATAGACCAGCGACATTTGGCGCATGTCCTGCTATGCTGCCGCCCATGGCAG